>OZ271836.1:2403020-2703398 GCA_965601745.1 Alkalispirochaeta sp.
TCAACGATGTTTGCGCCGTTGGGAAACTGGTTGATAAACGCCCGGGCAGCCTGCTCGCCGGCCATGTTGTCGTCGACGCCCACAAAGAAGTCGCGCGCATCAGCCGCGGATTCCGGCAGGTCTGAGGAGAACATACCGACGATCACGCCCGCCTGCTTCGCCTGCATCAACGACGGGATAATCGCGTTGATATCATTCGGGTTTACAAAGATCGCCTTGAGCCCTTGCGCGATCGCGTTGGTCACGACCTGCGCCTGAACCTGCGCATCACCAGCGCCATCGAGAATCACCACTTCAAAGTCGTAGTCCGCTGCATACTGCTCAAACATCTTGGCTGAAAACGCCTGTGACGGGTTGGCCATGTCACCCGGGATAAACCCGACGCGGTCCGGTCCTTCCGCAGCGCCTCCCGACTCCTGATCTCCACCGGCGAACGCCATTCCGGCCGCCAATACCATCACACACAGCATTGCAATTACGCGTACTTTCATTCGTACCTCCTTGGTGTTTATCTGATGATACGCCAGCATTAGTCATAACGCAAGCAAAAAGTGCTCAAGCGAAAGCTTAAAATGCTTAAAAGAAAGAACTATTGGCTTCATACGGTGTTTTTTGCCCCATTTGGAACGAAATTCGGCGTTCTGCTCTTTACAAATCTCAGAACCTACATGAGACTGTTTTTACTCGACGGAGAGAGGTAATTATGAAAGAACTTAATTTTCTCGATCACATCACCGGTGTGTTTGGCCATCCGGTTGCAGAAAACCCGGGTGTCGTTATTCAAGAAGCGGCGTTTAAAGACCTCGGTCTCGATCGCTGGCGCTTTCTCACCATCGACGTCGATCCCGGTAAACTCGCGGACGCGATTGTCGGCCTCAAAGCGATGAAGATGCGCGGCGTCAACTGCACGCTTCCACATAAGATCGATGTTCTCCCGTTTCTCGATTCGATGTCGCCTGCCGCCGAGCTTATCGGGGCCGTCAACATCGTCGTAAACGACGACGGCGCGCTTTTTGGCGATAACACCGACGGCAAGGGACTTCTGGAATCACTCGAAGAAGCCGGTCTCGACGCGCGCGATAAACGCTTTGTCATTCTGGGCGCGGGTGGGGCCGCCCGGGCGATCTCCGTTGAGCTCGCGCTGGCAAAGGCCGCGCATATTTCGATCGTAAACATTCCTCAAGACGAGGCGATGGCCCTTTCTCTCGTCGAGACCTTACGGCTAAAAACCGGTGTGTCGGCCGAGTACATCGCTTGGGAGGACGCATTTTGTGTGCCGGAAAGCACCGATGTTCTCATAAACGCGACGCCGATCGCTTTGTATCCCAACGTTGATGAAAAACCAAACATCGACTACGACACGATCAAACCGACGATGTTCGTCCAGGACGTCATTCCAAATCCCGCATTTACCCCCTTTCTCGCCGAGGCCAAAAAGCGCGGGGCCCGGTGGAACACCGGCATGGGAATGCTCATCAACCAAGCCGCGATCAACATCAAGATGTGGACGGGGCAAAGCCCCAACAAGGCGGTCATGACTAAGGCATTTCAAGAAGTGATCGGATAAAAGAATGACGCACGATGTAATCAAACGCCGGATAGAAGAGATCAGAGCTGAGGAGGAAGCCCTCGTGTTTTCCTCATTTACCCACGATCGCGCTTGGGAACTCGGTTGTGCGCTGGTGGAACATGCCCGAAGCAACGATCTGGCGGTGGCGATCGACATTCGCCTCACCGGAATACCGCTGTTTCGCTACGCGTTTGCCGGTACCAACCGTGACAACGACCAGTGGATTCGGCGTAAAAGCAACGTCGTCGACTACTTCGGACGGAGTTCACTCGCGATCAAGTACGATCTGCTGCAAAGCGACTCAACAATTGCCGAAAAGTACTTTCTCGACCCAAACGATTACTCGCCGTGGGGCGGATCGTTCCCGATTACGATCACAGACGTCGGCGTGGTTGGAACCATTACCGTGAGCGGGCTCCCCGACGAAGAGGATCACGCCACGGTTGTAACGGTTCTACGGAAACAGCTCGGCTAAAGCCCCAGACGCTGCTCCCACGCGGCTTTGTTATATCCGACGGATACCATCTGACCGTCCACCACCAGGAACGGAAAACTCAACGGCGTGTGAAAATGGATTCTGAGCTCCTTTTTGATTCTTTTCTTGAGCTCTGGTTCAAGTTCGTCTAAAAACGTATAGCGAAATCTGATTCGATGCATCTGCAACAACGAAATCGCCTCCGCACAGTGTACACAGGTCGAAAGGGAGTACAAAACAACGTCCTGATCCGCGCGCTCTCCGTCGTGGATCGTATAGCTCAGGTCGTCAAACGTCATAGACACCCTTAATCGCAACAGCGCCAAGAATCATCTTCGAGCGTGAGAGCCGCAGCACCGATAAGCCCGGCGTCTTTTTCCAGAAGGGCATCGAGGATCTTCATCGTCCCGTGAATCCCGAGGCGATCGAGCGAGTGGAACTTCTCGATGATCGTCTTTTTGTAGATCGGGCCGATCTTCATCAAGCCGCCACCGAGAACGATTGCCGGCGGATTAAAGATCTCCGCAACGTTATACACGAGGATCCCAATGTTCTTGGCCGATTCGGCGACGACCATTTCAGAGATCCTATCCCCGACTCGAAGTCCCTCGCGTAAGAAGTGTCCATCGACGGTCTTCTCTACGGTGTCGATCGTAACGTCGAGATCTGTCGTGTGACCTGCCTCAAGGAGCTTGCGATACAGGTGCGGCAGGGCCAGCGTACAGCTATGCGCCATGACACATCCGTAGTTTCCGCAGGTACATTGCAAGTCCGAATCCGGATACAGAATTGTATGCCCGATTTCGCCGGCGACGCCCGAGATGCCGCGAAAGACGTGGCCGGCAACGATGATCCCGGCGCCGACTCCGGTGCTGATCGTAATAAAGAGGTTATGCGGATACCCCTGCGACGATCCAAACTTGTACTCACCGTACGCTTGAGCATTGGCATCGTTGTCGATGTAGATCTTGGTGTACGGAAAGAACTCCTGAATCTTTGCCTTGACGGGATAGTTCTCAAAACCGCGATAGTTAGAACTCGTATAGACGATCCCCTCGTGGTAGTTGAGATGACCGGCCATGCCGACACCCATCCCGATTAGCTCGTGCTCGTCAATTTCGTTTCGCGTGAGGAGGGCGCGCACCGTCTCGGCGAGGACAGCCACGATTTCGTCGCCGACCTTACCGACGTGATCATGGGTTACGATGACGTCACGGACTTCTCCCGCAACGGTCAGCAGTCCGGCGGCGAGTTTTGTGCCTCCCAGGTCGACTCCGCAGATCAGCTTCTCCATTGCTACCCCTTCCGATCGTCTGTTTCTGCCATTGCCAGCGCCGCCGCTCCGATCATTCCGGCGCTACTGGTAAACTGTGCGATGGCGATCTCGACGGGATCGACCGCCATGTCCTGGAGTAGAGCGTGAAACCGGCTGTTGATCCTGTCGAAGTACGGTGATCCAAGTTCCAGTATCCCGCCGCCCAGTACAAACAAAGGCGGATTCAGAATCTGAAACATATTATACAACCCGAGCGCGACAAGATTTGTCGTGTAATCAAGTAGATGCATGGACGTCGGATCCTCATCGGCGATACCGGCGGCCCACGCTTTACCGTCAAACTCGTCCTCGGCGTCTTTTGGGTCGCGAAAGAGAGCGCTCGGTACGCCGTTACGCATCGCCCGCGCGTACAGAACGGGCAGCGCGTGTCCGCCCGCGAGACTCATCAGGCAACCGCGATTTCCACAGGTACAGGTGATTTCGGAGTCTGGATCAACGATCGTATGACCGACTTCTCCCGCCGTCCCCGTCTGGCCACGAAAAATCCTGCCGTCCAAAATTATCCCCGCGCCAATCCCGGAGCTAATCGTCATAAACACAAGTGAGTCGTAGTCCTTGCCGGCGCCGTAGGCGTACTCGGCAAACGCCTGCGCGTTGGCATCGTTATCGAGAACAACGGCGGCCGAAAAGCGCTCTTGAATCCGGTCGCGTAGCGGGTAGTTCTTGAAACCGCCCGCGATATTGCTCGTCGTTATCGTAACTCCGCTTCGGTAGCGGAGGTGACCCGGAAAGGTAACCCCAATTCCGGCCAGATTTGATTCGTCGATCGAGCCCTTTTGGAGGACTGATCGTATCCCGTTTTCCATCATCCCGACGATTCGATCTTCGCTTTTAGTGACGTGATCGTAGAACGTTTCCTGGGCGAGGAGTTGGCCCATGCGATCAAACACTCCGATGGCGAGTTTGGTACCGCCTAAATCGATCCCCGCGTAAACTTGTTCCAAGCTACTCACCCCATCAGCTGCTGTTTGATATGTTCGCTTACCCGCAACGCGTTTGCCAAACAGGTCAGCGCCGGATTTACGGCCCCCGAAGACGGAAACACACTCGTATCGGTTACGTAGAGGTTATCTACGTCGAACGCCCGACACCAGCGATCGAGCACGGCGTTCTCCGGATCGCTCCCGAAACGGAGTGTTCCGCATTGATGCTGTACCGCCGAAATTCCGCGATACTCGCGTATAAACACAAAGAAGCCGCAGCGCCTGAGCATTTGTTTCGTCCGCTTTACCAGGCGCTTGTGGCTCTCGAGCGGCACGACCGGCTTCTCGAGGACGGGAATCCCGTCTTCGCCGGGGTACACGCGATTCTCGGCGTGTCCCATATCCTCCGACATTAGCCAGAAATCCGTACTGTGAGATGAAATCCATTTACGGAACCAGCGGAAAAACGGATTTTTCTTTTTGCGCAGATTTTGCGGCAGCACCTTTCCGCGCAGCTGGATATTGCCGCAGTCGTCGTAAAAATCGTTGACCGCGAGCGTTTTTTGAAAACGCGTCGAGTTTTTTCGAAACGGGTTAATCGCCAAAAGAACCGTGTTGTGATGGTTCATGTAGTTTCTTCCGACCAGCCCGGAACTGTTGGCAAGACCCTGAGGATGCGCGTGCGAACGCGAACGGAGGAGAATCAACGCTGAGTTAACCGCTCCCGCCGCAAGAATCACGATCGGCGCGCGAACTCTAATTGGCGAACCCGCGCGCTCGGCGATCGCCGCGACGATCCGCGTACCGGTGTCGTCGGTCTCGAGTTTATCCACGCGAGTACCGGTCCACAGCTCCAGATTCTTGTCTTTACGCATGCGTCTCAGGATCGAGTTTTCGGCGTCGTTTTTTGCTCGAATCTTACACGGGAATCCGTCGCAGGGACTCCCCTTGCGACAATGTTCACCGGGGCCCTGATTGACCGTAATCGGCAAATGGAACGGGTGGTTGCCGTTTTGCGCGAGTCGATCGTGCAGGCGCTGGGCGTTCTCCTCGTGGGGAACCGCTTCCGCGGGATACGGTCCGCGAGGCGGTTCGGTCGGGTCCTCTCCGGCCACGCCGTGGACGTTCCACAGTTGCTCCGCCTGTTGGTAGTAGGGTTTGAGTTCGTCATATGAGATCGGCCACGCCGCCGAGATCCCCTCGTTGGTAACGCGCTCGTCAAAATCGCGTTCGCGGAGTCGAAACGCCGAACCGCCGTAGAACTTAGAGTTACCGCCAACGTTGTAGTGCACCCGGGGGACAAAGGTCGCGCCCTCACCGTCTCGCCACACCTCTCCGCTGAGATAACGGTTCCTGGTGATAACTTCGTCGGGATCCCAGTTGGCGTCTTCCTGCTTGACGTATTCGCCGCGTTCGAGGACGACGATGCGCAAACCGGTCGAGACAAGACCGTACGCCGCGGCGGCCCCTCCCGGCCCGGAACCGATCACAAGTATGTCCGTATAAAAATCTTCCACAAAGCCTCCACGCATCGATTTCCGCGCAAAACGCACGCGAGCTTTCTAATGAAAGTAAAAATCGCACTTTCGCAATCTAATTCTTTCGTTTATATTGTAAATTCAATGATGCTCATGGTCCAGAGACATAGATGCCTGATTTGAGGGAGGTTTGGATGAAAAACGTTCGTATCGGTATGATCGGTTACGGCGGGATCGGGAAAGTCCACGGGCTCGGTTATCGGAACATTCCCTTCCACTACGGTCTCAACGCCGAGTCGGTCAGCGTCGCAGCCGTCGCCACAACAAAAACGGAAACCGCGAAACGTGCCGCTGCACAACTCGGTTGCGACGTTTACACCGACGACTTCCGACGACTTCTCGAGCGGGACGATATCGACGCGGTCGATATCTGCGCGCCAAACAACAAGCACGCCGAAATCATCGTTGAGGCCGCCAAACACGGCAAACATATCTACTGCGAAAAACCTCTCTCGCTCAGTGTCGAAGAGAGCCGGGCAATAGTTGAAGCGGTTGAAACCGCCGGCGTAATAAACCAGATGACGTTTAACTTCCGGTTCTTCCCGGCGATTATCCGCGCCCAACAGTTGATTGCGGAGGGGTTTCTCGGACGGATTTTCTCGTTTCGAGGGCGTTACTTCCGTTCGAGTTACATAAATCCCGAAAAACCGTACTCGTGGCGACTTGATAAAGAGGTGTCCGGCGGTGGTGCCCTATTTGACCTTGGTTCCCACATCTTAGACCTCCTCTACGCTCTGCTCGGCCCGTTTACTACGGTCTCGGCGATACTGGATACACTCATCAAGGAACGCCCCAAGGTAAAAGGATCCGACGAAATGGTTCCGATCGAGGTTGACGACATCGCGCTCCTTAACGCGCGTCTCGCCGACGGTACTCTCGGAACCGTGGAAACCTCCCGAATGGGAACCGGCACCCCAAACGACCTGCAGCTCGAGATCTTTGGCGAGAGCGGCGCGATCCGGTTTAACTCGAGTGATCCAAGCTGGCTGGAGGTATACGATCTCCGGGATTCCGATCAGCCCCTCGGGGGAATGCGGGGATTTCGAAAGATTGAGACAATCCAGCGCTTTGAGGGCCAAGCGGTTCCGGACTGGTCGATGCCACCGAGCTTCCTGCGAACCCATACCGAATGCCAGTACCAGTTTGTGCGAGCGGTAGCGGAGGGGCGAAGCGCTTCCCCGTCGTTTCGGGACGGATTCCACGTACAGAGCATAATGTCGGCGGCGGCGGAGTCCTCGCGTACCGGATCGTGGCAGCCGGTTGAGTCCCTGTGAGGCCCGGTATAAAGGACGAGAGGACGGCGCCCGGTCGAGGGGTCGTCAGCGAGGTCGTCCTCGTTTTCGATTTTGACGGTACGATCGTCGATTCTATCGACGCAACTCGCATCGCCAGTAGCGAGGTACTCGCGGAACACGGGTTCGACGCCCTATCAACGGAGTCGACGATAGATGGAATGCGTTTCGAAACTCGGGATCGCTTTGCCTACCACTCGGGTCTCAATGACGAACAAACACTCATGCGCATGTCCGCGCGTTACTTCGAAGTAATGGCGTCGCGTGTCGATCGCATTACACCGGTGGACGGCATGGTCGACGCGTTTATCGAACTTACCGACGCTGGTTACAGATTGGCGATCTACAGCAATAACCGCGGCGCGACGATCAGACGATTTCTCGAAGCGATAGGTATCGCTGATCTGTTTGAACTCGTTCTCGGCGAAGGCGATTCGGTAGCGCTCAAGCCTTCGGGTGATGGCCTTGCGCACATTGCACGCACGATGGATGTTCCCGTAGCGGGCATCATCTATGTCGGCGACGGTGAGTCGGACGCCCTCGCCGCCGAACGCGCGGGATGTTTTGCCCTGGGCGTAACCTGGGTGATCGATCGCTACGGATTTGCGTTATCAAGCCGCTTCACCGAGGCGGTTACCACGACGACGGATCTGACGATATTTCTACATCGCTGGGTAGCCGAAAAGACTACTAATCCATCCTGAGGAGACTTTCGCGCGATAGTGTCGCGTCGCTAGTCTTCCACGAAGTCTCCGACGAGTTTGGCGATCGCGTATACTGACTGGCGATACCCGTCCTCCATCCCGTTGTCAAGGTGAAATCCCCGTCCTCCGTGATCTCGGTGACGTGCCAGGTACCGCCGGCCGTCGGGCTGCGACCTAGCAGATATCGACTTTCTGCCAGCGGATTGATTCGTCCCATTCACTAAACGTGAGTTGCTCGTTCTCCCAGTAGTACTGGATTTGCTCGTTCTCCCAACCGTCGTATAGATCCTCCCACGACGCGACATCGTAATGGGGTAGCAATGATTTGGCTTCGATGTTTTCAAACGATTGTTGAAATCTGTAGTCGCAGGACAACCTGATCTTGCCGGGTTCACGGTTTTGAAGAGCCTTGTGTACTGTGTAGCTCGGAAAGGTAATGACGTCCCCAGCCTCGTAGTCATCCTCTAGCCACTCGTGTTCGTTGTTGCATAACCAGGTCTCCAATCCGCCGGCACCGGCGGCTTCCTTGACCGGCAAGAGACCATCTTTATGCGATCCGCGCAGCATACTGAGACCGCCGAGCGTTCTGGGGACGTCCCCCAACGGTATCCAGCACGTCCATACCTTCTCGGTACCTTGAATATGAATAAAGTCCTGATGCGGCGGCGTTGGCGCCAAACGAGGATCCGGTAGCATGATTCTCGCGATGTTTCGCGGGTGCGGTAGGACGCGATCTCCGAGAAGATTCCTGTACAGACCGATTACGTTGGGATGGTGGGGAATACTATGGAACAGTTCAAGCTTCTGGATCTCTCGGTAGTGTTCTAACGTCAATCCGACGCCCCGTTGGATATCGCCGTTATCGTAGTAGTTGGTGACCGCCATGAGGTCACATACGCCGTCCAACAATTCGCTTCCATCCGCAAGCAATCCGATACTCTGGCATTTCTGGAGAATCTGGCGACGGAGTTCGAGGATCAACTCCCGCGGTAAGAGCCCTTTGATAAAAAGATACCCTTCCTCCTGCGCCCGCTGCCGCAACGCGACCGGATCGGCGACAATATCTCTTGAATCGATAAACCCTCTTACGTTATCCATGGTACCTCCTCGAATGTGGGACCGTTCCCATGCATCAATATGAGCGTAGTCCGCGGTATTTGTCAACAAAAAACGAAAATGAAAAAGTGTTTGACGGCGACGCGAAAGCTCGGCTACAATCGTTCTCAGGTGGGAACGGTCCCATTACGAGGAAATGGCAACAATACGCGACATCGCCCAAAGATCAGGCGTCTCAAAAACCACAGTGGCGAGAGCTCTCAACAACGACGGTTACGTAAGCTCGGCGGCGCGAGAAAAAATTGAGCTAGCCGTAAAGGAACTGAATTACACGCCCAATTACATGGCGAAAGGAATGAGAACGCGCAAGAGCCTGACTCTCGGTTTTTTTGTTCCCGACTACCGCAATCCGTTTTACGGAGAGCTGTTTAGCGGGGTCGAGGCAGTCACGAGAAAACTCGGCTATATAAACATCATGTGCCACACCGACCACCGCGCCGATCTAGAGCTGTTCTACGTGCGAGAAATGATCAAGCGCCAAATCGACGGGATCATATTCTGCACGTACAACCGAAACGAAAAAAGTGAGGAACTCCTCTCTGAGATCGCGGAACGCGTCCCGATCGTGTGTACCGATCCGGTATTTGATGAACTAGATCTCTCGAGTGTCGTCAGCGACGGATACGCCGGTACGCTCGACGGCGTTAATCGCCTCGTGCAAATGGGCTGCCAGCGTATCGCCTATGTTAAAGGCCCGCGCGTCCACGCGGTCACAACCGAGCGTTTCGAAGGTTACAAAAAGGGACTCGAGAACGCCGGGCTGACGCATGATCCCCGACTGGTTTACGAGTCGGAAGACTTTACGATGGACAGTGGATCACACGGCGTCGCCCGATTGCTTGAGGAAGGCGTCGAGTTTGATTCCTTAATGGCGGCAACGGATGTTCTCGCTATCGGCGCGTTACGTGAGCTACATCGCAACGCTATCGAGGTTCCGCAACGGGTTAAGGTGGTTGGTTTCGATAACATACCGCTCGCCGGAATCGTTCAACCCACGCTGACGACAATCTCGCAACCGATCTTTCAGATGGGTGTCACGGCGGCCGAACTGCTTGTCGAACGCATCGGTGACGGCGAACGAAAACCTGAACACATAGTCCTGCCGTGTGAGTTTATTGAAAGGGGGAGTACGTGATCACATTTGCGCCGATATGGGACCGTTCCCTCATGAGGATGCATAGGTGAGTCTCCCAATATTAGTCGCCGACGGAATCGGCAAACTGTTCGGAGTTAACCGCGTTCTTGATTCGATATATTTTGACGTTCTTCCGGGCGAAGTCCATGGTCTCATCGGTGAAAATGGCGCCGGTAAATCGACGCTCCTAAAAATCCTGTTTGGAGCCCACCAACCCTCAGAAGGGCGAATCCTTAGCAACGGAGATGTCGTCACATTGGGGTCGCCCGCAATCGCTCGTCGACACGGTATCGCCATGATCTATCAGGAGCCGTTGGCGTTCGAGGACATGACTGTCTTTGAAAACATCGTCATCGGGAATATTCGGAGGACGCGATTTGGTTTTTTTGATCGCAAGGACCTTGAGGAGAAAGTTGAGCGGGTTTTAGATCGCCTTGGACTACGTCTCCTTCCGACGCAGAAAATGAGAGGCGTGTCCGTCGCGGAACAACAACTCGTCGAAATCGGCGCGGCGTTGATGTCTGACGCGTCGGTCATCTTTATGGACGAACCAACGGCATCTCTGACGCCCGACGAAGTTGAGCGACTATTTCGCATTATCAGCAAGCTTAAGGCCAAGGGCAAGGCGATCGTATACGTCAGTCATCGACTCGACGAGATAAGCTCGTTATGCGACAGAATCACCGTTCTAAAGGACGGTATCAAGGTCGGAACCTACCCCGCGGAAGCGCTCGACAAGGCTCAAATGATCCGTCTTATGATCGGCGACCGCGCACAAGAGTTCTCGGCTGCCCTTCGGACCGAGCACGGGACGAGTACGCCGCAAGACGTATACCTCGACGTTCGATCGATTTCCGTCACGGGGGAATTCTCCGACGTGAGCTTTACCGTTCGCCGCGGCGAGATTCTCGGGATTTTTGGTCTCATGGGCTCCGGACGGACGGAGGTTGCGCGCGCCTTGTTTGGGATTACACCGATCGACGAGGGTGAGATTCTGATCGACGGGCAAGCGGTCACGATCGACACGCCGGAGAAAGCGGTGCGGATCGGTATCGCCCTCACGCCCGAGGATCGCCAAGGTCTCGGCGTCCTCCTTGCGCAACAAATCTCGTTTAATTCGACCTTCGTCGTCCCGAATCGAATAAGCAACGGTATCGGTTGGATCGATAACGCCGCCGAGGAAGCGGTTGCCCACGAATACGTCGACGCGCTTCGTACAAAATATGCCGATCTCAGCCAGCCGGTCGGCGACCTCTCCGGAGGCAACCAGCAGAAAGTAAGCCTCGCCAAGTGGTTAGCGACGAATCCTCAGGTTCTCATCCTCGACGAACCGACCCGCGGAATCGACGTCGGCGCAAAAGCCGAGGTGTACCGCATTATTCGGCATCTCGCGGAGGCCGGAAAATGCGTGATCATGATCTCCTCCGAAGTGGAAGAGGTCGTCGGATTAAGCGACCGACTCCTCGTGATGTACGAGGGCCGACAAACGGAGATCCTTGCCGGATCTCAGATCACTGAGGAAAACGCTCTTATTGCCGCCCACGAGCAACCGGTTACCACTGAGGTACGTGATGACGATTAGGCGTGAGTATGGCGTCCTGGGTCTTTCCGTCGTTATCTACGTGATAGTTGCGTTGATCGAGCCTCGATTTTTCTCGCTGACCTCGCTCACCAACGTCATGCTTTTCTTTCCGTTTCTGCTTCTCGTTTCTCTGGGCGAGATGATTGAGGTTGTGAGTAGAAACATCGACGTCTCCGTAGGCGCAGTTCTGGGATTTGCAGCCGTTGTCGTTGGGATGATCTACCGCACAAGTACCCTTCCTCTCCCGCTCGCGTTTCTGATCGCAATCGCGGTTGGAATGACGCTCGGCTTGATCAACGGGCTGCTTGTCACGTGGATGGGTCTTCCGTCCGTCATCGTGACCCTTGGGACGATGTTTCTTTTTCGCGGTCTCATGTTTATCACGATGGGGGCCGTTCAGATCGACAATACGTTTATACCCAGATCTCTCGTTCAGATGTCGCAAGCTCAACACTCGGTCATCGGCATACCGTATACGGTTCTTATCGCCCTCGCCGCCGTTGCGCTCGCGTCGGTCTTTTTACGAAAAACGCGATTAGGACGGGAGATATATGCGGTCGGCAACAACCCCGAAGCCGCTCGACTCCGAGGAGTGAGCGTCGACCAGATAAGAATCATCGTCTTTGTCATATCGGGCTTTATGGCGGGACTCGGGGCGATGGTGTACATCTCACGGATCGGGTACATCAATCCGGTTATTGCCGGGGTCGGTCTCGAGTTCACCGCTATCGCCGCGGTCGTCATCGGCGGTACAAGCATGCGTGGCGGCGTCGGGACGGCACTCGGGACGCTATTTGGTTGTGTGCTTCTCGGGGTGATAAACACGGCTATTCCAATCCTTGGCATATCAGGATTCTGGCGCGAAGCGGTCTACGGACTCATCGTGATAATCGCGATCGTTCTCGACCGGTACTACCAGGTACGAATCACCCGTCGCGTCGTTCGTGCCGGGGCGCTTCGAACGGCTGGGAGTCAGGACGGATGATCAAGCGTAAACTTCTATCACGACTCCTAAGTCCGGAAATCAACTTAGTCGTCTTCTTCGTCCTCTCTATCGTTGTGGGGAGGCTGCTATCGCGTTACTTCCTCGATCTGCGTTTCCTGCTTTCGTCTACGACAATCTACGTTGAACTGGGCTTGATCGCGATCCTTATGACGCTCCTGATGGTGGCAGGAGAAATTGACCTATCTGTGGCGTCGATTATGACGCTTACATCATGTACCGTCGCCACGTTTTTTGAAGCGGGCGTTCCAATGATCGTCCTGCTCGCGCTAGCCCCAGCGATCGGGGCATTTCTCGGATTGATTAACGGCCTTTTGGTGACCAAGACCGGACTACCGTCACTCATCGTCACCCTCGGGACGATGTCCCTTTTTCGCGGGATCGCCCAAGTACTGATCGGCGATCACTCAATCGCGGGCTTTCCCGATTGGTTTCTCGGCGTCGACCGAATTACTGTGTTTGGCCTGTTCCCTCTTACCCTGTTGTTTCTCATCGCTATCGCCATAGTGGCGTGGATTCTCCTCAGGCAAACTTTCTTTGGTCGTAAAATTCTCGCGATTGGACTCCGTAAAGATGTCGCACGGTACTCAACGGTCAACGTCGAAGGTACCAAACTGCTGCTATTTGTAGGGCTCGGAGTTTTCTGTGGAGTCGCCGGGTTGCTCTCTATGTCCCGATTGCAACTCGCTCGCTACAACATCGGCATCGGCAGCGAGCTCGATATCATCACGATGGTCCTGTTAGGCGGTACGGCATTTGAAGGCGGTCGCGGAAATCCTCTCGGCACTGCCGTGGCGTTTCTCACGATCGTGATGGTTCGAACCGGCATGCTGCTCGGGAATCTCTCTAACCACGCACAGATAGCCGTCGTCGGCGGCCTTCTAGTCGTCGTGCTGGCAACGTCTACACAGATTGAACGTCTTCGCAAAGCACTGCTGTGACACAAAGGAGGTTACGGAATCACGGCAAGCGACAATCGTCAAACAAATCAATAAGGAGCGAGAAATGAGAAATGTACTAATCGTTTTAATCGTTGCCGTGATCGGCACAGCGTTTATCTGGGCCGGTGGAAATGCGGAGGAAGATACGGAAATCACGGTCGCCTATGTACCTATAACCTCCGGCATCCCGTACTTCGATCCGATCATCGAGGGTATGGAAGCCGCGGTGGAAGCCAGAGGCGGTGAGTTTCTGATGTTGGCGCCGACAGAGGTGAGCCCGACGTCGCAGATCCCTCTTCTTCGAACGCTTATCCAACAACGCGTAGACGTGATTACCCTCTCGCCTAACAGCGTCGATGCGATGAACCCCACGTTAGAAGAAGCTCGCGAGGCGGGAATAATCATCTTGACGGTAAACGATGATATCCTCGGTTTTGAAGAGTTTCGAGACGGATCGATTCTTTCGGCAAACTACGATCAACTAGCTGAGGATTCGTTTCGCGTTTTTGCAGAAAAAATGGACCACCGCGGTCAGTTCGTCGTATTGAGCTCAACGACTGACGCACCCTTTCAAAACAATCAGATTGCGATCTACCGCGACATCATGGCTTCGGACTCGATGTACGACTCGATGGAAATGATTGAGATCCTCTATGGAGACGACGAACCACTCAAAAGCCTAACCGAGGCCGAATCGGCGCTTCAGCGCTACCCGGACCTCGCCGGCATCATGTCGCCGACTTCAGTCGGAATTATCGCCGCCGCGCAGGCAGTTGAAAACGCCGGCGTACAGGGGAGCGTGACGGTCTACGGTCTCGGTACCCCGAATCAAACCCGCAACTACATTAAGGATGGAACGCTGGCGGGGGCGATGCTCTGGGACACCTACCGGACGGGCTACGTTGCAGGAGATATCGCTATGAGCCTCGCCAACGCCGAGATAAACCTCCAATCCGGAGCGATGGTAAACGTGGCGCAGTACGATTCGGTCGAGGTGCTCGACAACAACGTGATGTATGCCGGGCCCCCACTCGCGCTCGAAGTCGCGAACATCGACGATCACAACTTTTAGGTCTACCTCGTTTTGCGTGCCGGTCCCCCTGTGGACCGGCAAGTCGCATCGTGGAACCGCCGGGAGAGTATATGAACACACAGGATGCAAAAAAGAAACTCACGGAACTCGTGATCGAGCTCCCGTCGTGGGCAGTCGGGGATTCGGGCACTCGGTACGGAACGTTCAAGGATGCCGGTGCGGCGCGTAACGTCTGGGATCGAATCGAAGACTGCGTCGAAATTCAGCGTGTCGTCGGGGTATGCCCAGCAATGGCTACCCACGTCCTGTGGGACGTGACTGACGATGGAGCGTATGGTCCGGTTCGCGATTACGCTCGCGAACGAGGACTTAAAATCGGAACGGTTCATCCAAATACGTTTAAAGGCCAGCAGTTCCGATTTGGGAGCATTTGTAATCGATCGGAAACGATCAGGGCTGAGTCCGCGGCGCACCTCGTCGACTGCGTCCGCATCGCGCGGGAGATGGGCTCCAAAGTGATTGGGATGTGGTTGGCAGACGGTACAAACTATCCTGGTCAGGACTCACTTCGTGAGCGCAAGTCACGGCTCATCGAAGGACTGCAACAACTCTACGACGCCCTCGACGATGACATGATCATGGTCCTCGAGTACAAACCGTTTGAACCGGCGTTTTACACGACCGACGTACAGGATTGGGGAATGTCCAAGCTTATGTGCGACAAGCTTGGCCCGAAGGCCAAAGTGCTGGTCGACTTAGGTCACCATCTGGCGGGCGTAAACGTCGAGCAAATCGTCTCGATTCTGATCGACGAGGGGAAGCTCGGGGCATTCCATTTTAACAACCGCCGCTACGCCGATGACGATTTGATCACCGGAACCGTCAAGCCGCTCGAAACGTTCCTCATTTTCAACGAGATTGTAGAGTCGACTCTCGACGGAATAAACACGCCGATTCGCTATATGCTCGATCAATCTCACAACATCGAGCCAAGCATCGAGGGGATCATCTACTCGGTCATGAACATCCAGACGGCCTACGCAAAGGCCCTCATCGTCGATCGTGACGCCCTACGCGACGCGCGCCGGCGTGGCGACGTAATTGACGCCAATCGTGTTCTGATGTCCGCTTTTGAAACGGACGTTCGTCCATTGCTGGGGGAGGTTCGAACGGAAATGGGACTGACGGACACTGACCCGATCCGCAACTATAGATCCTCCGGCTATGCGGAGAAAATCGCCGGTGAACGTACCGACGGTGGGATGAATACCCTCGGGGGATAGCGATGACCGGTAGAGAACGCATTCTCGCAGCGCTCGATCGGAGAGAGCCCGACATGCTACCCACGATGGAATGGGCGCTCCACCCCGAAGTGATTCGCGCCGTGAACGGTAGCGAATCGGACATCGAGTTTGTCAGGGCGGCGGATTTAGACGGAATCGCGGTTTCACTCAATTACCGTAAAACGACACTGGATTCGCGCCATATCGTGGATGAGTGGGGCGTGACACGGGTCACGTACGACGACTACCCGAATCCCGTCGCGTTTCCGATCGCAAGCGAGGCTGATTTCGACGACTTTGTCGTCCCGGATCCCGACGACGAGTATCGATATGGTTCGATTCGTCGCGCCCTCAAGGAGATCGGCTCTGAGAAGGCGATCGTGGCGCGGGTAAAGGACGTCGTGTCTCATCCACGGGATCTTATGGGATTTGAGGAGTTTCTCGTCGGATTCTACACGCAACCGAGTCTCATTGCCCGTCTTATGGAAATGTGTGTAGAGCACAGCTCGAGAATAGCCCGAAACCTTCGTGAGTTAGGCGTAGAAGTGATCGTTATCGGTGACGATATCGCCAACAACCAGGGACTACTCCTCAGTCCGGAGATGTATCGGGCACAGGTGTATCCGCACTTCACAAAACTGATGGATCTGTTTACTGCGTCCGGTCTCAAGGTGATTAAGCATTCGGACGGTGATCTTAGATCTATCGTCCAAGACTTGGTCGAGAGCGGTATCTCATGCCTGGATCCGATCGATCCGCTCGGCAATATGGACATCGCTGAGGTAAAAGCGAACGTAGGTGATCGGATCGCTCTCAAGGGTAACGTCGACTGCGTCCACACGCTTGTTGACGGTACCGAGGAGAACGTTGTTCGTGACACCTTAAACTGTATTCTTTCGGCCTCAATCGGCGGCGGCCACATCATATCATCGAGCAACTCCATACACCGCGGTATCTCGCCAGGAAACTATCGACGATTCCTCGACACCGTACGAGAGTACGGGACCTATCCGATAGACGCGGATCGAATTAAAGACCGATTGGATAAAACATGAGAAACGCATACCACATTGCCATAGACCTGGGCGCGGAGAGCGGTCGAGTGATGGCCGGCACGGTCGGCGAGAACGGAATCCAAATAAATGACGTTCGGAGGTTTAAGACCGGCGGCGTTCGGATAGCCGATCACTTACACTGGAATACGTACCGGTTTTACGAGGAGATAACGGCGGGATTAAGGTCATGTGCGGACGACTACGGAGAAGCGGTCGAATCGATCGGCGTGGACGCGTGGGGAGTAGACTATGTCCTTCTCGATCCAAACAATAAACTCGTCGGCCTCCCCTACCACTACCGGGACGAACGCACCAGCGGAACTGACGAAATCATAGAACAAACAACCGGAGGTCGGTGGTTGTACGAGCATACCGGCATTCAGCGACTCGTCATTAACACGCTCAACCAACTACTCGCGTCGAAACGAGACGATGCGCCTGCTTTGAAATCATCCCACGGAATTATGTTTGTGGGCGATCTCTTTCACTATCTCCTATCCGGTGAATCCGCTACCGAGTACAGCGCGGCGTCAATCTCGCAGCTCATAAACACCGCGCGACGGGACTGGGAGGACGAGATCTTTACACGATTCGGACTTCCATTCGCGATCAAAAACCGGATCATCTCCGCGGGTGACGAAGTTGGTAGCATTCTTCCGAGTGTCGCGGAGGAAACCGGTCTGAGGTCCACCGTGCGGGTCGTCGCCCCGGCAGTACACGATACCGCGAGCGCGGCGGTCGCGATCCCGTACCGCGGCGACAATTGGGCGTACATCAGCACCGGAACGTGGATCATGGGCGGGTTCGAAATCGACGAACCGATAATTAACGGAAAGACGTTTTCGATGAACATATCCAACTCCGGCGGTGTGTTTGGGAAATCCTTGTTTCTGAAGAACACGATGGGTTTGTGGATCATCCAGCAGTGTCGCGAAGTATGGAACCGTAACGGAAAGACAAAACTCGAGTACGCTGACATCGCGAGTCTCGTCGATCGATCGCCTGACACACAAGTCTTTATCGATCCCGATGATCCCTTGCTTCTTAATCCCAAAGACATGGTCGAAGCGGTCCGACTCGCACTCACCAAGAACCATCAGAACGCACCCGTACCCAACGAAGTCGGACGGATCGGGAGAATCGTGTACCAGAGTCTCGCGGCAAAAATTCGCTTTGTTCTCGATGAACTCTCGATCGCAACTGGCAAATCGTACGATCGGATTCATGCGATAGGCGGCGGCGTCAAAAACCGGGTGCTCATGCAAATGACCGCGGATATTACCGGTCGGCCGGTGATATGCGGCCCGGTCGAAGCGTCTACGGTTGGTAACATCGTGATGCAGGCCTACGGCACCGGTCGATTTGGCACGCATCAAGAGATCCGCGATTACCTTCACGCAACCACGACAACGATTCGGTTTGAGCCTGATGCCGCGTACGACGCTACTGAGATGTATAAAACATTCCTGGACGTCGCCGGCCTGTCATTACCGAGTTAGCGGTTCTCGATCGAATATTCGCGCGGTCGATCGTTATGCCTGTTGACTCGCATTTTCTCGCCGAACGTCTTCATACAACTCCCCAAGATGCGCTACGCTCCGATTGATGTCTCGCCTTCCGCGGCGCAGCATCGAACGATCTACACACTTGGGAGGTACACAATGCAGTTAGAGGAACTCGTTGGCCGGAATCGCTCGTATCGCCGGTTTAAGCAAGATAGTCCAATTTCGCGAGCTACGCTTGAAGAGCTCGTCGCACTCACCACAAAGGTCCCGTCCGCGATGAACGCCCAGCCACTTCGCTACATTCTCGTAAACGACACCACGACCAACGCGACGATTTTTGAGAACCTCGCCTGGGCGGGAGCCCTCCCCGATTGGCCCGGCCCCAAGGACGGAGAGCGACCGGCAGCGTATATCGTGGTACTTGGCGACACCCGGATCAAGAGTTTGTCGGCCGTTGACTCGGGTATTGCGATGCAAACGATGCTTCTCGGGGCCGTCGAACGCGAGCTCGGTGGATGCATATTTGGCTCGATTCAGCGCAAGCCCGTTGCCGCCGCGCTCGAAGTTCCCGAACATCTGGAGATCCTTTGGATCGTTGCGCTCGGCGTACCGGTCGAAACGGTCGTTCTCGAAGCGGTACCGGCTGACGGTAGTATGAAGTACCACCGCGACGAGAATGGAACACACTACGTTCCTAAGCGATCACTTGACGAGGTGATTATCGCGTAGTCGACTCGCGGCGATCACCGGTTTTTTCTGCCCGTATACATGACAACGCTACTCAATTTATTATATTACCGGTATGGAAATAGAAGGCCAGGTGTCGACGAAGACCGCGGAAGACTTCTCAAAGTTTATCGATCGACTAAAACAGCAGCTAAAGAGCGTTTTTCGATCTGAATCCAACAGTCCAATCGCGACCGATCACTCGCGGATCGCGTTGCAGGAAGTCGCTGAGGTCTCGCCGCTCTCGGTGTTTATACCCGAGCGATTTGGGGGCCGTGGACAGCAGGTAAGCGAGTGTTTGGCGATGCTCGAAAGCTGCTCGTACGAATCCCTGCCCCTGTCGCTTATCGCGGGGATAAACGGAGCCCTGTTTCTCCAACCGCTTTCGCGCTACGGTGACGAAGACCTGCAACGGCAGGTCTTTGAGCAATTCTTGCATCGTCGCGCCCTCGGGGGCTTGATGATAACCGAGCCCGATTTCGGTTCAGATGCGCTTAATATGCGGACAAGCTTTGTACCTGAGGGCGACGGTTATCGCGTCAAGGGAATTAAACACTGGGGCGGCCTGACCGGGCGTGCCGACTACTGGCTCCTCACCGCGCGCGGTAGCAACGAGAACGGCGATCTTGAGCGCAACATCAGCTTTTTTGTGTGGGACAAGAGTCTTGGCGGAATGGAAGTGGAGGAATACTACCAGAGCCTCGGCCTGGAGATGATCCCCTACGGACGCAACCGAATCGACACCCACGTTCCGGATGAGCGGAAGTTTATTTCGAAGACCAGTGGCGTCAGGATGCTCCTCGATCTTCTCCACCGGAGTAGACTACAGTTTCCCGGTATGGCGATGGGATTTCTTCGGCGTTTGCTCGACGAGGCAAACTCCTACGTGAGAACCCGAATCGTTGGTGGGCGTACGCTGTCGACCTATGATCAGGTCCAGGTCCGCCTTGCCGAACTTCAATCCGCGTTTACGACCTGCTCGGCGATGTGCAACTTTACCTCGGGAGTCGCCGGCGTCGACAAGGACTGCTCAACGGAGGCCCTGCCGGCGAACGCGATTAAGTCCGTCGTCACCGATATGATGCAATCGGCGGCGCAATCGCTCCTGCAGCTCGTCGGCGCGATCGGATACCGCCGCGACCATTTTGCCGGTAAGGCCGTGGTCGACAGCCGTCCGTTTCAGATTTTTGAGGGTTCAAACGACATTCTGTACGAACAGATTTCCGACTTCTTTATCAAGAGCATGAAGCGCCTCAAGGAGACAAACCTCTCCCGTTTTCTCACAAACTACGACGGGACGAGACGCGCGGCGGATTTTCTACGTGGCCTCTTTGACTTCACCGTCGAAGACTCGATCTCGCAGCGCAAGAAAGTTAGCCTCGGTCGAATCCTCGGACGCGTCCTGTCGATGGAAATGGTGTTTTCCCTCGGCGACAAAGGATTCCGCAAAGACCTTATTGACAACGCGTTGGCGTTCTTGCGCCGCGACATCAGTTCGATCGTTGGTTCCTACGCAACCTGCCCCGACGCAACCGTCATCGATGACTATCGCGAAGGAAGTTCGTGGCTCGATTTCGCATAGGCGCTCGGCGATGACGTCTCGACGGGGCCAAGCCTTGCGGGCGCGAACCTCGGCACGTGCGGGTGTATGCGCGATTCTGATCGGCGTATTTCTTCTCGGATGTTCGACGCGGCAACACGCGGAGACGCCGGAAACGCAGACCGACGGAGGTTCGCAGTTGCGGGCCGCACCCGAGAACGGGTCGTTTGTCTTTGAGATAGTCGACGCCGGTACGCTTAGCGGATTGTCGCTCCGCGGGACAGACGAGTGGCCGGAGGATCGAATCGAGTTTGGAGTGGACGGCGATCTCAGGATCGCGATTGACGGCGAGACGTATGCGGGCGCTTGGAGCTACGATGCAGCGCGGCTCGACTTTCCCCTGACCTTGGCATGGGTCGATTCGACGTCGCCGGACGAGTACGTCGCCCGCCTCGCGCGTGTCGAGATTGACGAGTACGCGCTGGAGGCTCGTTGGTACTACGTCGATCCACTTATCAGGGTGTACCGCCGCTACGTCGCCGACTAACGCGGTTGCCCGGCCTTTTCGTCCTCGCATTCGCCGAAACCTATTTGTAGTCGTCGCTACGATCGTCGTTGTTGCCGACGATCCAGTCGCCTTCTATGTCCTCTCTCTTTATAGGCCACAAAAAGAGCGACGGAAACTGCTGGATATGAGCGATCGCGTCACAATCGGCCAGACAGGCCGCCTCGTTGGACGTCTTGTTCCCGGGGACACTTCCGCGGTGGGCGCGAATCGCGTCCTCAACAATCGCAGTTCGCTCATCTGGATACCCATAAGACGCCGGTAGCTTTTGCGCTTCGTTGGCACCGTGGATATGATGATCTTGAATAAACTCTTCATGAGAAATCTCCGCATAGTCGTGCAGCAGTACCGATAACAACGCCATCTCGAGATCGGCCTCGTGCAGGGGTGATAACTCCTCAGCGATCGCCAACATTGGCCAAAGATGGTGCGTCCAAATTCCGAAACCAAAAACGTTTGTCGGTTGTCGGCACGCGTCGCGAACGGTCTCGTACACTAGCGAAAGAAGCTTGGTATCCACGTGCTCCACTTTTGCGAGAGAGCGGCGTCAGGAGAAGTTATCTCTCCGCGGCCTCGGACCCCGCCGTACGCCGAGACTATGTGTCGATATACCCGACAACCTGGGTCAATACGATTTTCTCGTGCTCGGCCAATCCCATCTCCTTACTCAAGCTGTCTCGGTCTATCCATGCGAGGGCGGCAGTTCCAAGATTGGCCGCGGCACAATACAAATAGACGTTCTGGCTGATGTAGCCGGTATCGACCCACGCAGAGAAGCGCTGAGCCTCATCATTTTGGAGCGCTCGGGCGGTCATTCTCGACAGGTCCGCGACGAAAACGAGCCCAATCGGCGCTTTTGTCATCATCTTCTGGGTACCGATGATTGAACGCAGATCGCGATCTGAGCGCTCGACGAGCCCATGACGTTCCTCGTCGTACAAGAAAACGCCGTTCTTATCGATCAGATAGACGCGAATCTCCTGCGAGTTGCACGCTGATGGAGCGGTTCGCTTACTCTTTATCCGTCTTGTGCCCCGCTGCGTAATCCCGCACGCGGCCCAGAGCAGGTTAGCGATATCCTGAGTTGATATCTCCGCATCACTCCACTTTCTGATCGTGCGTCGCCTCTCCAACGCTTTCATGAGAGGAAAGTCGAAGTCCACGTCAGGTTCAGGAAGTGGAGTTATCTCGCTCATCGTCTTTGCCTCCATTTGACCGTCACCACGAACCCGGTAAAGCCGACGAGTCCCAGTAACCCCAGCGGACTAAAAGCCCTCATGCGACCATTATAGGCGTAACTCCTGCCGCGGTCCGAGAACTCGAATCTACAGGTCGAGAACCATAAGTCGGGCGTCTTCTACCTCGGCCGACACAACAAATCCGCATTTCCGATAAAGACCAAAAGCGTGGTTATCGACAGCGACCATAAGACTGAGGCGCGGAACTCCCTGGGCGATCGCCTGTTCGATCAGCTTCTCCACGAGCAGGGTGGCGATTCCCTGACGCCGGTAGCCCTCCGCCACGGCGATCACGACAACCGGAGTGGTGTCATCCAGGTATCCTCTTATCGACCGTTCTTCTTCGTATAGCCGATACCACGCCGCGCCAACCGACGTTGAGTGATCGGTTGCGATTACCCCGGTGTCGCCCGGCCGACCCCAGGCTTCGTAGGCGACGCACACGTTCGGCATTGAAAGTACGTCGCCGGGTGGCGGATTTTCGTTATTCTGAATCGCCCGCCAGTAGATCGCGTGAAAGAGCATTTCCCGTAAAAACGGTACATCGCCGGTCCCTGCACTTCTCACGCCTATCGCCACAAATTACCCTCATTTCTCCTGAGTAGAATCGAAACATTATAGCGGCGCGAACGTTCAATTCGCAATTCTAGCACAACGCCGCGCAAGATAGGACAAGACTCCGTAAACGGCCACGTTTAATACTGGCGTGCGTCGGGGGTACCGGGCAAACGGCCGCAACGCAGTGGGTACCGCCGGCAAAGCAAGACGAGGAGGAATTGTATGGAAGAAATGAAGTTGGAATCGATTGGGGTTATCCGCGCGACCGCGGGCGGGTTTACGGCGGAGCTCAAGGAACCGTTTCGTGCCGGTCTGGATGGCCTCGACGGATTTAGTTACATCAACGTCCTATTCTGGTGCGATCGACTCGATGCCCCGCAACCGCGGTCGATGGTGACCTTTCCGCAACCATACCAGGGAGCTCCCGAGACTCTGGGCGTATTTGCGACCCGGTCGCCGGCACGCCCCAATCCGTTGGCGTTGACCGTATGCGGCGTCATCGGAATCGACCGGGAAAACGGTCGTATCAACTTGGCATATATCGATGCCGATGACGGATCGCCGATCGTTGACGTCAAGCCGTACCACCCGGCGACGGATCGCGTTCGCGACGTGACGGTCCCGGCGTGGTGCGATCACTGGCCAAAATGGTACGAAGACAGCGCTACGTTTGACTGGGCTGCTGAGTTTGTAAACGCACGGTAACCAACAGCGGGTGTCGCGTCGGTCGCCTCCGGGCCGCGCGGCACCCCAGCGATCTACACCGCATGTGACAAGTCGAATCGCCAAATACGACGATAGGTAAGCACGATAGCAGCGATAAGCCGTTCTCCTTACTGGTTTTAGTGGTTGGCACGAATAATGCTTAACACTCTACAGACGACAAAGTTAAAGGAGAACGAATATGAAGAATCCGTTCAAAGTACTAACCGTATTTGGAAGTCCTGCCGACAAGGCGTCGAACACGAGGGCATTCGCTGATGGATTTCTCGACATGGTCGAGGAAGAAGGACTAACGGTAGAACGTGAGTATATCTCGCTCGGAAAGCATGACATCCAGATGTGCCGAGGATGCTGGGCCTGCACACGGGGTGCCGCCTGTCCGATTGACGACGACATAAACAGTATCAAAGCCGCGATGGTCGATTGTGACATGCTGATCCTCGCCAGTCCGGTGTACACAAATCAAGTATCCGCCCAAATGAAGGCTTTCCTCGACCGATTGTTTACCTGGTGTCACGTGTTTCCGCTGATCGGGAAGTACGGCCTCTCGCTGGTCACTACCGCCAACGACGGTCACGAGGAGACTGCAAACTTCCTCGAGAAGATGCTTGCGACCTATGGGATTCAATCGTTCGGGCCGGTTACGGCGACGGGAGCGTTTAGTTCCGGGCTCTTCCCGCGAAAAGCGAGTGAGTTGGCGCGGTACAGGAAGCTGGCACAGCGCGTTGCCTGGACCGTTCGGGGCGGAAAGTTCCCCAGGGCGACCGCGTGGAACAAAAAGATGTTTAAGGCGATGCGCCGAAAAATGGCCGGCATGCACGCCATTCGCTACATCCTCGACGGCCCGATCGAGGGGCAGCCGGATCCCCCGCGGTTCCTGGTGAATCTCATCAAGAAGCGATTAGAACAGACGGGATCAAAACGAAATGTGCTGCAACAGATGACGCGCAATGCCACGTTCGAGTACGAGTGGTGGAAAGCGCGCGGGTGGTTTGGCACCAAGTCCTTTCGAGAGCTGGCCGCCACGCCTTTACCGGAGCGCTTCGACGTGAAGGAACGCTTGCTGGAACATGCTCACTCTGCGTAGTACGACTACGCACATGCCGGACGCGGGTCAGACCGATCGGCGCGCATGAGCGCGAAGAATTCTGACCCGCTTTGAGCGGCGAGCCATTTCGAAGAAAAACGCCAGAAGAAACGCGAGCCCGCAGAAAAACGCCATTCCGCCCGACGTTGCCGCGTCGAGAACGTAGGCGAGGAAGAATCCGGCGATAGAGGTAACAACGGCGACGACAACGGTGACGAGGATCGTGTACTTGAGCCGGTTTGTCACCAGATACGCGGTTGCCGGAGGAGCGACCATCAGCGCGACGGTGAGTATCGATCCGGCCGCATAAAAGGACGCCGTGATCGTTATCGAGGTCAGAAACATAAACAAGTAGTGTATTCGGCGTGTCTTGAAGCCGAGCATATCCGCCAGCGCGGGATCGAAAGTCGAAATCTTGAGTTCTTTGTAGAACAAAACGAGAAACCCGACGTTCATGGCCAAAACGGTGATCATCACGTAGAGGTAACGCGGTCCGATCGATACGCCACCTACGTACATATGTACAAATCCGGCGATGTTGAGATCGCCCGCGAGGACTACATGTTCGTCGAGATGGACGTTGGCAAACTCGAGACTGATCATGATCACGCCCAAACCAAAAAGTGCCGGAAAGATCAGACCTTGTGGTGCATCACCTTCAAGGAGGCCGGTACGTTGCAGGTACTCCGTACCGAGAACTACAACGAGTCCGGTGAGTGATGCGGCCACAATGAGCAACGGCGAATCCAGCGTTCCGGTGACGACGAGACCTAAGACGATTCCCGGAACGATCGCGTGGCTGACCGCCTCGGTCATCATCGCGTTTTTGCGAAGCACGAGGAAAACGCCGGGAAGCGAACAGGTAACGGCAGTGACCACCGCGAGAAGGGCAATACCGGTCAGATAGCTCACGAACTGACCTCCGCCTCGCGTTC
Organism: Alkalispirochaeta sp.; assembly: GCA_965601745.1. Taxonomy (GTDB): domain Bacteria; phylum Spirochaetota; class Spirochaetia; order DSM-27196; family Alkalispirochaetaceae. The sequence continues at coordinate 2,428,884 of OZ271836.1, forward strand.
GTCTTCCTGGTGGAGCTCGCGTATCAGGCGTCGCCGTTGGCGAGCGATACGGATTTCGCGCAACACGATACTACGATGCGGCGCAAATAGCAGCGAAAACGCCACGATAACGCTTAAGGTTAAGACGATCGCAGGACCCGTCGGAACGTCGCCGACGATTACGCTCGCCAATGAACCGACGACGCTGGCCACCGCTCCAAATACGCCGGAGAGGATAACCATTCCGCCGAGGCTATGGGTCCACTGCCGGGCGGCGGACGGCGGCGCGATAACAAAGGCGATCATAAGAATGATCCCGACGGCCTTTAGACCGATAACGATCGCCATAACGATCGTCGCGAGAATCAACGGCTCGACGATTGCACCACGGAATCCGAGCATCTCGGCGAGCGCCGGATCAAAGGTATAGACTTTAAACTCTTTCCAGTTGAGCGCCATCAGGATCACGGCGAGCGCCCCGAATACCATGATGACACGCAGGTCGGCTCGCGTCATCGCGGCGGCTTGACCAAATATGTAACTATCGAGGCCCGCCTTACCTTCGTACGGACCGCTCTGGATGACCCGCATCAACGTCAGCCCGCCCCCAAAAAATAAAGCGAGCGCGACTGCCATGGCCGTATCGGGTTTGATTTTGCTGTAGCGGGTTACCATAGCCGAGAAGAGCACCGATATCGTGCCAAAAATCGAAGCGCCGATCAAAAGCCCAAGCATCGATCGACCGACACCGCCAAAGAGCGCTGCCCCCACGATAAACGCTATCGTTATGCCTGAAAGCGAGGCGTGAGAGACGACGTCACCAACGAGGCTCTGACGCCGTAGATATGCAAAACAGCCGAGTGAACCGGCGACAAAACCGATAATCGCCGATCCGGCCGACACTATTTGTACGGTATGGTCCGTGAGGAGGTCGAGGAGTCCGGAATCCATTAGTTCTCGACGCCAAACGCGAGGAGGGCGCTCGCGTGTTCGTAGGTTGAACGGACGTTTTCCTCGGTAAAGGCCATATCAACCGGTCCCGAGGCGACAACACTACCGTTGAGGAGGGTAACCCAGTCGCAGTACTCGCGCACCGTCGCCAGGTCATGATGGACGATAACGATCGTCTTACCCTGCTCTTTGAGCCCCCGCATGACGTCGATGATCGCGCGCTCGCTCTTGGCGTCGACTCCCTGGAGCGGCTCATCCATAAAGTAGATCTCGGGCTCCTGGACGAGGGCTCGCGCCAGAAACGTCCGTTGGCGTTGACCGCCGGAAAGCTCGCCGATCTGGCGATCCGCGAGATCAGTAATCCCAACATGCTCAAGGGCGCGCTCCGTTCGGAGCCGCTCGGCGACGCCGGGGCGTCGAAACCACCCCAGCCCGCCGTAGGTACCCATCATCACCACGTCGAACACCGTTGTTGGAAAGTCCCAGTCAACGCTGTTCTGTTGTGGCATATAGCCCACGCGATGTCGAACCGCCTTAAACGACTTACCGAAAAACTCAACCGATCCGTGGATGGCCGGCATAAGCCCGACCAGCGCCTTCATAAGCGTGCTCTTGCCGGCGCCGTTTGGTCCGACAATTCCCATGATCACGCCACGCGGACATTGGAAATCGATTTTATGGAGTACCGGTTTGTCGCGGTAGGCAACCGACAGCTTGCATACATCGCAAGCGTTCACGAGGGCTTCCATCATTAGCGTGCTCCCAAGGCTTCCGCGATCGTGTCCACGTTATGTCGGAACGAACCGAGATACGTGTCCTGCGGCGCGGAATCACCCAAAGAATCGGAGAAGAGCGTCTCCTCCGCGATCGCGACATCCCAACCACGCGACGCTACGGCTTCCTGGAGCGCCTCAGTTGCTTGTGGATTGGTAATGTTCTCGAAGAAAATCGCAATTACCTGATTATCGGCGACGTAGTCGGCCAACTCCCGAAGATCCTGAATACTCGCCTCGTCTTCGGTGCTGATTCCCTCAATCGCCAAGGCCTCAAAGCCGTAGGCATCGGCAAAGTAGTTAAAGGCGTCGTGCCCGGAGACGATCGTCCGACTGTCGACGGGGACCGCGCCAAGGGTCTCGCGTGCGTAGGCGTCCATCGCCTCTATCTCGGCGATATAGGCGGCGGCGTTGGCCTGATACGCATCGGCACCGTCGGGGTCGATTTCGGCGAGTTTGTCGGCCATAAACTGGACGCACATGCTCCAGATCTCCGTGCTGTTCCAGATATGCGGATCGAACTCACCCTCAAAGGGCAGGAGCATCGACTCGGGAACGAGATCGCCGACGCCTAGCTGGCTGTCCCCGAGGGCCATAATCGCGTCGGCCATCTGCGCCTCGAGGTTCAGCGCATTCCAGAAAAGGATGTCGGCATTACGAAACTGCTCGATATCCTGAGTACTCGCCTCGTAGGTGTGTGGATCGAGCCCGGGTCCGACTACCGTAAAGATCTCGGCGTCGGGAGCGATTTCGGCAACGGCGTCGGCGATGTGTCCCGTCGTCGCGACGATGAACAAGCCTTCATCGTCTGCATCTTCGGCGTTTCCGCCGGCGGCCAGCGAAACTACTGCGATGAGCGCGAGAATACCCGCGCATATGACGACCCGTGCCAACCGGTGTGCCGGAAAGCGGAAAAGAGATACGGTCATGTGACCCTCCAAGTGGTGTTTGATTCGCCTTAACAAGTTAGGCTTACCTTACTTTTACACGCAGAGGGTCTTATGTCAAGCGTTTTGCTGCCGTTCACCCCGCCATATTTGCATATTGGCCGACGCTTTGTACAGATATAAAACGCGTCGCGGGCTCGCCTCCAACGGAGATGGCGCGATCCCAACTACCGGCGACATGACACGAATACTGCGCGGCGATTCAATCGTCGACGCAGCCCTCGTCGAGCTTTTCCTCTTCCTCGCAGAGGATCTTGAAAAACTCGATCTGGCGCATGAGATTACCCATGAGGGACGAGTTTTCGGAACTGAGTCGTTCCATCTCTTTCTGCGCCGATTCGATCGCGTTAAGCGCTGTTTCCATGCCGCTGTAGTCGGTCACCGCCGTATCGATCGTCTGCGAAATATCGACGATCGAGGCGCGAATCTCATCGGAACTCGTTTGGATCGTTCCAGAGGTATCGGTGATCTCCTGGGACGAATCACGAAGCTCCGCGACACCGTCGAGCGTCTGTCGGGTGCCCTGTGAAACCTCGATTGTCGCGCTTGATATCTCTTCGAACGCGTGGACAAACGTCTGCGCCTGGGCGGAGATCGCCCCGTACACCTCTCCGCTCGCGCGACTTGTCGCAATTGAACGTTCGATACCGGAAATTACGTCTTTGATCGTGGTCGCGATGTTCTTGGCGTTTTCCGCGGTATCGCCGGCGAGCTTCCGGATTTCGTCGGCCACGACCGCAAATCCTCGTCCGGCTTCTCCCGCGTGTGCCGCCTCGATCGCCGCGTTCATCGCCAGGAGATTTGTACTCGCGGCAATCGAGTCGATCACGGTCACCATCTCCTGGATCGATTCAAAGTACTGCGATACGTCTCCGATACTCTTGTCGGTTTCGGCAAGGGCGCTCTCTCCGCGGCTTACCTGCGTAAGAAGTTCGCGAGATGACTCGCTTTCCCGTCGGGCGATCGCCGCAACGTTGTCGATCGAGGCGGCCATCTCCTCTATCGAAGCGGAGCTCTCGGTGACCGCAACGGTCTGGCTTTCGATCCTGCCCTTGAGACGACCGATACCTGCGTTTATCTGCTCGATCGCATTTTCAACGTTCTTTATCTTTCCGGCGAGCTTGGTGAGTTCGACCTGAATTCCATTTGCCGTCGCCGTGACCGCGGCACCGGAAGCGGAAGTTTTGCGGCTATCATCGGTGAGCGTATCTGATAGTTGATTACCCTGAATCGATGTCCGGCGAACTTCCTTGAGGGTCGACCGAAGGTTGACGAGAAGAACCGTTTCGAGCGTGGTTTTTAACTGATTAAACTCGAGCGTCCGGCTCGAGTACGGAGTTGTCGTCGTGAGATTGCCCTCCGATATCGTTGTCAACGTATCGGTAAGCGCCCGAAGCGGACGAGATACCGTTCGGGCGATGAGCAGGGCGACCACAAATCCGACAACGACAAACGTAAGGGCAACAAGAAGGATCGCGCGCGAGGCGGTCTGAACGCTCGCGAGAACGTCGTCGCGATACGCGCTTATCCCGATCGTCCAATGCCACGGTTCAAAATAAACAAGAGACGCCAGCTTATCGCGGGGACGGGCCTCACCGATATTCTGCCAGGGATAATAAGAGATCGCGGTGTCGTCGCCCTCCAGTACACGAGCCACGTCGATCATCTCGCGGATAAAAAAGTTTCCGCCGGCATCCTGGGCGTCGTAGATATTCTCGCCGTCGCGCGCTCGATCGAGCGAGAGGACATACGCGCCGTCCTCATCAAGGACAAAGATATATCCCGACGCGCCAATTCTGACGTCGGCCATCGCCGCGAGAAGCTGATCCTGATAGGCGCGTTCCCGTACGCCGACGTACAAACTCCCGATAACCGCGCCGTCGGCATCAAAGATCGGCTCGTATGCGGTGATGTACCAGGCGTTGACGACGTACGCTCTGCCATAATATCTCTCGCCGGCGGAAACCGTTTGGTACACGGGAGAATCGGTCGGAATATAGGTTCCAACCGCGCGCGTCCCAGCCAGGGTCTGGACGTTGGTGGAGATCCGGAGCATGCCATCGGGAATCATTTGGAAGATCGTCGCCGTGCCACCGATCCAGGATTGGATTTCGTCGACGATTTCGTAATCAAACGCGATCGCAGTCCGCCCAATCTCCATGCGCGGAATCGTAACGGTTGAGCTATCACGGGTAATCTGATTAATCGCCTCGATCGTAAGCGTCTCCTCGTCGCTCATCGTTGCGGGCCCGCGTGACCTCATGACATAACGGGCGAACACAAGATCGGATCGCGTCTTCTCCGAAACTCGTTCGAATCCAGACACGATCATCTGCAGTTCCGCCTTGGCGCGACTGCGCAGCTGCGCTTCCTGACGTTCAAACGCGTCGTCCGTAACGATCATTCGCGTGAGAAAAAAGAGAATGACAATCGGTGCAAGAACAAGGAGCCAGATACTGACCACAAGCCTTGTCGCAACCGGTGTGCCCCGTACGTCCATTTGTCTACCCCCGCTCAATGTGTGTGCTCTCAAGTGTAAACGATATCGATCGGGGTGGTGTACGCGGCAAAAATCGGAAATGATGTCCGTATGCCGGAGTATCCGGACATCGAGAACTACGCAGATCTGCTTCGCGACACCGTTGTCGGTCAGACGTTACACCGCATCGTGATCGATCATCCGTTTCTCCTGAGGACCGTCCAACCTGGGGTCGACGATTTTCGGGGAGTCAAGGTCGCTGGTATTTCGACACTCGCGAAGCGAATCGTGATCGAATGCGGAGCTGAGCTTTTTGCGGTAGTTCACCTCATGATCGCCGGCAGGCTCTCGTGGCGCGAGGGAGTCACGGCGGTTGAGGCGGCACCTGCGCGATCACGACGCGGAAAGACGACGCTTGCCAGATTTGCATTTGAAACCGGTGTGCTTGAGCTTACCGAGGCGGGTTCCAAACGCCGTGCGTCGCTCCACCTTGTCCAAGGTCGCGCCGCCCTTGCCACGTACCATCCGGGCGGTGCCGATCCGTTTACGCTCGACGCCGAATCGTTTTTTGAACTCACGCAACGCGCCAATCGCACGCTCAAGCGTTTTCTTACCGACCAGACGGTGCTTATCGGAATCGGCAACGCCTACTCGGATGAGATTCTATTTGAGGCACAAATGTCACCGCTGGCCCGAACCCATTCGCTTGACCGCGACGGCGCGCGCCTCCTCCTCGATGCAACGACAAAGACGCTGGCGGATTGGCGGACACGCTTGCGCGAGCAATGGAATGGCGAATGGCCGCGGAAAGTGACCGCTTTTCTTCCCGATATGGCGGTGCACGGGAAGTTTGGAGAGCCGTGTCCCCGCTGTGCGACGCCGATTCAGCGCATTCGCTACGCCGAGAACGAGTGTGACTACTGTCCGACCTGTCAGACCGAAGGCGTCGTCTATAAGGATCGCGTCCTTTCACGGCTCTTGAAGGACGAATGGCCGCGAACGGTGGAAGAGTTGGAGTCCTTCTCCGGCCCGAGGTAAAACGTGTCGGGGCAAACGAATAAATCGACGGCCGATCGATTTGCTATACTCGGATAGTGGCGGACCAGCTGTTACAGACGAAGATCTCGATACCGCGACTGAGGTCTCAAACCGTCGCACGGCCACAGCTCATGAACCGACTCGACGAGATCATGGGGACACGCCTTGCATTGATATCGGCGCCCGCCGGATTTGGTAAAACGACCGTCGTTATCGAATGGATCGTCCGCTATGGTGGTCCCGTTGCCTGGTACTCGATCGATAGGGACGACGGCAATACAACGCTCTTTCTCAGCTACCTGTGCTCCGCTCTCATCGCCGCCTACGATGGTGTCGGTTCGAGGACGCTCAACACGATTCGTGCGGCGGAAGGAACCGCGACACAAACGCTCCTTGTATCGCTCATTAACGAGATTGCCGCCGCCGGCGGACCGATCCTGATCGTACTCGATGACTACCATGCGCTCGAGTCGGCGACGATAGACGGTCATCTCGCCTACTTCCTCGAGCATGCCCCGCGTGACTGTCACGTCATAATCACAAGTCGGGAGGATCCCGGAGTGGCGCTCGCTCAAATGCGGGCACGGAACCAGATGTTCGAACTCCGCGCCGACGACCTGCGTTTTTCCGTCACCGAGGCGGCGTCATTCTTCTCTCAAACGATGGAGATAAAGGTATCTGAGGCTCACACCTCGATCCTCGAGGAGCGCACGGAGGGGTGGGTGGCCGGCCTGCAGATGGCCGCGTTGACCCTTCGCGCAACGGAGAAACCGGAGACGTTTGTCTCCTCGTTCTCGGCATCACATCGCTACATTTTTGACTATCTGACCGAGGAGGTACTCGATCAACAGACGCCCGAGATACGTCGATTTCTCACCCGCACGTCAATCCTCTCGACGTTATGCGGCCCGTTGTGCGACGCCGTGGTCGACGACGGAGTAGACTCCGGTCAGTCGGTACTCGAGCAGCTTGAACGAGCCAATCTGTTTGTCGTTGCGCTCGATGCTCAACGGGAGTGGTATCGCTATCACCACCTCTTTGCCGACCTGTTGCGACGCCGGATCGAGGAGGATGTCGCCCCGCTCCACCGCCGGGCCGCAGTATGGCTACTCGAGAACGACAACAGCGCTGAGGCGTTTCGTCACGCAATTGAGGCAAACGACGTTGATCTCGCTCTCCACGTCTTGGGATACGGATCGACGCCGATGTACGCGAACGGCGTCACCGCCCGAGTCGTGGACTGGCTGGAATCACTCGATGAAACAACGATGGACTCACAACCTGAGCTCTGGATCCACCTCGCCTGGGCGCGATGGATATCGTATCGAAGCCGGGCCGCCGCCGATGCGCTTGCTCGCGCGGCAACAGCAGACACCGGACGGTCACATAATTCTACCGGGCAAATCGCCGCGCTCCGCGCGATGCTTGCCGCCAATGAATACGAGACGGAGACGATAGTTGCCGAATCGAAGCGCGCCCTCGAACTTCTCGAGCACGACGCGCTGTACGTCCGTACGGCGGTGACGCGTACGCTGGCCGTGGCGTACCAGTTTAGTCAAAACAGATCGGACGCCCGGACGGCCTACCGCGACACGATCGCGATGTGCCACCAAACCCAGAACACCCATATCGAGATACTCGCCCTCACCGGACTCGCGATGATCGACGAGTCCGATCTCCGCCTGCGCGACGCCGGGAAGGGGTACGACCGTGTTCTTGCGCTCGCAGCCGATCCCTCGCTCCCGATTACCTGTGTCGCCCATACTGGAAAGGGAAGCATCGCCTACCTCCGCGACGACTTGGCGGGGGCTGAACAATCGCTCCGGCGCGGTGCCGACCTGGCCCGCCAGATCGAGGGAATCGATAGTCATATTTTCGCCGAGATCGCCCTCGCCCGCGTTGCGCTCGCCCGCGGCGAGATTGGACTCGCCCTACGAGCGCTCGAGGACCTCGCGGCAGAAATCGAGCGGTGCGGGTACACCCAGCACCGCGACGCGCTCGTCGATCTTCGTATCCGCGCGTTGATTGCGGGCGATCGTCTCGGGGAGGCGACCACAATGGCCGCGGCCCGACCGATAAACGCGGCGCGATGCGCACTTCATCGCGGCGACGTCGATCGAACGATCGCGATCCTCCGACCGTTCGAACGAGAGATGCGCGAAAAGGCGTGGATCGATCGCCAAACGGAAGCTGCGATTCTTCTCGCGATCGCGTGGGTAGCGTCCGGTGATCAAGCGGCGGCGGCTGAGCTTTTGACGCCGATCCTCGAGCTAATCGAGGATGAAGGGGCAATTCGTCTCGTGCTCGACGAGGGACCGCTCATCCGCCCGCTCCTCGAGAGCGCTTCTATCGCGGGAGTTAGCCCAGCCCTCTCCGATCGCCTGTTCTCTTTTCTCGACGGTCGCCGCGGCGACAGCGTACGTGGTCCGACCGGCGGATCGACGAATCCGCTCAGCCGAAGGGAACGCCAGGTCCTCGTGTTGATTGCCGACGGCCTGTCAAACGTCGAGATCGCCGAGCGCCTATTTGTGTCCGAGAGTACGATCAAAGGCCACAACTATCGGATATTCGAGAAACTCGGCGTCTCGCGTCGCACGGAGGCGGTCGCGTGCGCCCGGGACCTCGGTATTATCGAGTAACAGCGGACCGGCACCCGCATATCTGAGCAAAACAGTACTAAAAACAGAACTTTTGTCTCTACGGATATCGCTCGTCCCGTCGCTATCCTCGTTCTCACGATGAAGTGGAAAGGAGGCCCGGTGCAGGAATACGCTCATTATCAAATTCGCATTCAGGGACAAATCGACGAGGAGTGGAAACGGTTCTTCACCGGCTTCGCGATCACGAAAGACGGCGACGGCAATACGACGCTCGTCGGCCCGGTCGTCGATCAAGCGGCACTCCACGGAACGATCAAACTCATTCGTGACCTCGGCATCCCATTGCTATCGATCACGGAAGAAACGGAGGAACAACGATGAACACAATTTCTTTTATCCGATACGGCGGTCCCGAGGTGCTACGACCGCTCGAGCGCGACCGTCCGGCGCCCGGTCCGGGACAAGTCCTCGTCGAAGTGATCGCCACGTCGATAAATCGCTCCGATCTCCTTGCGGTCCGCGGTGCGCCTGCGTTTATGCGGCTTACCGGCGGGCTGTTCCGGCCAAAGCAGACGATCCCAGGATCCGACATCGCCGGACGCGTTGTGGCAGTTGGAGCGGGCATCGATCGCTTTGAGACGGGCGACCGCGTCTTTGGTGACCTGTCGATACACGGGCGCGGCGGGTTTGCAGAGTACGTCGCGGTCGATGCGGCTGCGATCGCTCTTATTCCGGGCGATGTGGACTTTGTCGATGCGGCTGCGATTCCGACCGCCGGCGTGACCGCGCTTCAGGCCCTTCGGGATGTCGCGACCCTTGCCCCGGCGGAATCGATCCTCATTGAGGGCGCCTCGGGAGGAGTCGGCTCGTTCGCCATCCAAATCGCGCGCGCGCTCGGTGGTCGGGTCACCGCCGTCGTCGGACCGTCACACGTCGCTGAGGCGTACGCCCTCGGTGCTGAGCGCGTCATCGACTATCGCGCTTCCGACTTTACGAGAGAAGCGACGCGCTACGACGTCGTTTACGCTGTAAACGGCCATCGTACGATCGACGAGTACGCGCGTATCCTCACTCCCCGCGGTCGCTTTGTTATGACCGGCGGAACAGGTCCGCTCATGATGCGAACGATGCTCTCTCGTTCCCGCTTTGCCTTCCATATGATGAAACCGAATACCGCCGATCTCGAGTCACTCGCGAGATTTGTCGCCGACGGAACGATCCGCCCGCTGATCGATACGACGTACCCACTTACCGATATCCCCGAGGCGATGCGCCTACTCGCCGACGGACACGCAGGAGGCAAAATCGTCGTGACCGTTCGCCCGGACCAAATCAACCGTATATCAAAACAAGGAGAATCCGTATGAACGTTATCCAATCAAACGATACGATAAAGGCGACGGCGCGCCTGGCCGGCGTCGTGTACCTCACTCTGTTTATTTCTGGAATCGTTGCCGAGTTTTTTGTGAGGACTTCGCTCATCGTCCCTGGTGACGCGCTCGTCACCGCGTCACAAATCGGCGCGGCCCCCGGGCTCTTTCGCATCGGCATCGTCGCGGACTTGGTGATGATTGTGAGCGATATCCTCCTCGCGATCCTCTTTTACCAGATCCTTAAACCGGTGAGCGCGACGCTTTCCGCGATAGCCGCGGCGTTCCGCCTCACCCAGGCGATGATCCTCGGGATAAACCTTCTCAACCTGTACCTCGTTCTTGAACTGGTCGGTGGTGCCCCCTATCTCGCGCCGCTCGCTGGTGGTACCGCCGAAGCGCTGGCTCTGTTCTTTGCCAACGCCCACGACACGGGATATGCCCTCGGATTAGTCTTCTTTGGCGTTAGTCTCGCATTTGTCGGCTATCTGACTATCCGCGCCGAATACCTTCCGACGATCCTGGGTGCACTCCTCTTGGTGGCGGCGCTTGGGTACCTCACGGACAGCATGGCGCGAACGGTCCTCCTCGATTACGAGCGTTTTGCCCCGATATTTGATACAGTTGTGTTTGTCCCGGCGTTCGTCTCTGAGCTCGCCATGAGTCTCTGGTTGGTGATCCGGGGCGTTCGAACCGTCGGAACGCCGGCTCAACCGGTCGCTGCGTAGGAGGATCGATGTTTCGATCACGCAATAGATCGATAATTGTACCGCAGGCCGAGCATGCTCGGTTTGCGGGCGCGATCGCGTATCTTTGGGGTAACGACGCGTTTGCGCCGCCTGAGCTTGACCCCAATGCGTTCGCCCTCGGTGTCGCAATCCACGACCGTGGCTACGGCGAGTTGGATGCCGCCGGTATAGGCGAGGCAGACGCGGCGACCTGGTTGGCGATGCAACGGGCCGGCCTCGCTGCACGGCATCCTGACCCGATCGTCGATACAATCGCCCTTACCCACATCAGGCGTTTAGTATCCGGTAAAACCTCTCCGGCGGCCCAAGAACTTGTCCGCGAGTTCGACGAGGTAATCGCGGAAAACGTCGCCCGGACGGGACTGGATCACGGCGCGTTCGAAACGGCCGATTCGATTACCGCGGTCTGTGATTCAATATCGTTTCTGTTTTGTTTTGAGGAACGGTCATCGGTATCGCGAGAGGTCGTCGTCGATCATACGACGGGGGCGACCCGAACGATCGAGATCGCTATAAACGACGGCGGCGAAGTCCGTCTCCGTCCATGGCCGCTTGCGGTGAGGGAAATGACCGGTTTCCTCATCGCCTATCACGAGACCGGATATCCGGGGAATCCCACACCAATCCTCTTACCCTACTCGCTACGATAGAAAGAAGATCATTCTCGCTCCGGGACGACGAAATTCGATGCTACAATCGTGGTAAAGGGTAAAGTTCCAAGCACGCATGGTGGCGAATCCGGTTTTTGATGCCGAGACTCGCCTCGCATCGACCACGGAGGATGTCATGAGTAGTGATGTCGTTATTCGAGCCGCCGCGCCGACGATCGATGAGGGGCGTCTTTTTGGCCGCTACGTCCTGGAGATCACCGAGGGACTGTTTAGGTTCATTCTCGGCCCACAACCGGAGGAGATTATTGCCGCAACCTACGTCCATCCCGGAAACGACATGTCGTACAAAAACACGGTGTTCGCGGAGATAGACGGTGTCGTTGTCGGAATGGCGTCCGGCTATACGGCCGAGGAGCACCACGAGTTCTCCCATAAAGCGTTGACGACGGCGGCCGGTCGGAGAGCGTTGCGCGTCGCGGCGTTTGGGCTTTTGCTCAGCGGCATGTTTCGGGCGCTCGACACCCACGAGGATGGTGACTTCTACCTGCACTACGTCGGAGTTGACGGCAGCTATCGAGGGCGGGGGATCGGTTCGACCTTGCTGACGGCGATGGAAGAGCGCGCCCGGAACGCGGGATCGCGGCGGTTTTCGCTCGATGTCGCCGCCAAGAACACAGGCGCGATCGGTTTGTACAAACGCTTCGGACTCGATATCGAGTATGGGTGGCCGAGGGCGCGGATTATCCCCAACGCCCTTTATCGGATGATAAAAGAGTTGTAATCAAATCTTCAGCCGCTGAAGAAGTGTCGCAAAGCTCGCCTCCGCACGCCCGGCAACCCCTTTGGAATCATCGCTCGATGCGATCCACATCGCCAGGTCAAGCATCGCGCCATTTAACATGCGGGCGAGTGCTTCGGGATCGGAACGAACGATAGTGTCGGCGTCCATCAACCCCGCCAACAACTCGGTGATCGGGCCGACGGATCCCTCGGCATCCAATTGACGGGCCCGTTCGCCCATGACGGCGGGAGCCTCCTGAAGCAATATGCGACTAACATCGGGTTCAAGCGCCGAACGAATGTAGGTTAGACAACCCTGACAAAAAGCCTCCCACCGGTCGTCTATCGTTTGATAAACTGTCCGGATTTTGGCGACGATTTCGTCGTCGATCTGGCGCACAACAGCCTCAAACAGTCCTTCTTTGCCGCCGAAGTGATGGTACAGCGCACCCCGCGTCAATCCGACCTCGGCGCAGAGCGCGTCCATGGACGTTGCGCCAAATCCTACGTCGGTAAAGGAACGCCGCGCCGCACCTAACAACTTCTCCGTCGTCTCATGAATCATATCCGCCCGAGACCGCCGTGTACGCGTCGTTTTACCCATAAATCCGCTACTCCGTGCAAAATCTAATTGACATACGTTACGTATGTTAATATCTTCCCAATAGCATACGCGACGTATGTGAATATACCTGATTTGTGGAGGTAGAACAAGATGAAGCAATCACGCAACGACAAAAGCAATACGTTAGTTTCCGTACGCCAAGCTACACGCGCCGACGTGAGCTTCCTGGCGCAGATCGATCACATTGCGTCCATACCGCCGTTCGAGCGATCGATCTGGGATCAATACCTGGAGGGGACCGGTACACCGACGGTGCGGTTCCTGGAGGCGATGCTGGACGAGGACGCGTCAAACTGGGGACGAGTCGAGGACTTTATCATTATCGAGATCGGCGGAACCGCAGCTGCCGCGTGTGCGGTGTACGTCGACGTTGGCGGCGAGCGCGGTATCGTTAAACTCACAAAACTCCCAAACATCGCCCGTCGGTTGGGATGGGATCAGAATGCGATCAACAACTTTCGAGCCGAATACGAAAAAGACTGGGCCGGCGATGACACGTTTTTGAAAGCTCAGGCCGAGGCGACCATTGAGAGCGTGGGGGTTTTGCCAGAGTTTCGTGGAAGGGGTTTGGGCGATCGTCTGATGCGCGAGAGCAAAGCCAAAGCGCGCCGCGACGGTCACGCATCGATCGGGGTGATGGTTGTTGATGGCAACGATCGCGCCCAACGGCTGTACGAGCGCCATTTTGAACGGCACATCACCTATCACTCCGGATTTTTTGGCGGGAGGTTTCCCGGATTGATAAAATACCGCGCCGAGCTCGGTGAAGCTCAGAGCGATCAAGGAGTCTCGGAGTGAACAGGTACAACGCGACGGACGTCGTTGTCATCGGCGCCGGATTCTCGGGACTCACGGCGGCGCGGGCGCTTAAACGTGCCGGGCTCACCGTCGCCCTTCTCGAAGCGCGCGATCGCGTCGGCGGGCGAGTTGATTCCCGAGAGATAAGTGGGATGCGCCTCGACATCGGTGGACGCTACCTCGGCGGAAATCAGACGCGGGCTCTGAGTCTTGCAGCGGAACTCGGTATTCCGCTCTACTCACACCAAATGACCGGAGCGTCGCTTATCGAGCGCGATGGTACGATGCACGTGGTCGACGACGACCCGGTAACGTTGATGTCCGATAAAGCGCAAGACGAGTACCAACGGATCGTGACGGAACTCGAGGCGTCGGCCGGGGCGATCGATCCGGAGCGACCGTGGGATGCCGCACAGGCGGCGATCTGGGATTCTCAAACACTCGAAAGTTTCGTTCGCACCCAAACCGATAATCCGGACGTGCTAAGGGAAATGCGTGGGTGGAGCGTTGGACTCGTTGCCGCGGAGCCGACCGAGGTATCGCTGTTGGCCTTTCTCTGGTACATCCGAACGAGCGAAGGCATGGCAAACGCAGTCGACTTTGAGAGCGGCTTGCTTTCCAAACTTGTATGCGGAAGCGCCCATCAACTCGCGACGCGTATGGCCGAAGGACTCCGCGACGAACTCGTCCTCAACATGCCCGTCCGGCGTATACGCGCTGATGCGGGATCTATCGTAGTCAGCTGCGATCGCGGCGAGTACCGGGCTGACGATGTAATAGTCGCGCTTCCCCCCGGGTTGGCAGGAAGAATCGTATATGAACCCGCGCTACCGACGCGCCATGAACAACTGATGCAAAATTTCACACTTGGACGCCTGAGTTCGGCTTTGGTTGTTTACGAGAATCCGTTCTGGGCCGAATCGGATCTATCCGGTATGGCAGCAGGTGATTCCGATCGATGGGCGGCAAACGTTCTGAATGCAACTCCGCCGGGCGTCGCGTACGGCGCCTTGTCCTGCTACGTGGAGCCGGCAAAAGCGAAAGAGTTTTCAGCGTTTACGGACGCCAAACGTAAACGTCTCATCGTCAACGACTTACGGGCATATTTTGGCGATAGGGCGTCCGACCCTGTTGCCTACTTCGACGCACACTGGGCGGTAGATCCATACACCGTCGGTGGGTACGGATGGTCGCTTCCGCCGGGAACTCTGACGACGTTCGGCGCTGCGCTCGGCCGCGCTCACGGACGAATACGTTTCGCCGGTACGGAAACGGCATCGCTATTCGCCGGGTATATCGAGGGGGCAATCCGATCGGGCGAACGTGCGGCCTACGAAGTAGTTGACGGTCGCAATACTATCACGCGGCGGCGTGACAATAGCGCGTCGTTACCTGCGGATACCCCACCCGACAAACGGCATCCCGGCAGTTAAGTGCACCTCGGTCAACGTTTGAGCGTGGGCAACGGAATGGTGATTTCCCACGTCGTACTCGGACTCCGCTTCATTTCCAACTCTCCATCAAGTTGACCGACGAGGGCCCTCACAATCTTTAGTCCGGAAGTTTTTATCGAATCCAGCGCAAACGTTTCTGGCATCCCTCTTCCATAGTCAATCACGCTTAGTTGGAGCACGTTCTCTTGCCGTCCAGCCTGGATTCGAACTCGGGACGACTCTCCAGGTTCAGACGCGTGTTGGGCGGCGTTGGTAACCAGTTCGTTGAGTACCAACGCCAAAGGCACGGCGAAGTCCATGTCAACGGCCGTATCTTCAATACCTTCTACATCGAGCTCTATCTCGTCGACGATCCCGGATTTCATGAAGCCATCGGCGAGTTCTCGAGTAAACATGTAAAGCGGAACAGCTGTTGATTGATCAGAGTGATGGAGCAGCTCATGAACGGTTGCCATCGCAAGCACCCTATGTCGAATCGTGTCGAGCAATCGGTCAGGTGCGTGGGCTCGACCGAATGTACCGGTCTGTTGCAATGAGATGAGGCTGGCGATCAATTGGAGATTATTTTTTGTACGGTGATTAAGCTCTTGGAGAAGCGTCGCGTTCCGGCGCCGGAAACTCTCCGACTCCTCAAGCGCGCCTCGTAGTTGAATCGTCCTGGTAGCGACCGTCTCCTCAAGTTCCTCTCGTGCATCGCGTTCCTGTTCAGCTCGGGCCCGAAACATCGTCCAGTACATTGCCAGAACGGTAATCGCGCCTAATGCCCAGTGAATCATCGGTACGAGATCAGTCGTTTCTTGTCGTCGTATTCCGGCGAATACAAACGTCGCGTAGATCGCCAAGCCAATCACGTAGACGCCGAATCTCCGATCCCGAGCCAACTCATACCATTCGAAAAAACCAAACGTTAATCCAACAAAGAGCAAACTGGTGAGGTCTCCGGACGAAACGGTGAGCGCGTTTAGCAGCGCTGCGCTATAGAAAATAAGAACCTGTATCCATTGCCCGATCGGCCCGATAACCCAACTCGTCGCGAGACCAATCAGGACCCACAGCAGCGGGACCCAGACGATCAGATCGGTAAACGCCTCTACCGGTCGATAATCCAGCGATATTAGTAAATAGCCGAAACCGACCGGAGCAACTGCGGCGGACGCAGCGGCAATTATTATCCCGATTCTGCGTTGTAATCGTCTGCGCCGAGCAGTCGCTCCGACGATGATATTGCTCCTATTCGGTCGTTATTCCGCTATAGTTCCGACTACTTTCCCCAGAATCCCTGAGGTGAAACGGGGCTGTCAGGGCCAAAAATCGCGTCCATAGCCGGATAGTCGACCTTCTGATACAGGTCCATTAGTTGGGCTTTGGTTGCGTCGTAGTCAAACGCTTCCGACGCGACTGGATTGTACTTCCCGAGAACGCCGTCTATGTAGGTGTCACGTTTGTAGTCTTCAATCATAGTCAATCCGATTAGCGCCATTCCGCGATCGATTACACGGCGGTCTCCACCGCGGAAGTTCATTATGAGACGTAGACGGTCCAGGATGTCCCCATCGTCGGAAGGATCCGCATTGAAGTACGGTTTGGTTGCCTGCACCGACAATAGGTATGTCCCGACGTGCGCGACGGCGGTTCGGGTCGGTTGCTCACAACCTGCTAGATACGGGATAGCCGCGATGAGCTGCGCGATGCTCTTCGCCTCCAGCCAAGATCGTTCTTGGTGATCCAGGCGAAAGGCCTCTGCCAGAGATCCTACGATTTTTGGCCAATCAGCCGCGAACGACTCTGCTCGAACCTTTTGTTCGATAACCATCGATCGATTGTCAGTCATGGAGCCTCCTATAAGGTGTGTTATAGATTATTAAACACTTTTTTTTACATATTTACAACACAAAACTCCATTTATATACAACGAATATCCGGAAGTGGACGGTTCCGAAGGGCGGGCGCGGGAGTCACAAAGCTCCGTAGACGTTCTTGGGCCCCGGACACTCGTAGTCGTTTTTACCGACAGAGCCAGACTTGTAGTCAAGTGCCTATGAAGTGGAATCGCGATATAAACGTATCGAGCATAGAGTCCTGGCAGATCCGTGCCGCTAAAAACGGCAAGCCGGACGTACCAGTCCTATTTCTTAGTAAGTATGAAGTAGTATCCGCCGTCCATGCTTACGACCTGCTGTAAGAAGCCGCAACTATCAAAATCCATAAAACGAGGATATGCGAGGTAAAAGCCCAGTTCCTCGGCCGCTCTCTTTTGTGATTCAGACAAGTCATTCGATCCATCTGAAAGCCCGCATTTTCCGATGACAACTCTTCCAGTAGGAATCAGTACGTCATGTATTTTGATGAGAAGTTCTTTCGATTCGGCTGGCGATAGTATCCCCCAGAAGTTGTTCATGATAACGGCGGAAACGGGAGCTGCCTCAGCAAAGTTGTAGTTGCCTACCCGTTGGGTTACGACGGTCACGTTGGGAAACTGATTGATCCTCCGTCTCGCCGCCTTGACCATTCCAGGACAGCGATCAATTCCGACGATCCGTCCGGAGACATGGTTTGCGAGTCGCATGAGGAGGTCGCCGCGGCCGCAACCCACCTGGACGATAGTCCCGCGGGCATCGACCATCTCAGAAAGCGCATCCGCCAATTGAGAGTAGTCGGCGTCTTGAAATCTCAGCATCCACTTGGGTAGTTCGTCATAAAGATCTCCGGAGTCCCGGATCGTTCCGGCAAGAATTTTGTCGTATACACCGTTAAGTCGGAATAGATACCGGAGGGGTCGAGGCAAAAAGTAAAACACTTCGTCGAGAACTCTTATGCCTTCCGTTCGTTCAATCACGGTAACTCTACTCCTATTTTGCTTTTTGATTCGGCTGTACCCGGCGCAATATAGCACAAGGATCGGGCGAGAGGCGGACTTAACTCTCGTGGATTACGTGGAAACGGTCTCGTTCCCGGACGAGAGTATCTCGGATCTGCAAGGCGACGAGAAGACATAATATCGTTGTTTCAACGATTCGATCGTGATACGAGGTGCAACGGAATCTGCGACCTTATTCGCCGCCTACATACGAATTGGTAGTATTCATTGCCAAAAACGACAAATTGGTAGCCTCATTGCGAACGCCTGTTGATTCGGTTCGGCCCAAATTGTTGCAATGAATAAATTTATTTTGCCATTGCGCGACTCGTACTCTTGGCACGTTTATTGCTTTATCGGCGTCAGGCAGGATATTTGATGGATTTCGACGCGATAAATAAAAAAGCCCTCGGAACGTTGTTGTCAGCGCGCCCGCACTGGACCGGGATGGGAAAGGCGCGGGACGTCATACCGGGTATGCACGACAAAATGATCCTCCACTCCGGACCACCGGTCAGCTGGGAGCGAATGTGTGGACCTCAGCGCGGTGCAGTTATCGGCGCACTTATCTACGAGGGACTCGCCGCCGATCCGGTCGAGGCCGAGAGACTCGCGGCTTCCGGTGAGATCGCGTTTGACCCCTGTCATCACCACAACACGGTCGGCCCCATGGCGGGTATCGTCTCGCCGTCCATGCCGGTGATCATCACTAAAAACGAAACCGCGGGCACAACTGCATACAACACGCTCAACGAGGGCATCGGCAAGGTCCTTCGCATGGGCGCCTACTCCGAGGAGGTGATCACGCGCCTCAAGTGGATGGAGCAGGTCATGTATCCGGTGCTCGACCGTGCTATCTCCCATCTCCACGCAATAGACCTCAAGGCGATTATGGTGCAAGCGCTCGGCATGGGCGACGAGCTCCACAACCGGAGTCGAGCGGCGTCGTACATCCTTTTCTCTCGTATCGCGCCGGCGATCGTGGCGGCTAACGACGATACGACTGAGATCAACGATGTCTTGCGCTTTATGGAAGAGAATATCCACACCTTTCTCGGGTTTGCGATGACAAGCGCAAAATCAAGCCTGGACGCGCTGAACGGGATCGAAGGCTGCTCAATCGTCACCGCGATGGCGCGCAACGGCACCGACTTCGGTATTCGCGTCGCAGGCCTTGACGATGAGTGGTTTACGGCGCCGGCTCCCGTTCCCGATGTGCTTCTGTTTCCCGGTTTCTCCAAGGAGGACGCCAACCCCGACATCGGCGACAGCGCGATTCTCGAGACGGTCGGTCTGGGAGGATTTGTCATTGCCGGAGCACCGGCGATTATTCAGTTCGTCGGCGGGTCGGTGAGCGACGCGATTAAAAGAACTAAATCGATGTACGAGATCACGGTGGGCGAGAATGACGCGTATCAAATTCCATTTCTTGATTTTCGTGGATCGCCGACCGGCATAGACATTCGAAAGGTTGTGGAGACCGGGCTTACGCCGTTTATCGATACGGGCGTCGCCCATCGAGAACCCGGAATCGGACAGATCGGAGCAGGACTCGTCGACGCTCCGTACGAAGTGTTCGAAAAGGCGTTAGTCGCCTTTGCCGAACGTTACGCCGGCTAAATGCGTAACCAACAGAGTAAAGAGGAAAGATCGCTATGAGCAAAACGTCCGACGCAACATCATCTCTTATTGAGCTACTCGACTCGGTGGTGATGCACGACCTGACCCAACCGTTAAGCATCTTTACCCCGCCGTGGCCTCATGATCACGCGTTGGAGATTCATTTTTTCAAACGCGTCACCGGCGCCGCCGGCGGCGGTCAGGGCGCCAACGGACAGATCCTCAAATGGAGTCCGAATACTGGAACCCATCTCTCGACCGAGGCGATCTACCATAGCGCGGGACGTCGCGTTGCCGAAATTCCTTTGGACCAGCTGGCCGGTGAGGCCGTAATCGTCGACATATCCGACGCTGTAGAGGACTACGGCCTCTATACGCCGGAGATGATCGAAGAGCGCGCCGAGGTCCGTGAGGGAGATATCCTCATTATTCACACCGGTTACAGTCGCTTCTCGTGGGAGCGTCCCGATGCCCAGGAGTTTGGCTATCTGGTTCGTCACCCCGGACCGACGATGGAGTTCTTCCGCTGGGCAATAAAAAAGAAGCTCAAGTGGATCGGCGTCGACTGCGGCAGTTTTGAACACCCGATGAACACGCCGATCCGCTTTTATCACGAGCGCGATTTTGATAAAGCCAAAACGGTCGTGAAAAAGCTCACCGGTGACGATTGGGATACCTTATTCCCAACACCGGAATACTACCAACTCGTCCACGTTGATTTGGCGCGTTCCGGTATCGTCTTTGTCGAGAGCCTCGGAGGAGAGCTCTCGGACATGGGGACGAAGCGCAGCTGGGTTCTCTGTGATCCAATACCGATGGCCGAAACCGAGAGTGCCTGGGCGCGTGTTCTCGCCTGGGAACCGCCTGCGGGAACGTCCGGCGACGACCTTGCCGCGGCGCTGCGTTCGGCCACGCGAGCGGACATCACGACTCCCTTGAGCGTGCACACCCCGCAGTGGCTCAACTACAAGCCCTTGTCCGTCGAGAACCACCGTCGCGTCAACCAGTTCGAGTTTGGTCTGGGACGAAACGCGAGCACCTGTGAAGCGAGCATCCATCTCGGTACTCACATGGACGGAGAGGTTCATTTCTACAGCCCGGGTCGGCCGATCGGTAAAATGCCGCTGGACTATTGGTACGGTCCCGGTGTCATCGCCGACATTTCGGAGGAGGTCTCGGACTCAAGCGTCTATACGCCAGCGATGATCGAAGAGGCGGTCGACATCCGCGACGGGGACATCCTCCTCATCAAGACCGGTTATGCGCGCTACGGATGGGCAAGTCCGGACTCCGATGAGTTTCGCTACATGATTCTGCACCCGGGACCATCACCTGATTTTGCCGAGTGGTGTAAGCGGCGTCAGATCCGCTGGATCGGCGTTGACACCGTGGCCGCCGATCATCCGATGAATACGATCGTGCGTAATTTCCACCCGACGAGTTTTGCCGTTGCCGATCAGAAACTACGCGCTCAGTTTGGCAAGAGTTGGGATGAGCTCTATCCGATCGACCACTACTACCAGGATATGCACCTGAACATGTTCCCGTTTGGAATTGTCCACGCGGAAAATCTCGGCGGCCAAATCCTTGAACTTGACGGCGGGAGATACTTCATTTCGGCTTCGATTCCCAAGGCGGTCGAGGCGGAGACGATGTGGGGCCGATTCACGGTGTGGTCGGCGGGCCAATAAATCGCGCCTCGACTCGAGGCACCCGATGACAATTTGGACTTAAGCGGTGCTGATGCGCCGTTAAGACGCTCACAGAAGGAGGAGCATATGAATAGGTTGAGTATTGCACGGCTGATCTTGGCCGTATCACTCGCATTGACCGTAACGGCAATCGCCTTTGCCGGTGGAGACGCGGAGAGCACCGAGGATCAGCAGCGGCTGGCGGTTATCTTTCCGGGCTCGATCCAGGACGCCGACTACAACACGATCGGTTACACCGCGATGCAAACGATCGGTGCCGAGTTTCGGTTCGAGACGGCATTCTCGGAGCGAGTTGCCGTCCCCGATGCCGAACGCGTCCTGCGTGAGTACGCGACCAGTGATTTCGACGTCATCTGGGTTCACGGTTCGCAGTTTAACGGTGCCGCCAATACGGTCGCACCCGACTATCCCGACGTGACGTTTATCATCGAGGTCGACAGCGAACCCGCCGAACCGATGGCCAACGTTTGGTATCTCGATCGTAACTTTCATCCCGGGTTTTACGTACTCGGCGCGGTCGCGGCGATGACCACAGAAAGCGGTCAAATTGGCTATTTCACCGGAGTTCAACTGCCGTTCGCCACCGAGGAAATCAACGCGATTTATCAGGCATGGGACGACCTGGGTTTTGACGGTACGCTCGAATATCTCTTTCTCGGCGATTTCAACGATCCGGTGCGAACACGGCAGGCGGCCGAAGGGTTTATCTCGCAGGGTATCGACGTCATTATCAGCTCGGTAAACCTTGGTAACTACGGACTGTACAACGCGGTCACCGACTCGTCGGAGACCGTCTTTTTCACGACCAAGTACACGAGTAAAGAAGTTCACGCGGCCGAGAACTACCTCACATCGGATCTGTTCGACTTTACCCCGCCGTTGCGCCGGGTGATGGCCGCCTATCTCGAGGGCGAGACCGGTGGCTATACGCAGCTTGCGTTTGCCGAGGACGGCGCGCGCTGGCCCGACTTTCCGATCCGGAACGTCGATGCGGAGACAAACGAGATGATCTACGGTATCGCCAAGCAGATCGAGAACGGCGAGATCGAGGTTATCCGTCGTCAAGACGAAATCGTCGGCGGCAACTAAGCACCGCCCCTCGGACGATTTATGACGAGTAAACAGGGCGTGCCCATTTCGGGCCGCCCGACTCCTACGCAAACAAACCACCAAGACAGCCGGCATTCTCCGGCGGTGGTTTACCTCAAGGGCGTGACCAAGCGATTTGGTGAGGTTGCGGCGCTCAGCGATGTCGATTTTGTGGTAACGCAGGGCGAGATACACGGCCTTCTCGGTGAGAACGGCGCCGGCAAGTCCACCCTGATGAAAATACTCTACGGTCTCTACCACCCGGACGAGGGCGAACTCTATCTTGAGGGGCGACCATGCCGCTTGCGATCGCCACACGATTCGATCGGCCACGGAATCGGCATGGTCCATCAGGTCTCGACGCTCGTACCCGAGTTTACGGCAGTGGAGAACATCATACTTGGAGCGCCCGGTCACCCGTTTCGCCTGCCGATCGCTGAGGCTCGCAGGCGCGTCGAGGAACTGAGCGACTCGTTTGGTCTGGTCTTTCCGTTGGACGCCCGCGTCGGAACTCTGTCGGCGGGCATCAAGCAGAAAGTCGAGATCGTCCGCGCGCTCTATCGTGGTGCGCGTATCCTTATCCTCGATGAACCCACAACCTCGCTCGTCGAGAGCGAGTTCCGAAGCCTTCTCGAATCGCTGCGTCAGTTTGTCGCCAACGGACTCACGGTTGTGTTTATCACCCACAAGATCCGCGAGGTAATGGAGGCGTGCAACGTCGTCACCGTACTGCGTCGTGGTGAGGTGCAAGGGCGCATCGAGGGCGGTGAAATGGAGAAAAACGCCCTCGTACAGTTGATGTTTGCCGAACGCACGATCGAGGTCACCGATAGCGCCCTGCCGACGGTCGAACGAATCGAAATTAAACGTAGCCCCGAACCGGTGCTCTCGTTTGTCAACGCGTCCACGGCTACGGGGCATTCCGGGGTCGGTCTGAGCGATCTCTCTCTTGAGGTGCATGGCGGCGAGATACTCGGGATAACCGCAGTAAGCGGCAACGGAGAGAACGATCTTGCCGAACTCGCGATCAACCCGACGAGACTGATCAGCGGCGATATTCGACTCGAAGGCAAAAGCATGCACGATGCAACCACCCTCGATATGTTTGCGCGCGGCGTCTCCTACACACCGGAGGATCGTATCCGTGAGGGCATTCTCAACGACGGCAGCATTGCGTTTAACATGCTCCTCGGGCATCACCGGAACCAACGCTATGTCCGTAACGGTTTTGTCGACTGGTCCGCGGTTCGGGACGCGGCGACACGCCAGGTAAAGGCGTTCAACGTGGCTACGCCGTCGATCGACCTGGCGATTCGGCGCCTCTCCGGCGGTAACATTCAGAAATCGATACTTGCCCGCGCATTTCTCGACGAGGTTCGCCTTCTCGTAACGCACAACCCCACTTCGGGGCTGGACATCGCGACTGTAGAGGCGATATTCCAACATCTTGAGGCTCGGCGCCGTTCCGGGACCGCGATTCTGTGGATCAACGAGGATCTCGACGAGCTGATGATCATGAGCGATCGAATTGCCGTACTCCATAACGGCCGGATAAACGGAATCTTTGAGCGTGAATCATTCGACAAATACGCGATCGGACTCGCGATGCTCGGCGGGGAGGAAGCGTCGTGAGCGCACCAACACGTCGCGTGCCCCTCATCGCGATCTACGGTATCGCCATTGGTGCTGCGTTTGCCGTGACGCTTATACTCATCGCGCTTCTCGGTTTTAGCCCGGCGCGCGCGCTCCGGACCTTGGTCACTACCTCGTTCCGTACCGGATTCGGATTTCAGGAGACGATTAAGAAGGCGATCCCGCTGGTGTTCACGACCTACGCATTTACCATTCCGTTTATGATCAAGTTCTTTAACATCGGCGCCTGGGGGCAGATGCTCTTTGGTGCCACGGTAACCGCGGTTGTCGGCCTTGTAGTTGGACCCCTTGGAATCCCGAATCTGGTCCTCGTGCCGCTTCTGGTAAGCGTCGGCGCTCTGTCCGGCGGGGCGCTTGCCCTGGTCGCCGGATGGCTCAAGGCGCGCTTTGACATCAATCCGATCATCTCGACGATTATGTCCAACTACGTTGCGTTCTATTTCCTCAACTTTGTCGCGACCGCGCCCCCGTTTCGTGACCTCGCCGAGGGACATCCAATGACCGTACGCCTCCCGGAAAACGCGCTCATCGCCACGATCGGCGGCATTCCGTTGTCAATCGTTCTCGCGATCCTCGCCGCGGTGTTTGTCTGGCTTTTGATCTCTCGCACCCGACTCGGATATGAGATCACCGCGGTTGGATTTAACCAACGGACAGCGGAGACCTACGGGGTCAACTTTGCAACGACAATTCTCCTGACGTTTTTTATCGGCGGTGCGCTCGCGGGCGTCGGCGGCGCAATTGAGGTCTTGGCGACGCAACAACGGCTCATCGAGGGGTTTGCCACAACAAGTGGTGCCCAGTACGGGATGTTTGGTATCGTCACGGCGTTGATCGTCAACGCAAACCCCGTTGCCGTCCCGTTTGCCTCGTTTCTTATGGCGGTACTCCTCGTCGGCGCCGATGCGCTCCAACGAACGATGCAAGTACCGGTCGAGGTCGTGTTTCTCTCGCAGGCGCTGGTCGTGCTCTTTGTCGTCGTAACCCGCGAGCGATTCGTCGGGGGCACATCGTGATCGGGGCCCTCTCGTCCATTCTCGAGCAGATTATCGTCTACTCAACGATCTACACGCTTGTCGCTCTCGGCATCGTCATCGGCGGTCGCGCCGGAATTTTCAACGTCGGCGGTGAGGGCATAATGCTGGCATCCGCATCGGCCGGATTTCTCGCGGCGTTTTTTGCGGAGAGCTGGGTTCTCGGATTTCTCGTCGGGGGCCTTCTGGGCGCGCTGCTCGGAGCGCTCCTTGTATTACTCCACGAGTATCTTCGCGTAAATCAGTTTATCGCGGGGATCTTTCTCATCATCTTTGGGACCGGCTTGTCCGACCTGATGTACAAGCTGATCGTCGGGATTCGCCTCGAGGCCCCGCAGGCACCGGACGTTCCGGAGATCCTCATTCCCGTAATTCGTGACATCCCGTTTGTGCAGGCCGTTTTCAACCAGGACCCGGTCGTCTACTTTATGTACCTCGCAACTTTTACCGCGTGGTGGTTCTTTTATCGGACCCGCTTGGGTCTCGAGACCCGCGCGATCGGCGAACTGCCCCAGGCGGCCGACGTCGTTGGCGTTAACGTGCGCGGACGGCGGATCGCGGCCGCTACCGTCGGTGCGGCTCTTATGGGAATCGCCGGCGCGTACCTGCCTATCTACGTTACGGGCACGTACAACCCGAATATCTCGGCCGGGCGCGGGTTTATGGCGATCGGCATCGCTATCTTTGCCGCCTGGAAGCCGCATCGGACCCTCGTCGGCGGATTTCTTTTTGCTATGGTGGAGGTCCTCTCCTACCAGCTACAACTGGCATCGCCCGACGTACCGTTTCAGTTTTTCCTGATGTTGCCGTTTTTGTCGGTCATCGTCATCATGATCGTCTTTCGGCGATCCATCGAGTTTCCGGCGTCGATCGGAAAACCGTACCACAGAGAGTAAGCTGTCCGTATGAAGTTTGTTTACGTCGATTCCGGCTCGTACTACGATTCCGTCCACCTCATGCGCGTCTCGGAATCGGTTGAGGCGCTCGACGGGGTTTCGCGGGCGCTTGTCGCGATGGCGACGGATTCAAACCGGGATTTAGCGCGTTCGCTCGGCTTTGACGTGCCGGACTCGGTTGTCCCGGACGACATGATCATCGCAATCGAGATCAATGACGAAGCACACGCCGATGCGATCGTTGCCGAAGCTCGTAAGATTGCGCGGGCGCGTGTTGTCACGATGGAGGACGGCTATCGACCAAAGACGCTTGACGCGGCGTTGGCGGAGCTCCCCGATGCCCAGCTCGTCGTTGTCTCCGTCGCCGGTACCTACGCAACGCGCGAGGCTGAAGCCGCGCTTGATCGTGGTCGCCACGTGATGATCTTCTCCGACAACGTCTCGGCCGAAGATGAGATCCGACTCAAACGTCGCGCCGCCGCCGCCGGTCTGCTCGTCATGGGCCCCGACTGCGGAACCGCGATCGTCAACGCTGTGCCGCTCTGTTTTGCCAACCGGGTGCGCCCCGGGGCGATCGGTGTGGTGGCGGCGTCCGGGACCGGCCTTCAAGAGGTCACGAGTCGAATCCACAACCTCGGCGGCGGCGTCAGCCAGGCGATCGGGACCGGCGGCCGGGACCTAAAGCTTCCGGCGGCACCCGCGTTGATGATGCGCCTCGCCCTTCGCGCGCTCGCCGCTGACGAGGCGACCAAGGTTATCGTTGTCGTCTCTAAACCGCCGAGCCCCGAGATTGCCGAAACGCTGATGGACGAACTCGCCACAATTGCCAAACCAACGGTGATGCACCTCGTTGGCGGTGTCCCGGCCTCCCTTGCGGTCCCGGAATCGATAACGATCGCGAATACGCTCGCCGCGACGGCAGAACTCGCGCTTTCCGCGAGCGGCGCGCCGACAAGTACGCTTGTTGGCGAGGAGCGCGAACGCTCGGAAGCGCGCCGCGCGGCCGTAAGCGGATCTGTCCTCGACGGTGGCCGGCGATTTCTGCGTGGTCTCTTTACCGGCGGTACCCTCGCCGATGAGCTTATCGCGATCGCTGCCGAAACGATTGGACCAATAAGCTCGGTTGGAGGGAGTGCCTGGGGACCGACCCTGACTGATCCGCAGCAAAGTGAGGGCCATACGGTGGTCGACCTTGGCGAAGACATCTTTACGGAGGGACGTCCTCATCCGATGATCGATCCAACCATTCGACTCGAGCGGCTTGCGCGCGAGGCCGCCGATCCCGAGACGGCGGTTATCGCGCTCGATTTTGTGCTTGGAACCGGTTCGCATGAGGATCCTATCGGGGCGACGATAGCAACGATCGAATCAGCGATGTCGGGAGACGACGCGGTCGGTCCTGTCTGGATTGCGACGGTCGTCGGCACCGATGAAGATCCCCAAGAGCGGGCGACGTCGATTGCCGCGCTTGAACGTGCAGGAGTGATCGTCGCCGAATCAAACGCTGAGGCGGCCGAGCTTGCGGTCACCGTTTTGACCGGGCTGACAACAGGCAAACCCGTGGAACGCCGGCAATCGACTAAAGAAGTACCAGCCGGCGCCACGCCTTTAGCGTCGACGAAAGCATCCACAAAGAGCGGATCGGCGGACGACCTCCCGCTCGGTCATGGCCTGAGCACGCCGCTCTTTGGTACCTCGCTCGCAACGATCAACGTCGGCGTCGCTGCCTTTGCCACCGATATGCGCAGCGCCGGCGCAAACGTGGTCGACCTCGACTGGAGACCGCCGGCACGCGGCAACGCGCGGATGGCCGAACTCTTGAAAAAACTCGGCAGGTAGTATGAAAACTCTCGATAAAAACGAGCTTCACTCCTGGCTCCGGAGCACCGCGGATTCGATCACGACTCGATCGTCCCTCGTCGCAAGCACGGAGGCCGCCATCGAACGACATGAGAGTACGGTATCGGCATTTGTACCGGGTACTCTGAATCTCGATTCGGTCCGCGGGTGGAAACCAGGAAGCCGAGAATCGTCCCCGACGCCGACGTTTGCCGGCGCACCAGTCGCGATAAAAGAGATCATCGCCGTCGATGGAATGCCTCGTCGCGCGGGATCACTTCTCCCGCCCGAGGCATTTGACCCGACCGAGGCCTCTATCGTGCGGCGTTTACGCGCGATCGGTTGCGTACCGTTTGCCCATTCGGTCAGCACTGAGTTTGCCTACTTCTATCCCGGCCCCACTCGTAATCCGCATAACATCGAGCACAGCCCTGGCGGATCGAGCAGTGGGAGCGCCGCGGCGGTCGCGGCCGGAATGTGTCCGCTCGCCGTCGGGACACAAACGATTGGGAGCGTCATCCGCCCGGCTTCTTTTTGCGGTATCGTCGGTTACAAGCCAAGTTTTGGCGCCCTCCCCCGCGATGGCGTACATCCGGTTTCCCGGACCGTAGATCATCTGGGGTTCTTTACACAGGATCTCGCCGGAATGGCGTCCCTGGCGCGAGCCCTGGGGCTCGTCGGGCGGCCGATCGATTCCAGCGGAGCGCTCGACGTTCGACTGTGCACCGGCCCGTATCCGGAACAGGCGTCCCCTGCCATTCGTGATCTCGTCGGCGCAGTGTCCCAAAACTTGGAGACCGATGGCCGATCGGTCGTTACCGAACCGACGTTTGCCAATATCGAAGAGATAGACGCCGATCACAAACGAATTATGGCGCGAGACTTCTACCACGCCCACAGCGCGCTTTATAAATCCTACGGCGCGCAGTACCGCAAACACTCGCGCGAGTTCTTTGATGAGGGGGCCGCCGTCGACGTATCCGCCTACGAAGCGTCACTCGACGCCCGGGAACGCGAGATCGCGCGGTTCGACCAGCTCTCAAACGACGGCCGGCGACCGGTTGTGTGGATCTCGCCGGCAGCGCCCGGAGCCGCTCCCCATGGAATAGAGAGCACCGGTTCTCCGCTCCTCAACTTGCCGTGGACCTACGTCGGCGCACCCGTGGTGACCGTACCGGTCGGCTCAGATTCGGTGAGCGGATTGCCGCTTGGGATACAGATCGCCGCTCCACGCGGACGCGACGATTTGGTATTTGCGGCGGCTCAGATTATCACCGCGGCAACGGCCGGTGGCGACGTCCGGTAATCGCCAGTGACCGCACCCTTCAGGACATTTATCGCACGCAACTGGTTTGTTATCAGTCTCCTGATTGGCGTCGCGGTCGCAACGGTCCTGCGGACGGTTATCGCTTCCGTCGATCCGGGTGCGATCGTACGCGGATCTGTTCGTGGCTGGGCGGTTGTCGCGATCTTTGTTCTTATCGGTGCATCGCTCCCAAGTGAACGTATACTGTCGAGCCTCGCTCGACTTCGTGTCCATCTCTTGATACAGACGGTCATATTTGTTGTTTTTCCGATCGGCATAACGCTGATCGTCGCGCTCTCTGGTGATCTGTTCCTCACCAACGCGGTCATCGTCGGGCTCTTTGCCGTTGCGGTTCTACCGACGTCCGGATCGAGTTGCGTTGTGTTTACGCAAGCGGCGGATGGGGATGTTGTTATCGCCACCACCAATGCGACGATAGCGAACACGCTTGGAATTGTCGTCTCGCCGCTATTGCTGTCGTTCCTGCTGGGCACGCAGGGGATGGCGATACCTCCGGCTCAGTTGGTCGCCGTCGTCCGCGAATTGGTGCTGAGAATGCTACTACCACTCGCGCTTGGTCAGGTAATCCGCGCCTGGAAACGAGATCGAGTCGCCGCCCACGAGAGGGGGATGCGCGCGGCCGCGTCGGCACTAATCGTTCTCGTCGTCTTTCTCAGCGCGAGCTCCGCGCTGGACTCCGGTTTTGGCGATCTCGTGACCCCGGCGATGGCGGTCGGACTGGCGTTGTTGGCCATATTTCACCTGGCTCTGCTGCCCCTGCTCTACTACGCGGGCAGGATTCTTCGATTTTCGCATCCCGAACGTGTCGCCGCCGTGTTTGTCGGGTCTCAGAAAACGCTCGCCCTCGGCGCGCCGCTGTTGGCCCTGTACTTTGCGGACCGCCCCGACCTTTTTGCAAGCGCATTGGTACCGCTAATGTTTTATCATCTGTTTCAGCTAGTGATTGGCGGAGTAGTGCAAAACCGTCTACTTGCGCTGCGGAGCTAACTTACGGCGCCTACTCGAGGAGTCCGAGGGCGACGGCAACAAAAATCGGACCGTTGTACATACCGTGAATAAACACGCCGGTCAGTGTATTCCCGGTCTTCGAGTAAACGTAAGGAATGATCAATATGATCGGGACGAGCATGATCATCAGATCGATCCCGAACGGGACGTGAAACACCATCCATAGCAACGCGCAAAGCCACCAGGAACTTGCGCCGGTCAGGCGCGTTTGAATGTAGCCTCTCCAGAGGATTTCCTCTCCGACGATGTTGAAGAAGAACATCGGCAACCAGACAAAAAGTAGCAGTCGTTCCGATCCCGCAAATGGATGCATTTCCATAAACCACGGAGTAGTCGATAAGGGCCGGACGCCCCATTGACGGGTCAGAAGCGACGAGATCCCAAAGATCAGTCCGGTGCCAAGGAACACGAGAAGTAGGCCACCGAGGGCGTACGCCCAATCGGATTTCGAGAAAGGGCGAAGGTGAAGCGCCTCGACGGTTTTGTGCCACCCGCGAGCACCCTCGCGCCTCACCGCCGAGACGGCAAACAGGAACAATGGGATAAAGAGGACGTACCCCGTGATAAACCAATAGGCGGCAGGATTTATCGCGAATCGGTTCTTTAGAAACGGCATCAGGGTAAACAGGAGCAAGAAAAAGTACGCGGTAAACGATGCAACAATACCGGCAGCGGTCAACCGGGAGATACTCCGTCCGGCCATCACGGCTCTCATTTTCCGTTTCTCAACGTAGTTTGCACGGTACATAATACACCGCAATTTGGAGGCGGTGGCGACGATCATCGCGGATTCGCGAAACAGACAGCGCCCCGCCAACCTGTCCCAGCGCCCCCGCCACGATCGCCAATTCGCGTTCGTTGAAACCGCGGTGGGCCCTCCATATAATTTTTGTTATTCCATGCACCGAAAACTCGGATTGACAGCGGCCTGGCGCGCTTTGCTCGCCGACAAAACAGTTCTCAGCAAAAGTCTGGTAAAAGTGCGGACACGGATCTTGGCGATGATCGAGATCGGTGTGTTACCGCTAGTCATCTTTTACTTCGCCAACAATCTGGTAAACCGGGAGTACCTCTACGCGTATCAGAATCTCGGCACTGCGCTTATCATCGGAACAAGCCTGTTTTTTCTTCTTCGGGGACGCTACGCGGCAGCCGTAGGAATGCTGTTTTGTGGCTTGATGCCGCTCGTACAAATCGTTTTTATCCTGGCCGAGTTTTGGGCCAGCTCGTACAGCGCGATTGCGCCGTATGATCTCGCCTCTCTCCATTGCGCTATCGGTATAATCCTGGCCGGGTCCTTTAGTCAGGACATACGGACATTACTCGGTAGCATCGCTGCACTCGTAGTAATCTTCCTCGCCCACACAATCCTTCTTGTGGACGTCCTCGTTTCGCCCGTCTTTGCTCATCTTGGGGTGCTGATCTATCAGCTCATCGCCGTCGTTTTTGGGATATTTATTTACCTGAGCCAACGCGAGCTAAAGCAAATCCTGGAGGAGCGGCTGCTCCTGTACACAAGACTTGAAGAGGCAGCCGCCGAGAAAGAGTTGCTCTTTGCCAATATGTCGCACGAGATTCGCAATCCATTAAACACGGTCGTCGGCAGCCTGGCGCGTCTGGGACACACCGAATTAGATGGCGAGCAATCCGAAATTGTAAACGGCCTGGATCGGGGTTGCAGCGAACTCAACGCTCTCCTATCAAATCTGCTCGTACAGAGTCGCGGTACCCAAACAGTAACGGAACCGATCCGCCTTTCGTGCGATCCGTACGAGCTGATAAAGGCGATCATTACGAGATTCGAGCGGATCGCCGAGTACGTCGGTCGGCTCACGCTACATCGCGACGGACTCGAGGTCTCTCGAATCAGCACCGATCCGGCCGCCTTGGACCAGATACTCACAAACGTAATTGACAATAGCCTCAAGTTCAGTCCGCGCGAGACCCCGGTGAAAATCACGATTAGCGCCCGGCGAACACACGAGAAGGAGGCGGCGATTTCGATCGAGGTCGCCGATCGAGGTCCGGGAATCGATGACGAGCATCGAGAGCGGATCTTCGAGCCCTACTATCAGATAGATCGCGGAGCGACCAAGATTTTTGGCGGAGCCGGACTGGGTTTATCGGCAGTCCGGGAACTGACGCCGCTTATCGACGGTGAAATCAGTCTGATCGAAACCGGTTTGCGCGGGACAACGTTCTTGCTGCGTTTCTCGGCTGAACGGTTGGAGACCACGCCCGGCGCGCGGACAAATCCGGAGGTCGAATCAGGCAGAATCTGTGTCGCCGAGGACAACAGTATCAATCGCCTGAATCTCAAAGTTATCCTGACCGCGGAGGGATACAAAGTATCGGAGGCGATCGACGGCTATCAGGCCCTGGCGTGCGTTGAGGCAAACCGGCCCGAAGTTCTCCTCCTCGACATGCAGATGCCCCGAATGGACGGATTCGAATGTGCCCGGCGTCTCCGGGATCACCCTGATGAGGCGATTCGAGGATTGCCCATACTCGCCATTACCGGTTACTCCTTCGCGGCCGATCGGAGCCGTATGCTCGCAAGCGGGGTGGACGATATCATTCTCAAGCCCTACGACGAGCGGGACCTCATATCGAAAATCGAAGAACTGCGGCGGCAGGCGGGGCGAGGTTCAGAGACAGTTTAGGACGAAAGCCGGCTCGACGGAGTCGAGTGCCACGTGGATTCGAACGTTCATGTCGGCGCGGCGCGAGCAGCGGACGATACCGCGGTAATGCTTTTCGCACGACTTACACCACGAGAGACTCCTTATTCTTCTCCGGTCGAGATACGGATCGCCTCTGCGAACCGAGTAAGGCCACCGCCTATGTAAGCTTCGATCTCGTCCATGTTTCTCGCAACGATAAAGCGAGTGATGAAGTTGCGTGGACGCACGTTGTAGGTCCATTCAAAGCGGGTATCGGCGCCGAGCGGGACAAACCGTTGCTCGCCGACGATCTGGTCGACACCGCGTCCCGTGTCATTGGTAAAGACAAACACCTGATACTTAAAATACTCCGGCCTATTCTCGATCACCCGTTCAATAACGTAGTGGCCGTCGGCGAGTCGAAGCCGACGTACAGCTCCGGGATCGGGCCACGTGCCCTCAAGCAGCTCGGAGGCAACTGGGTTCGATATGTTCTCGGTCGGTTGAAGAAAGCTAATCAGCGGTTGCTCGGTCATAAACTCGCGTAGCTCGTCCACCTCCATCGGGATCGTTGCCTCAACGTAGGCGCTTAACAGACCCGAACTGGCCACTTCTGGAGGGGTCGTCATCGCGGGCGGATTTGAGGGCGCTTCCACCGAACTACACGCAGCCAATAGGATCACAGACAGAATCGCAGAGGCACGTTTCACTTGGACCCGCGACGGAGTCGTGCCTATTTTTCGACGAATTGTATTCTTCATACCGCGAAGATAAAGTGTAAACCGTGGTGCAAGGTCAAATGAAATGTGGAGAATGTTTATGTTGATTCAGAAGTTTGCGGAAGTAGTGAAGCTACCGATCAGTACCATTCGGTTTTACGAACGCAAAGGGCTACTCACGGAAGCTCATTTTTCTCGCCACGATAACAACTATCGCGTCTACAATGACCGGGCAACGGAGCGCGTCGGACTCATCCGCGCCGCGCAGCAAGCCGGTTTTTCGATTCGAGAAATCTGCGACTATATTAACGATTGGGAATCCAACGTCTTTACGACGAAACAGAAGCGCGAGTTCTTCTCAAACAAACTGACCGAGATCGAAAGTCGTATTCAGGGACTTAAACGTATACGGAGCTATATCAACTCAAAGATAGAGAGTTTAACAAACGACGTAGAACCGGAGTAATCGTCGATTCCGCCGCTGTCCAATCAATCGTTGACGTATCGTTGGTCCCACGTACGGCGAGCGTCGTGGTTGCGGAGATCTACGTCAAAGTCCACAGCGCCCTTAAGCGCCATCAGTACGGTCACCCACCCGGCCGTCATTTCGGTCAGAAAAGCCTCCGGCACGTTACGAGCGGTGAGCGCGAGGTCCGTTCCGCCATCGCCGTCGGCAGTCAGTTCAAACTCGGCCGTCGAGTCGGCAAAGTATTTGAGCGCGTACCGACGCGGCCTGTCCGCCTCCAGTACAACGGATTCGATCCGTTTCGGTTCATTTAGCAAGTGAAAAACGACAGTTCCATCGGGGGCTGTTTCGGTATACTCGGCCCAGAAGCGCGCCCGCCCCGTATCCGTCGCGATATGGTCGTACACCTGCTCGGGCGCCGCTTGTAAGCGCAAGCGCCAGAATATCCGTCCGTCCTGCGTCTGAAAACTACTTCGCTCTCCCATCGCTTATCTCCTTGCATGGATGACACGCAACTATATAGTTGCATATATTGATATAAATAGCAACCAATTAGTTGCATAACAAGGAGGATGCCATGAATCAAAATACTAACGCGGACATCAGCCGTTCGGCGGAATACCCGGTTCCACCGGAAGTCCTCTGGGACGCGTGGACAAACCCCGCGATCGTCGCCCGTTGGTTTGCCCCAGTCGTTGAGATCGATTTGCGGCCCAACGGCAAGCTAAAACTGGCGTGGCCTGAACAAGGCGATGTGACCGAGGGGACGATCGAGAAAGTCGAGCCACCACGCCTCCTCCGATTCTCATGGCGGTCCTGCAGTCCGGAGACGCGTGAGCTCATCGACGGGAATTGGAAAACAACGGTGGAGGTACGCATCGAGGTGACCGCGTCGGGCTCTCGGCTTGAGCTTTCGGAGTGGTTTGACCAGCTGCCCGCACGGTACAAACGCCGCGGTATTGCGGACAACGAACGAGGCTGGGATCTCTGCCTCGCCGCGTTGTACTCCGAGTTGTCACAAAGAGCACCCCGATGACGAGCGAACATGCGGCGACGGTCTTTGCGGCCCTCGGGGAACCAACACGATGTGAGATAGTAAGCCAGCTGACCGCCCGCGGCGTGGCCACGCAGCGGGTACTGGCGGAGCGCTTTGACATCACTCGTCAGGCGATCGCCAAGCATCTTTTGATCTTGGAGCGCGCCGCGATCATCCGCTCCGAACGGATTGGACGAGAACGCAGATACTCGCTCGATGGCGCGGCCCTCGTAGCCGCTCAGACATGGATTCGTGATCGCCATACCGAATGGGATCAACGACTGTCGCGTCTTGATGACCTGTTGAGAAGCGAGAGTCCCGATTAGGATAGCTGTGATAGGATTTCCTCATGGCGACGATTGTGGCTGGCTTCCTAATTGTAAAAGACGGCTATCGCAGTAGCTTCATCGAACAGTCTCGCGCCGCAATTCTCGCGGCTCGGGCCATCGAGGAATGCGTCAACTTTTCGGTATCACCCGATTCGATCGATCCGAACCGCGTTAACGTCTTTGAGAAATGGTCGTCCTACGCCGCGTTGCAATCGTTTCGAGGATCCGGGCCGGAAAACGACGCGTTCTCCCTCGTCGAAACGTTTGACGTTCAAGAGTATAACGTCGATTCCTGAGCCCAGCCGCGCCCATACAGGCGCTATGGACCTCGCCGTATCGGTTCTACAACCATCCTTCGATCTCGCACTGGTTATTCATCCACGTCGCGACCACGGAACAGGTTCTATGTTTTTCTCGTAGCCCCGGGGCGTTCAGGATAGTCGAATATAAAGCGTCGACTATCTCCTCATGATCGTCGGGACGGCGCCGTAGCTCATAACTGAGGTACACGAGCCAGTCCTTGCGCGGGACGTACTGCCGGTTTAATCCATAGAGAAAGCGGAAATAGCACTCGCTCGCTTCGTTTATGTTCTGGGCTATTTGAGGCCACGCCCGGCGATGTTCCCACTTCTCAAAGCGGTACTCCCCTGAGAGATACTGGAATCGGAAGTACGCATCGATGCTTGTGCGCCGGGTGCGCTGCTCGCTTGGTCGGATGACACGGCTCTTGATTTCCGCCAGTCTCCCACGTGGATCGAGCAGAACTTCGGACTCCTGAATCATCCGCGCCGCCGCGTCGTCCGCGGCTATCCGATCGGCAATCTCGCCTTCGGCGACCGTGTCGATCTGCAACCCGATCATTTCTTCAAGCATGACGCAGTGAAACGGGAGCTGCGGCTTTTCGTCCTTACCAAAGCTTTCAAGGAATCCCGTCGAGGTCCCCTCCTCAATCACGACGATTAAGTCGATAAGGACCCCGTACGGCCCGATTCGGGCGTCTCCGCGAGCCACGCTCCCGGAGAGAAAGACGCCGACTACGCCCGCCGTCGATTCTATAGCCGCGGGGATGCTCGCGTGCGCAAGGTCTCGTAGGTGCCGTAGCTCACGTTCCTGTTCTCGACAAATATCCGAAAACGACAACATCGTGCCGTCCATAATATCACCTCATGCGGCCACACGCGGGCTTGGCTATGCATAGAACTGCAATGTATTATTAGTCAAGGACGGGCTGTGCGCCGCCCCCGGGCGAATCTGGGCACAGCCATCGATAGGAGAAGGCGGCGTGAAGTTTGTTTATTCGCTAGCAATCCTTGGAAGCGCGATCGCTTTGTTGAGCGCATGCCAAAGCCTCGACGAGCGTTGTACGCCGTCGCGCCTACTCGGGCAATTGGAAGCACAGACACCCGGTGATGCGGCGGGGCTGATTGAGGTTCACCACGACGACGGGCTATGGGTGGCGGTTGGTCACGACGGCGGGATCCTCACGAGCGCGGACGGTTTCGAGTGGACGGCGCGCGATAGCGGTACAACTGAGATGCTGATCGACGTCCATCACGCTGCAAACCAATGGGTCGCGGTCGGCACCAACGGAGTTGTGATAACGAGCCACGACGGCACGACCTGGTCGCGGCAGATCAGTGGAACAAGTGACTGGCTCTTTGGCGTTTATCATGCAAACGGCGAATGGATCGCCGTCGGCGGAACGATCGACGAGGCGGACGGACGCGACGTTACGCGTAGCGTGTCCGTGCTCAGGAGTACCGACGGCGTTCGCTGGATTCCCCAAAACGATGTTACCGGCGAGATGCTCTTGGACGTCCACTACGCCGACGGTATATGGGTGGCCGTCGGTTGGAACGGCGCCATCGTCACGAGCACCAACGGTTCTGTTTGGACACCCCGCATAAGCGCGTCGGCCCAATTCCTGTTGTCTGTTGACCACGGCGATGGGTTGTGGGTCGCCTCCGGCGCGCTCGGGACCATTGTGACCAGCGCCGACGGCGAGTCGTGGACCTACCATCCGACCGGGACAACAAACTGGCTTCACCACGTCACCCACGCGGACGACCGCTGGCTTGTCGTCGGCGGCGACATCGAACACTCTGATTACTACCCGATGAAAGACAGCAGCACCGTCGTGACCAGTCGCGATGGGAGAATATGGACGCCGATAAACCTGTGTACGGCGCACGAGCTACACGGGGCTGATTACGCCGACGAGCGCTGGATTATCGTCGGCTTAGAGAGCGGACTGCGACGAGATGTAGTGCCGCTTATTCTTACCGCGGATAGTCTGGATCGATAGGTCTCGAGAGAAAACGGATCGACTATTGAACGGGCAACCTCAGCAACAAGACGCGATATCGGTAGACCGATGTACGACGTCATAATCGTCGGCGCTGGTCCGGCGGGCGCCGCCCTCGCGACGATGTGTGAATCGCTCCTACGCGGGCGCTGACAGCTTCCTAGAGAAAGTGACCTTATCGTCCCCGGGAGCCCAAAACTCGCGGATTCGCGCTTCCTCGACGTATCCGAGACGTCGGTAGAACTCGCGCGTACGTTTGTACTCGGGCAGACTCGAGGTATCGACGATGAGTATTCTAGCGCCGGTAGCGGTCAGTCTGGTCTCGAGATGCGCAACGATATCGCGTCCAATCCCCCGGCTCCGTAGATCGGCACGCACGGCGATGGCGAGCAGATTCCAGGTACCGTCGGTCATCTTTTCCTCGACGCAGTACGCGACGGCCACTGGGGTCGCATCTAACTCGTAAACAAGCCAGATACCAGTGCACGCCGAATCGGTAAAAAACGGATCGATCATCGCCGGTTGGAGGTCTCCCGGAAAGAGTGCCTCGTCGACGATCTTCTGCATCTCAGAAACATCGGCAGGTTGCACCGCACGGACGCCGTCGGAACCGATTGTACTCATATCCCAGCCGCCCTCAGGGTACGGTGACCGCAACGCCGCCGCGCTTGTGACCCGACTCCACGAGTCGGTGGGCCTCGACGATCTCATCTATAGCAAAAACGTGCCCGACAACTGGTTTAATTGCCCCGTCTTCCACAAGAGCGCGAATCTGATCAAGGCGCGCCGAATCGAGCAACATATGGCTGTCGTCGATGGAAACGTATGAGCCGCCGGGCTTGATCGCTTTCTTCACCGCTTTTTTGAGGGGCGAGGTTTTAACGCCGCCGACCGAATCAAGAACAAAATCGTAGCGTGCGTTATCCGGCGGCGTGTTGCGTTTTGTGTAGTCGATGATCTCATCCGCTCCGAGGGAGCGCACGAGATCGGCGTTGTGCGGGCCGCATACGCCAGTGACGCGCGCACCCAGGTGTTTGGCGTACTGAACCGCTATCGTCCCGGACGTCCCCGACGCCCCGTAAATCAACACGTCGTCACCACTCTTGATATTACCTTCATCGCAGAACTGGAGCGCTAACAGACCACCGTAGGCCGCCGCGGTTGCTTCGACGTGACTGAGGTTTTCGGGCTTTATGGCGAGACACCCACGACGCGGTGAATCAGACTCCGGCATGCACAGATATTCGGCGTACGCACCGAGCGAAAACCCCGTGTCGCCGCACACCTCGTCGCCCGGCTTAAATCGGGTTATCGATGCACCCACTTGATCGATCACGCCGGAGAATGCAAATCCGACGATCGGCACGCGAGGTCCTCGTATTCCAATCATAAGCCGAAATGGAATCTGCAGAAGGAGGTTGAGACGGGCCGAGCGTATAAATACGTCGCTCATCGTGACGCCTGCGGCGTGAATCCGGACGCGAACCTGGTCGGGTTCCGGCGACGGAACGGACGCCTCGATAATCCGGAGGACTTCCGCCGGCCCGTACTTTGGACACGTTACAGCTTTCATTGCATCGTTCCTCCTCTTATATAGTCACGGAGTTTCCTGGAGCGCGCAAGCAAAGAGTAGTGGAGTTCCCCGAGATTCTTAGTCTGTATAAAATGCGGAACTCTGGTCGTGTGTTATCGATGCGGGTGTCGGTATCGATTGCGGTACCCACTCGGCGTGAGCGACGTCATCGTCCTAAACGCCGAGCGCAATGAACCGACATCCTCGTAACCGACTCGCCGAGCGATCTCCTCAAACGTTACGTTTTCCGTCTCGAGCATCCGCTTTGCCCGTTCCACCGCCGCTCTTCGAATGAACCCCGAGGGCGTATGTCCCGTCGCATTTTTAAATCTGCGCGTAAACGTTTTGCGCGACACGTGGGTTCTTTCCGCAAGTTCGTCTACGGTCCATAGTTTGGCGTGCTCCAGGATCTCGCGCTGCGCCAACGCAACCATTTCGTCGCCATGATTCAACGTGGGGGAGAAGACCGCGTATAACGACTGAGCGGGTTTCACGTAGTCGATCAGAAACATCTGAGATGCCGCGATCGCGGTCTCTTTCCCGCAGTACTTCTCAACGAGGTAGATGACCAGGTTCATAAACGCGGTCGCTCCGCCTGCGCAATATAGACTTCCGTTATCGATCAGTATCCTTTCGTCCTCGAGTCGAACTGCAGGGTACATCTGCCGGAACAATCCCGCCATCGCCCAATGGGTTGTTGCCCGCCTCCCATCAAGAAGACCGCTCGCGGCCAGGAGAAACGCTCCCGTACACATGCTGCCGATTTCAGTTCCCTGGGCGTGAAGCCTCGTGAGCTCAGACGGGCACGAGTCAAACAACGCCAGCTTATCTCGAATATCAAAATCGATCGCCGGTATCAGAAGCAGATCCGTGGCGCTTATCTCTGCGAGGGTACGAGCGCAAAGGATCGAGTAGCCTTCGGCAAACGCGAGTTCCCGCTTTGTCGCTGAGACAACTTCTACGTCGAATACCGGCACGTCTGAACCGGTACGCTCAGAATGAAGAACGCTCGATTTTCTGAGGAGCTCGGCCGCACCGATCGGTGCGATCGACGTGCAACGTTCCAAGGCGAGGACCGTAACGTTCATTCCCGATTTCCCTCCGATATTGTCCCGAACGCCGCTTTAGGTGGTATTCGGCCTTCATTATAGTAGACGCGTAGGCTACCACCAAGAGGAGGATTATATGGCGGGATTTGTAGTCGTAACGCGGACCTTCTACGAGCCGGAACTTCGGGATCGCATTCTCGAGGCGGGACGTGGTTCGTTGCCGATATTCGAGAAACAAGCGGGTCTCAAATCGATTCGTATGCACGAGAACCACGACCGGACACACACCATGACGATGCTTGTGTGGAGAAGCCGCGAAGACCACGAGGCGTGCATGTCGAGTCCCGATTTTGGAGCATGGGGCGCCGCGTGGGAAGAGCTCATGTCGTCGGGCAAGGCGCGATGGGAGCTTGAAACGTACGAGATAATCGGCGACTACGACGCCGATTGACGAACATACGCGACACTCCCCGTTGGCACAGAGGACCCGTAGCGACGCCGGTACTCCGACGGATTCATACCGGTAGATCTCGTAAACAAGCGTCGAAAGCTGGCGCTGTCTGTATAACCAACAGTTTCCGCGATTTCAGAAATGGAAAGGAGAGAAGATTCGAGAGACTTCTTGGCACGTTCAATTCGCAACCGTTGCGCGTACTCGAGGACGCTGTTGCCAGTAGCGATCTTGAATCGCCGCTCGAGGTTTCTTCTGCTCATCGCAAGCATTGACGCCAGCTCGGTCGTTGTGATCCGCGATCCTGAGTCGCTCTCGATGACTTGCTGCGC
Source organism: Alkalispirochaeta sp. (assembly GCA_965601745.1). Classification (GTDB taxonomy): domain Bacteria; phylum Spirochaetota; class Spirochaetia; order DSM-27196; family Alkalispirochaetaceae. Next base: position 2,469,996 of record OZ271836.1, read on the forward strand.
GCGAAGAACGGCCTCATCTCCGTGGTTTTTTTGAGTACTGAAGATCGCGTACGCACTCTGGGGCCCTTTATTGAGGTCGATGAGAAACATCCTGGACGCCTCCAGCGCGGTCTCGCGTCCACAGTACTTCTCGACCAGATACATGAGAAGATTTAAAAACGATGTTGCGCCGCCGCAAGTTATGATTCGTCCCTCGTCGACGATGATCTGATCGCCTAAAAGCTCGACCTGGGGATATCGTTCCCGAAACAGAGACTGAGCACTCCAATGCGTCGTGGCGTGCCGGCCGTCCAACAGACCGGTTTCGGCAAGTACAAAAGCGCCGGTGCAGATACTCGCCACGTCTGCTCCCGCTTTGTACATCGCTCGTACCCAGGGGACGCCGTGCGCTGCACGCTCGAGCTGTTGCAGGATCTCGCCGTCAAGAGCGGGGATCAGGACGAGGTCGGTTTGCTTGATTTCGTCGACGCAGCGGTGGCACGGAATCGTGATGCCCTCAACTGACGTGACGTTCCGATCGGTAATCGCGACGAGCTCCGCTCTCAGATCGTCTCTACCTCCCATCGCGAACGATTTTTGCAACAACTCAAGTGATCCGATCGACGGTAGCGCGATCGCTCCCTCAAATAGAAGAATCGAAACTCGCACACTAAGCTCCCTTGTCGCAATCACCCGTCTAACTTGGCGTATGCGCCACTTGCGACGGAAACAGGGTACACCTATCTTAAAATCGAGTACAAGGAGGAACATCATGGCCAATCCAGTGAACTGGTTCGAGATTCCCGTGTCGGACCTCGACCGAGCGCGTACCTTCTACCAGACGGTCTTCGGGTTTGAGATGCCCCTACAGGAAATGGGACCGCTCAAGATGGCGTGGTTTCCGATGGAGCAGAACGCCCAATATGCGACCGGGAGCCTCGTGAAAGCGGAGATGTACGTACCGTCGATGGAAGGATCAATGGTCTACTTCAGCGTGGACGACATCGAAGCTACGCTGGGCCGAATAGCCGAAAACGGGGGAACGGTTCTCAACCCGAAAACGCCGATCGGCGACTTCGGATTCGTCGCCCACTTTCGCGATAGCGAGGGGAATCGGGTCGCGCTTCATTCGGTGTCATAGTCTCGGCCGATTTGTGCTGAAAGACTGGGGCGCCCGTTCTCAGATGGTGGATCGGGCGTCGATTCCCGGGTCGTCCGCTTTCGAAGCCCGGGATCTCGTTGCCAAATCGAGACCCATTTACGGCTCAGGTCACAACGATAGGTTGCGTCACCGAGCAACGAATAATTCGGCCAGTTCGACCGTACGAGACCGTTCAACTAGAAGTCCTGAGCGAGCGCCGTACGTTTCAATTGCTCGTCTTTTGACATCGTCGCTACTCGCCAATCGATCGAACCATTCTTGTCCTACGACTTCCGGGGGATTAAACGCTGAGCTCATGAGCCGGCTCCGGCCCGGAGCGAAGCGAAGGGATTGGCGCGACGATTGCAGGCAACCGGATTACCCATTTCGACGTGGTCTACCCGATCTTCCTGCAATCGACGCAACAAAGGCACAGACGGGTTGAGCAAAGATGTTATGTGGTGCGTGAGTCTTGCCGACCGGCCGGCAATCCAAGTTTGTCGAAGAAAGCTCTGTTCCGCTCATTCGTGGATTGGACCAGTTGATCGAATGAGATGACTTGGATGTGAGCGCCATAACTCTTGTTGTATCCAAAGAACCCCAAGCCGTCAGGCGTGCGATCCAAATCATGCATGCGACACCTTTTTATCATAGTAGATGTCAAATCGCACAGAACATAACAATACCCGGGAATGCTATCTGACTGAGGAATTGGGCGACCACTGGCAGTCTGTACTTTGCCTTCTCTGATTCGATCGATATAGCCAAGTGCCTGATCGATGGGATCTTTGTCTTCGCCGGCACCGGCATCATTTCTCATCGGTCGTTTTATCTCAACGACGACGATCGACGCCAACGGTGGCCGCTTCGAGTCGGAAACTAGAATCGGATTGTCGAATTTATTCAGGACGCTGATGTCGGGCTCTTTGGTGCTTTCAGAACCAGTAATTGGTTGCGACCGTAGTGTCTTGTCCGATGCCAGGTAGTCGTGGAAAGCGAGCCTTTCATCGACCAACCAGAGATTCGCGTCGTCAAAGAAAACATCGTTGGATTCTTTACCCATTGGCATAATCAGATCGTGGATCAAGTCTTCACGTACGTAGTTGCCATCGTCGTCCTTTTCGATCGCCTTGGTGAGCAGATCAATGACAACGCGTCTGTGGGAAACATAGCCTGCAAGATCGGATTTCTTGATATCGGACACCGCGATCAGGTACGTCGATACTCTTTCCCGATATTCGTCGATACTCTCGCCTCCCTTCGGGGAAAGTATTGCGTGTCCCTCTGACATGAGATCGCACTCGATATCGTTTAACTTGCGGTGAAGACGAAGCTCAAGATCAGTGTCTGAAATTGCTGGATCGACGCTCAACTCATCCTCCGAAATTCGGGGAAGAATGGGACGATATCGCGGTGCCGTCTCGGCGACGAACTTCTCAACTCTGGCCTTCCCAGCCTTCTTGTTTTCCTCTAGGTACGTATCGAGGAACGACTTGACGCATCCAAGTACAGTGTTCCTAATTTCGTCCATCGTGATGTCATCACCGGCGAACAGCGGGTTCGACCCGTCACCAAACTCGAACCCGGTCCTTTCACTTCGGACCGCATTATCCAAGTAGTCGGACGCGATGTAGCAGGTATAGACGAACTCATCCTCACCGTCTTTTATCTTCCCGAACAAGCCAGGAATCTTACCGTTGATCGATTCCTCTTTCACCAAGCGATTTGATGCGCACAGCGAAAGCGAGTGCGTCTGGGATGACCGACTCCTCAGTTTGACATGGGTCAAGTCGAACTTCTGGCTCTTGATTTCAACTTGCTCATGTTCAGACGATGAAATCATGTGCCCTTCATAGATTTGATCCAAGTCAAATGTAGTCTCCGAGTCGTGTACTCTAATTCGCGGCGCCCCACCCTCCCGGATGAAGTACCAAAGGCAATGCTCGAATAGACTTGTTGCGACAGCTTGAGTGGTTTTCACCGAAGCGTCGCGATACGCAGGGCGAAAATCGTTTAGGTTGACGGTGGTTTCGATTGGCAAATCGCGATCTGAGTAGCGCGAAATCGAATCGGAAACACCTTGCTCACCGTCAAATGTGAATGTCCGCAGGCGGCACTCGTCCTGTTCGCTGCGATATGCACTCCGTACTGTTACGTTTTCAAATGCCTTGAGCCAAAGAAGCCTGCCTATTCCCCGACAGCCTTTGTCGATCTTAAGATCAGAGTCGAGGGTTTCGAACGAGCGCATGTTGGTATCGGTGAAACCAATCCCGTTGTCGGTAATCGCAAACCCGACGATATTGCCTACAGCATCCGGACCACGTTTCTTTTCGTCCGCTTCGAACGCGAGCGTTTCTTGTGGGTCGCGAAAAATCTCGACAGTGATCAATCCTTGCTCAATCCCTATTGGCGAATCTTCAACCGAGTGGATAGAATTGACAACGGCTTCGAACAACGGATTGAGGCCGTTTGACTTCGGCAGTGGCGTGTTGCGAAGCCTGCCTTTAAGATTTGTAATCATAGACATATTCGAATCCTTGAACTCTTTATCAACAGTACTATCGCACGATTATTTGGTATCTGCTATCCCGCGGTAGAATCTCAGACCGCAGCATAACGGTTAAGTCAAGCTGCGCCCACCTGCCATTTCCGGGTCTAACCCACTACCCAAATCAAAAATATATCCATTAAAATCGTTATCTCTACGAACGACAGCTGGAACGCGATGTTATATTGTCATGGTAATGGTGCGGAAAGCGATCTTACTAATGCCGTTGCTTCTGTTCAGCGGACTATTGGCGGTCTCCGAGGAAACAAGTGAACCGCAGGTCGATCGTGTCGAAACAAATGATTCAATCAACACCGTTTTAGATGAGCTGTCGGCGAAGCTATATGGCCTTGGAGCCGAACTGGAACAAGCTGTGGAAGACCAAAGAGACAACGACGAACAACTAATGGAAAGTATTGATCGCTTGTCACGTAGCTTGGAAGAGTTCGAAACAACGTACATTTCGAATATCAAAAACAACAGACTCGGGGCCTTCCTCCTCATCGCCGGACTCCTAATTGAGGTGGTAGGCGCGACGCTTCTCGCTGGGCCCAACATCGCCGCCAAACAAGAGCCGATATTTCATGCGAGGGTCTTCTCTCCGTTGACGGATCTGCAAATGGGAGACATCCATATCGCCCCGCTGGTAGCGTTTTGGGGAGCAGTCGGCTCGGTTTTGCTAGTCCTCGGGTTCATATTTCAGTTTGCAGGCACAGTCTTGGTGCTTGCTCTTACGACAACACAAATCATGATATCAATCGTGATTGTAGTAGTCTGTCCGTTGACTATTTTTTTGTATCTGACCGGTCAAACTGCTCAGCAAACGCGAAGACAAAAAATGGGTGTCGTAACCAAGAACCTGCTCCGACTAATGGTCTCACCTTTTCTAGATCTTGTTCTTGGACCGAAGTTCATTCAATGCGATCATTGTCTACGATACTCTCATAGGAGTAAGATAAAAATCTGGTACATCAAGGAAGATACTACGCCAGAACACGAGCATCTTCACGCTCCCCATGTCTTTCACAAAGGCCACGATATCTGTCTTAGGAAAATCGACGATTATCGAACACTTCTTGAGAAGAACAGATCAATGCACACCGCCAATTACAGAGTCCACCGGAGGACGGTAGATGAGTTCACCCAGAAAGACTACCCACAGCTCAAAGAATGGTTTGCGCAGAACAAATCCCCTCAACAGTACGGTCCCAACTACTATGAAACCGAAATGGAAAAGCTTAGGCGGAAAATAAAATGACAATATAACGGCGAGCTGAGCCGCTGGCTCCGGCCCGAAGCCGCGTCTCCGCGGCGTAGGGATTGACGCGCCAATTGCGGGCGTGAGATTCGCGCGCATTCATTTATTTCGTTACTTTATATGCAATTAGCGTGACAAAGCAACAGTCGGCCTCGAGCGACCATGTTATGCGGATCTCAATGAGGATCGTACAGGTCACCTGCGGATGCTTCGATTGGGACTCGTACCGCGACTATCCGTCGTTCATGATCTCGGCCCAACAATCAGAGCACAACGGGTCGTCGCCCAAGTTCCAGAACACTCTCCCGCACCGTGCGCACTCGAAGTTGTAGTTCCTATCCGATCGGAACCCGCAAGCCACGCAAACGAATTCCCCTTCTTCGTTGTTATGAAGTACAAATCCCAGATGCCCGTCATCACACTCCGGACACGGGCCACCGTATCCCTCGGAGTTGTACGCGATGTCTTCTATTTCGAACTCATTCTCGCAAAACAGGCAGTGTAGTTCGCCGTTCTCCAGAATCAGCGAGTCCTGGAAGCAAAACGGACACCGTTGAAAAAACGCGCTGGGACGATCGGCGCTATTCAATGTCTCCCGTATCGACGGCATTCGGGCAGAAACGAAGTCCTCAAACTCCCCCAACGATCGAAGAGTAGTACCGACAAAGCCCGGATCTTCCTCCCTGAATATCTGTTTGTAATACTTCAAGTAGAGATGGATTGAAGTCGCACAAATGGATTTGACCTGGGACAAATCGAGGGAGACTGTGAAATGCGTCAAACGATTTCGGAGATCACGAACAAGACGTAAAGTGTCCGTATCATTTCTGGGCAATGATAAGCCCACAACATTGCCGACCCGCTTAATGGCCGTACCGAACTCAACGCTTCGAAAGTCGCCCGAGGCGAGCGCGCTTTTCGTCGCCTTGTTAATGTCATCAAACAGAAGCGACCAATGCTCTCGTTCGAGAATAGATTTGAGAAGCAATTCCAACGAGTTCGAAACGTTGATGATGGCGTATTTCCAATCGGATGCAGATGCAGATGAGGTGTCGCGCACTCCTCTAATGAGGAAGTCTTTCGAGTTGTCAATCAAAGAAAACCGAAGTTGCGCCGATTCCAATCGCGGCCCCCATTAGCCGATGTATCAGCAGTGCCAGTTTAGCATGACGAAACCACGCCTGCAAAAGGTCCGCATAATATTCACTCACCTTAATTCTCGTGAATAGCTCTCAATGAAGACGATGGTGGGCGAGCGGGGATCGACCCGTGGTTAGGCTTCGGCTTTGGCCTTTGATGAAACATCCTCGCGCGAGCGGGATCGACCTTTCCGCACGCCTCCCGGTACCACCGCCCATTTCGATCACGAATATCCGCTACCCTCCGCCTACCGCGTGAGGGATCGTCGCGGAAAGCCCGCAGTCCGACCGCCAAAAAGCGCGGCGGTGGCCTTAGCCATTGGGCACGGGCGATATCGATTTGGTTGTCGGGCGAGGACTTGGAGCAGAGAGCCCGACCCCGGCGACGTGTCGAGATGGATTCGCTGCGCGGGGATAACCGCCGCCGGGGGCACGCCCAAACATCGCTTGTGCATGGGGATCAACTGCAGACTCGACGAGCGCGGCCGCGCGGTCACGGCTATTCGCGTATCCCGAGAACAGCGAGCTATGGCGTACTCGGAAAAACGACCGTTAGGTCGAGCGCCAGGTCGGCGATCGCGCTGGCGCTTAGGCGGTCGTCGCGCGAGAAAACGCCGATAAACCGCTTGGACACGGGCTAGCGCGCTCCCCTACGCTCCTGTGGCATAGTAGTCTCGTGGGACTACGCCTTCTCAAAACGAAACTACATCCCCCGCTAGTTCGAGAATCGCGGATGATATCGCGCGATCAGCTTTTGTCTCGCTTGGAGGAGAGTTCCGCGCTTGTCTTGGTTTCCGCGCCCGCCGGGTACGGAAAAACGTCGCTGGTCGCTGATTGGTCGCGCAAATCACAAACACCCGTTGCCTGGCTTTCGCTGAGTAGCGATGACAGCGAACCTCATCGTTTTCTTTCCTACGTGATAGCCGCGCTTCAAACGGTTCAGCCGGCATTTGGAGAGGACCTCCTCGGAATCGCCGCTTCGCCCGAGCCTCCGGATGCCGGCGATATCGTGGAACAGCTGATTTCCTCGGTGGCTGAGGTGGGCGAGGAGATCGTTCTCGTTCTCGATGACCTGCACACGATTGAGCACGAGGAAATCGACAGGTCGATTCGCTCTCTCGTAGACAACCTTCCCACGTGCCTGCGACTGGTGATTCTCACCCGGGAAGATCCGGCGTTACCTCTTGCGTCGCTGAGGGCGCAGGGCCGACTTACCGAGATCCGCTTGCACGAGCTGAGTTTCACGCGCGGTGAAGCGCAAGAGTTCGCCAACGATCTGATGGATCTCGGTCTCGACGAAGGCGACATCGCTACACTCCACGATCGGACCGAAGGGTGGGTCGCCGGATTGCAGATGGCTGGAATTGCGCTACGAGACAGGGACGACCCGCAAGAGTTTCTGCGTGCGTTTGCGGGATCTCATCGCTTTATCGTCGACTACCTCGTCGAGGAAGTGCTCGGCAAGCAAACCAAGGCGGTGCGCGAGTTCCTTCTGGCGACGTCAATCCTCGAACGTCTCAGCGCCCCGCTCTGCGAGGCGGTGACCGGGGTCCGGGGAGCCCAGGAGATCCTCGCGCAGCTCGAAGTAGCAAACATGATGATCGTCCCGATGGACGATCAGCGAGAGTGGTACCGCTACCATCAATTGTTCGCCGACGTGCTTCGCGCGCGGGCCGCTGCTGAATCTGGCGACATGGTGGCAAAGGGGCACGCGCGCGCCAGCCGATGGTTCGAATCGGAGGGCGACCGCGTTGCTGCCGTATCCCACGCGTTTTTGTCGCAGGATATCGAGCTGTACGCCGACGTGGTTGAGAGGACCTGGCCGGAGCTGTTTTACGGCGTCCGTCCGATGACCTGGCTCGAGTGGGCCGAGCGCATACCTGGCCCGGTCGTCGCGGCTCGTCCGGTGCTAAGCGCGGCGTGCGCGTGGATGCTCTTGGATAAGGGAGACGTCGAGGAAGCCACTCGACACCTCGCAATAGGCGCCAAACACCTCGGCGCGGCACCTGCCCCGGATGGTGACGATGAGATGGTGGTCGCCAACACCGCCGAGTTCCAAACGCTTGAAGGAAGCACGGAGGCGGCGCGGGCCTACGCGGCCCTGTTATCGGGCGATACCGCAACGGCCATCGAGTGTGCCGTTCGGGCCCGGACAATCCTTGATGAATCAGATCACTTTTGGCAGGGGACCGCGGCGCTGTTTGTAGGCTTGGCGCATTGGTGGTCGGGAGACCTTGAGGCGGCGCACCGCTCAATCTCGCACAGCGTTTTTCACCAGAGCCACGCCGGGAACCACTTCTACGAGGCGTTTGGCATGGCCAATCTGGCCGAAATCAGAGTGCTCCAAGGTCGTCCGGACGCCGCGCTACGGCAGTATAAACGGGTCGTTGCCCTCGGTCGGAATGACGACCTCGCGGAAAAGCGGCCCCCTCGGCGGGTCTCTCAGTTGGTCCAAGATCCGGTCGCGCTCTACGCCGGAATGGCCGAGCTCAACCGCCAATGGGGACTACTTGACCGGGCAAAAGAGCAGGTCGAACGAGGAATGGAGATCCGCTCGCGGGCAGTATTGCCCGCAACTGCGTATCGTTTGTCCACGGCTCGGGCCAGGATTCTTGAGTCGCAGGACGTCTTTTTTGAGGCATTAGCGGAACTCGAAGACGCCGAACGATTGCTTCGACCCGGAGCGGTTCCCGATCCGTGGCCGTTGGATAGTCTGAGGGCGCGGATATGGTCGCGAAGCGGACAGTTGGACAAGGCGATCGCCTGGGCCAAGACCACGGAACCACGCATCTCACCACAACCGGAAGGTATTCCCTACTCGCGCGAGTTTGAGTTTGTTACCCGAGCGCGAATCGGTATCCTCGCGGCGCGCGCCGAGAGTAAAACCGCGACCGTGGCGCGATACGCGGATATCCTGACCCAGATTACGCGCGCGGCGCGCGCCACCGATCGCGAAGCTGCCGCGCTCGAGGCATCGATCCTCCTTGCGCTTGCCCGCGAGGCCGAAGGGAAACCCGACGATGCCTTTGAAACGCTGCGGCGGGCGATCGAGGTAGGGAAATCCCAACGTCTCGTACAGGTCTTTATCGACGAGATTGGCGAGATCGAGCAACTGCTTCTTGGTGTCGCCGCCGGCGGAGGCTTTGTCGGATTCGTAAAATCGATTCTGAAATCGAAAACGCCGGGCAAAGGACAGGCGGATAGACGACCACTGCAGCTCTTGGTGGAACCGATAAGCGCTCGCGAGCAAGAGGTCCTTGGGCTCATCGACCGAGGCCGTACCAATCAAGAGATTGCCGACGAGCTTTTTATTGCCCTCAGCACGGTAAAGAAGCACCTCAACAATCTGTTTGGCAAACTTGCCGTGCGCAACCGAACAGAGGCGATTCGAAAAGCACGCGATCTCGACCTTCTGTAACTCGTCAAAACGCAAAAAAATTCACCCTCAAATAGAACTTTTGGTTACCTGCCGTCCGCTCAAGGCCTCCTAAACTGCCACCAGTAAGGAGGAAGAGACGATGCAACATCGTAATACGGTCCATATCGTCGTTGACGGTCATTTGGGCACTCATTGGAATCGCCTTTTCGACGGACTCAGCTTTGTTCGAAAAGACGACGGCACCACGGAGATCACCGGCCCGATTATGGATCAGGCACATCTGCACGGACTACTCAAGCGCGTGCGGGATCTTCGACTGAACCTCGTAGAGGTTCGACAGACAAGAGAAAAGACAGATATCGGGAGAGGTAAGATGAAGAAGGTAATTGTTTTTGGCTCGACGGGTCGATCGGGGAGCGCAGTCGTAAAGCGCGCATTGAACCAAGGTTACGCGGTCACCGCGTTTGCCCGAAGTCGCGGTAAAATCGAGATTACGCACCCAAATCTCACGGTTGTACAAGGTGACGTTCTGGAATCCGAATCGGTCGAGAACGCGATTGCGGGACACGACGTGGTGATCAGTAGTCTCGGCGCGGGACGTAACGGCACAGTTCGATCCCAGGGAACAAAAAACATCATCAAAGCGATGGAGAATACGGGAGTTACGCGACTGATATCGCAGTCGAGTCTCGGGGTCGGTGATAGTCGAAGTAACCTAAACGCCCTCTGGAAGTACGTTATGTTCGGAATGCTTCTGCGGAAGGCGTACGCAGACCACGGTCGGCAGGAGGAGTACATACGTCACAGCGCGCTCGACTGGACAATTGTGCGCCCCGCCGCTCTGACCAAAGATGAGGCAACCGGAACGTACCTAAAGGGTTTCCCCGCGACCGAAAAGAACATCAATTTGAAGATATCGATCGACGATCTGGCCGTGTTTATGGTCGAGCAAATCGAAGATCACACGTACCTGCACGCCGCTCCCGGCTTGTCATACCGGAAAGGAGCGTAACGATGGATATGCTTTTCTCGTTTGTCATTATCGCGGCGACGCTCCTCGTCGCTCTGGTGACCGGCCTCCTGTTCAGCTTTACAACGGTAGTTATGCCCGGTATTAAGCAGCTTGATGACCGGCAGTTTGTCAAAGCGTTTCAGGTGATGGACGGAGTTATTCAAAGAAACGATCCTCGTTTTGTATTTGTCTGGATGGGTTCGGTTCTCGCGATAGTCACCGGCGCGATTTTGGGCCTCTGGGTGCTTTCGTCGCCCATTCGCTTTGTACCGGCGGCGATTGCCGCACTCTACATTCTTGGTGTCCAGGCTCCAACCCTCACCGTAAACGTCCCCTTAAACAACGCGCTTCAGAAGGTAGACAGCGTACATGGAGACAACAAAGAATTACGCGAAGCCCGCAAGGTATTCGAAGAAAAATGGAACCGTTGGAATCGCCGGCGGACGATAGTGGCTATCGGCACTACGACGGCGCTCCTCTTATTCTTGCTGGTCGTCTGATGCAGTGGCTTTGCCCGGGAGATCGCGAGCGTCTCCCGGGGTGCCGGCCCTGTTGCGCGCCGCGTTTGCTACGACTCGGATACGACGGCGCGTATAAGGCGCGCGATCGCCCCGGGCTCCTCTTCTGCAACCAGATGCTTGGCATCATCGACGATAACGCGGCGCGCGTCTGGTGTCGCGAGGGCGGCCGCAAACCACGCAGCCGACGGATCGGCCAGGAGATTCTCGTCCTGAGCTCCCCAGAACACAGCCGACGGTACGTCGAGATCTTCTATCAGGCGGGAGTACGTTTCGAGACGATCGCGCACGATGTCCAGATTGGTGAGAAAGCTGATGTACGGGAGTGCGCTTCCGTCGCGAAACGGCTGGTAGTACCCCTCGAGTTGAACGGGCGTATCGAACTCCTCACGATCGTCGACCATTGCGCAGACGATGTTCCGTATCGACTCATCTCGTTCAAAACCGACGAGCCGCATTCCCGCCTGCACGATCGGATTGTCCATAGCACGCGGCGGCGCGAACCCGCCCGGCGCCCCGATAGTGTTGAGGACGACCAATCCGGAGACGAGATCGGGCCTCTCCGGCAAAAGCTGCCAGAGGATCGGCCCGCCGACGTCGTGTACCACAAAGGTGGCGCTGTCTATGATGAGTTCATCGAGTAGATAACCGAGCCTCTGGGCCTGCCGCGCGGGTGAGTAAAACACCGCCGCGTCAGACTCAGACATCTGCGGTTTTGCGCTGGCGCCGTAGCCGAGGTTATCAACGGCAAGGAGATAGATCTCTTCGTTAGTCAGCTCCTCAATCACGTAGCGATACATCCACGACGAGCTCGGTACGCCGTGAATCAGCACGACCGCAGGGCTCTCGGGATCTCCTTGCGCGATGTAATAGAGGTCGAGCTCTTCTCCGTTCGGGCCTCTCTCGTCAAGCGCGAAACGGTTCATCTTAGATTGGAACCCCGCGTATTCGATGCGATCTCGAATGGGCGTCCGGTCCTCGTCCCCGGAGGACGTGCAGGCGGCAAGAACTAACATCACGATCACAACACTGGAAATAAAACGAGACCGCTTACGATAGGGGTGAGACGTCATGATGTAGTCTAGCTTCTGAGAGGCGAACGCGCAACAGAACGATCGCTAGCGGAAGCGCACCCGCGGGTTAAGCGCCGCATACATGAGGTCTGCGGCCAGGTTGGCAAACGAGTAAAAGAAGACGATTAAAACAGATACGGCTTGAAGAACGGGAAGGTTCTTCTGCGTCACGGCGGTAACCAGCAACGAACCGATGCCCGGATAGTTAAAAACGTTCTCGATTACCACCAGACCGCCCATCAGCCAGCCAACGGAGACGGCAATGACCGCGATCGTCGGCAGTAGCGCGTTGCGAAGTGCGTGGCGAAAGACAACGGTTCGCCAGGGCAGTCCCTTGAGCCGCGCAGTTCGAACGTAGGGGCGCCGCAGTTCCTCCAGCATACCCGCGCGGGTCATGCGGGTGATATAGCCGATCAATACCAGACTCGCGGTGAGGGCCGGCAAGACCAGAATCCTGAACCACTGCCCGAGGCCCATCCCCGGAGACACAAGCGACGTCGAGTCGAACCACCCGAATCCAAGGGCAAACACGTTGATGAGCACGATCCCGGTCACGAATTCGGGTAGCCCAACCACCGCGAGCGATATGACCGAGATCGCGTTATCCACCCAGGTGTTTTCGCGCAACGCTGCAAAAACGCCCAAGGCGATTGAGACGGGAACGACCAATCCCAGCGTAACGGCAGCGAGAAGCAGTGAGTTTATCAGCCGCGCTACAACAAGTGGTCGAACCGGGGGACTCCCCGCGGTAAACGAAAACCCCCAGTCGGCGGTGAGAAAGCCACCAAGCCAGGTGAGGTATTGGCGGAGCGGCGGGGCGTCGAGACCAAACCGCTCGTTGAAATTCTCTACCGCGGTTGGTGAAGCGTCGCGTCCCAGGACCAACCTCGCGACGTCGCCCGGGAGCAAGGTAGTCAGCGCAAAGATAAGAAACGATGTCACCAACATCGTCAGGATCAAAAACGAAACTCGACGGATCAGGTAGCGCGTCACGACGGCTCGCCCCCTTGCAACTCCGCGAGTGTTTTAATCTCATGGTGGCACCGTATCTCGTGGCCGGATCTGGTGGTTCGTACCGGAGGCTCCGTCTGTTCACACACGGGGCCGATTTTACGCGGACAGCGGGTATGGAAGGGGCACCCCGTCGGCCGATTCCGGGGCGATGGTATCTCACCGGCGAGGACAATGCGATCCCGACGCACTGTTGGGTCGGCGACCGGCGCAGCGGAGAGTAATGCTTCGGTGTATGGGTGGTACGGCGGCGAGAGAACCTCCGAGTTCGACCCCTGTTCGACGATCTCTCCGAGGTACATAACGGCGATGACATCCGCGAGATAGGCGACAACTTCGAGATCGTGAGAGATAACGACGTACGACGCCCCCTCAGAGGTACGAAGATCCTTGAGCAGATTGAGAATCACGGCTTGAACGGAGACATCGAGTGACGAGGTCGGTTCGTCCGCGATTACGAGCGCTGGATGAGCGGCAAAGGCGCGCGCGATTGCAACGCGTTGACGCTCTCCGCCGCTGAGTAATCCGGGTCGGCGGTGAAAGTACTCGGCGCTCAAACCGACCGATTGCAGCAGCGCGACGGCGTGCGTCTCCGCCGCCGAGCGATCGACGTGCTCGGGTGAAAGCTTTCGAATCGTGCGCACGATCGCGTCACCGACCGAGTAAAACGGGTTGAGCGAGTCGTTCGGATTCTGGAAAATCATCCGAACGTTTTTGAGTGTGTCGTGGTCACGATTCGACAACGAAAGACTCACCGCCTTCTCAAGCACGGAGATCGCCCCACCGTCAGCTCTCGTAAGCGCGACGAGCGTCCGTGCCAGAGTAGTCTTGCCACTTCCGCTCTCCCCCACGATGCCAAACGTCGATCGCTCGCGAACATGAATCGAAACATCTCGGAGCGCCTGGACGTGCGAGGGTTCTCTCCCCAGGACCCGATCGAGGAGCCGGGTCTCGGCAAATCGCTTGGCAATTTGAACCGCGTGCATCACATAGCGTTCTTTGGGATCTGATACGCGATGGCGGGCGCGAGTGCGCTGTACGGGATCGACAGTACCGCCGGCGATTTCTCGGTGTCGCCAGCATCGGACCATACGGCCATCGCCCGCCTCTTCCAACGGAGGCTTTTTGTCGCGACACTGCTGCGTTACCAACGGACAGCGGTCGGCGAACACGCACCCCTGCGGACGTTCCGCGAGCGAGGGGGCAACGCCCGGTATCACCGCCAGGCGTGAATCGTCACCTCTCGCTGCACTCGGAAGGCACGAGAGGAGAGCCGCGGTATACGGGTGCCGGGCGGAAGTAAAGAGATCGTGAACGGACGCGCTCTCCATCACCTCCCCCGCGTATAGGACGGTAACGTAGTCGCAGAGCTGGGCAACGGCTCCCAGATCATGGGAGACATAGAGGGCCGCCGACCGTTCGGTCTTAACCAGGTTGCGTATCAAGTCGAGGATAACCGCCTGGGTCGTGACGTCCAATGCGGTGGTCGGTTCGTCCAGCACGACCAGACGTGGCCGGGTGCTAAACGCCATCGCGACCAACACCCGTTGGAGCATGCCGCCCGAAAGCTGGTGGGGAAAACGGTCCAGAACGCGGTCCGGATCCGCTATTTGCACGTGCTTTAGCGCCTGCGCCGCGAGCTCACGCGCCGCACTTGCGTCGATGCCGAGGTGAAGCCGCGTTAGTTCCGCCATCTGTTGGGAAATGCGAATCGACGGATTTAGCGAGTCCATCGCATTCTGAGGAACGAGCGCCATCCCGCTCCCCCATACCTTCTCGACCTCGCTATAGGGAAGCGGGACGAGATCGCGCCCCTCAAACTCGATCGAACCGGCGGAGATCCGCGCGTTGTTCGCGACAAAACGCATCATTGCGAGACCAAGGGTCGATTTGCCGCTCCCGCTCTCGCCAACGAGACCGTGTATCTGAAACGGATTAATCCGCAAATCGACATCGCGAACGGCTGAGAACCAGCTCCGTCCAATCCGGTAGTCGATACTTATATTTTTTACATCGATGACCGCCGCTGTTGTTTGCGCAATCTCAGCCATCGTTTATTCCTCGCTCCGAAAGGCGCGGCGCAGCCCATCGGACATCAGGTTGACGCAAATAATCAGGATAACTATCGCGGAAACGGGAAACCAAAGCTCCCACGGTGCGTCGAAGAACTGCGTACGAGCATCAAGGACCATCCGACCCCACTCCGGTGCCGGCGGCTGAACTCCGAGTCCGAGGAAGCCGAGCGACGTCACGAGGATAATCGCGTAGGAGAGGCGCAACGCCGCCTCGACCACGAGCGCCGGCAGTACGCCGGGGAGGATTTCTCGAAAGACGATGTATCCGGTCCGTTCTCCGCGCAAACGCGCTTCCTCGATATACCCGGCGTCGCGAATCAAAAGCGTCGAACTACGGGCGACCCGCGCAATGATCGGTACATAGAGGATCACAACAACGATCGTGAGACTCAGGTCTGCCGGGCTGAGCAAGCCGGTAAGACCGGACTCGGACTCCGCGAGAATCGGAACGATCGTCGAGATCATGACGAGCGCGAGGACCATCGCCGGAATGGAGATTAGGCTGTCCAGGATACGAGAGACAACGTCGTCGAGTAGCCCCCCGACAAATCCGACGATCAAACCAAGGGTGCTGCCGATAAGCACGGACACGACCGTTGCTACCAACGGCAGCCCGAGCGTTTCTCGCGCGCCCCATAGCATTCGACTAAATACATCACGGCCGCGCTGATCGGTGCCAAACAGAAACAACGTCGATGGCGGTGAGCTCACGAGGGCGCGCCGGCTCTCCACGCCGATGTCGGTTCCACGAATAATCTGATCATACGGGTACGGCGCCAGAAGCGGCCCGGCCAGGGCGACGAGGACAAAAGCAAACACCCCGATCGTCCCAATCGCCGTAAGCGGGCGATTGGTAAAGTGGCGGAGCGCTCGCAGACGGGACACGGCTCCTCCGTGTCCCCTATCGAAATCTTACGCTGCGAAAGTCGGTACGTCCCGGGAACGGGTGCATTTCGAGACCTTCAATTGTGTTTCGATATGCGCCGACGACGGGTCGAAAGTATGGAACGATGATGGGCCCTTCCTCAAAAAAGACGCGACTGATCTCGTCGTAGATCTGCGCTCGGGCAGAGATATCGGCCGTTCGCGACGCTTCGCCGGCCAGACGGTCGAGTTCGGCGCTGGACCATCGCGACTCATTAAATGGGGCACCGCTTGTGTACGCAACACTGAGGTATTCCTGCGGGGTCGGCCGGGCACCCCAGGCGGTCATACCCAACTGCGTATTGAGCCAGTTGTTGTCACCGTCGGCGTAGTACACGTTTTCCGGGACGATATTGATCTCAACAAAGATATTGGCGGCCTCCCACTGTTGTTGCAGGAACTCCGCGACCACGTCGTATTCGAACGTGTCGCTGCCGTAGAGGGGAACTTCGATGCGCGCCTCACCGTCTACCTCCACGACAAAGCCATTTCCGGTTCCGTCGGCAAGGATATCGGCAATCAGTGCTTTCGCTTGCTCAGGATCGTGGTCGCGATTTGCCTGCGCGTTAAACAAGGTTCCGTACGTGGGACCGATCGGATCGTTGTTGCCGACCGTACCCGCGCCGTTGAGAACGTCGAGGTTGATCAGCTCGCGGTCGGTGGCAAATTTAAAAGCCTGCCGAATTCGGACGTCCTCTCCCAGCGATCCCTCGTCGGTTCGCAAGCGGATCACCGGATGGGTATTTGTTGGTCGGTTGACTACAGTGGCGTCGCCAATTCGTTCAACCGTGGACACCAAATCGTCGGGAATCTTGATGATCAAGTCCAGCACGCCGCCACGGAACGCGTCGACCTGCGACTGATCGTCGTCAAAGAAAACGAGCTCGATGGATTCAAGCTCCGGTCGACCGCCCCAATAGCTCTCGTTGGCGACAAACACGGCGCGTTCATCGATGGCGTACTCCGTTAGCACAAACGGACCGGTGCCGTTGAAGTTGGCGTATGGATCGCTGCCGTCGGAAATAACGTTAACGTCGGTCGCGTCGCTCGAAAGGATCATGGCAAAACGCGACGCAACCCCGAAGAGAAAGTCCGCGTTTGGTTCCTCCAAAAGGAACACCGCGGTACGCTCGTCGCGCGCTTCTACCGTCCAGGTAGCGTCGCCATTTTCATTCTGACCAAGAAGACCGATGATAGAAGAGCCGGCCGTGACGAGGCGTTCGAAGGTGAAAACGACGTCCTCGGCGCCAAATGTACTCCCGTCTTGGAACGTCACGCCGTCCTGTAGCTCAAAAGTATACTCCCGACCATCCGCGCTGATCTCCCAGCTTTCGGCGAGACTGGGCGCGAGGGTGCCGTCAGGCAGTATCTCGATCAGATAATCGTGTTGGAGGCGATTAAACATGACCTCCGGATCGTTGGCTCCGAGGGCGGGATCGATCGTTGTGAGCTTGCGAAGGCCGATCGATAGAACCTGGTCGGCGGGCGCCTCGGTTGCTTCGGTTGCTTCGGTTGCTTCAGACGAGTCTCCGGAACACGCGGCGAGCACGATGATCAGTAGAATTGCCGTCGCAGTTAGTTGAGTCACGTTTTTCATTGGATTTCTCCTTAGAGAACGACGTCCGTCGATTCTGGGCTTTGGTTTTCTACGCTTTAAGCGACACCCGTTTCTTAATGGTACTCACGTGAACGGTGCTCCGTCGACTGTGCGACGCGGACTGGGGCGGAAACAAACGCGTGCGACGCAAGCCCGGGCTTGTCGGGAGAGACGAAGCTCGAGGCGCGGCTTAGCGCTCGCGCTTGCGATCGCTCACCTTGAGCGTCGCTTTGCGCATACGGATTGACTTTGGAGTCACCTCGACCAACTCGTCCTCACGGATAAAGTTGATCGCCATTTCCAGGGTGAGCTGGCGAAACGGGGTAAGGACGACGTTCTCATCTCGGGCCGCGGCCCGAATGTTGGTAAGTTTTTTGGTTTTACAGGGGTTTACGTCGAGGTCGGCATCACGGTTGTGCTCGCCGACGATCATTCCCTCGTACACGGGCGTGTTTGGTCCGATGAACAAGGTGCCGCGCGGTTCGAGGTTAAACAGGGCGTAGGGGACCGAGGAACCGGAACGGTCGGAGACCAGCGAACCGGTGGAGCGCGAGGGAAAGTCGCCGCGGTAGTCCTCATAGCCCTCAAGATAGGCGTTCATAATTCCGGTACCGCGCGTATCGGTGAGCATCTCGTCCCGGAATCCAATAAGCGCGCGACTCGGGACGGAGAACTCCAGCCGCGTGCGCCCACGAGCGTGGTTGGTAAGGTTGATCAGCCGCCCCCGGCGGATGCTTATCTTCTCGGTGAGGATACCGGTGTACTCTTCGGCACAGTCGATAAAGAGGCGTTCGATCGGCTCCTTGCGTTTACCGTCAAGGCTGTGAAAGATTACTCGGGGGCGACCGACGCAGAGTTCGAATCCCTCACGTCGCATCTGTTCGATAAGAATCGCCATTTGAAACTCGCCGCGCCCCTGGACGAGAAAGCCATCACCTGCCTCCGTGGGCTCAACGACAAGCGAGACGTTACTCAGCGTCTCACGCTTGAGCCGCTCACCGATTCTCGTGGATTGAACGTGCCGCCCCTCTTTGCCCGAGAGCGGTCCGTTGTTGCGCAGAAAGACCATCGCGACGGTGGGCTCATCGACCGTAATCCGGCGCATCGCTATCGGCGCGGCGGCGGTACAGATCGTGTCGCCGATGTGAACCTCGTCCGTTCCGGCCATCACGACGATGTCGCCGGGCTCGGCGGCCGCGGCGTCGACGATCGAAATTCCGTCGTAGACCTGGAGACTGCTCACGCGGAGTGTCGTAGCGTTACCGTCGATATCGAGGCGGACGAGCGACTCCGCGGCGCGCACACCCTGATTATAGATCCGTCCAATCGCAAGGCGTCCGAGGTAGTCGGAGTATCCGAGGTCCGATACCAGCATCTGAAACGGTCGATCGGGATCGACGATCGGTCCGGGGATTTCTTCGAGAATGGTATCGAGCAGGGGATCGAGGTTCTCACCAGACTCGTCAAGCGAATGACGGGCGTGTCCGTCCCGAGCAACCGCGTAGAGAATCGGAAACTCGTACTGCTCCTCAGTGGCGTCAAGATCGATAAAAAGATCCGAGATCTCGTCAACGACCTCAGCCGGGCGCGCGTCGGAGCGGTCGATTTTGTTAACGACGACGATAATGCGCAAACCAAGCTCGAGCGTTTTACGCAGAACAAATCGGGTCTGCGGCAGAGGCCCCTCGGCGGCGTCGACCAACAAAAGCGCGCCATCGGCCATCGAGAGCGCGCGCTCAACCTCGCCGCCAAAGTCGGCGTGACCGGGAGTATCGATGATGTTGATCTTGGTATCGCACCAGGCGATCGCACAGTTCTTGGCGGCGATCGTGATTCCACGCTCGCGCTCGAGATCCATGTTGTCCATAAGTCGCTCCGCGACGACCTGCCCCTCGCGAAAAACGCCGGCCCGGCGAAACATCGCGTCGACGAGAGTGGTCTTGCCGTGATCGACGTGGGCGATTATCGCGACGTTGCGAATCTTGTTGTTACGATGGTGAGTGTGCATTGTGGTCCTTTAGGTGTAGAGACGGAGATCAAGCGTGTGCGGAAAGAAGTCGTTTGGTCGTGGAGCGCTCAGCGTGACGCGGCCCGGCGTGTGTCCCCCGGCCTCAAAAAGCGCGAGTCGCCGGCCCTCGGCCTCGTTCTCATTGACCGGCATCGTCTCGTAGTTGCGACCGCCGGGGTGGGCAACGTGGAGGGTGCAGCCGCCGAGGGATCGCGCCGCCCCGCGATCGACGACGTCAAACACGAGCGGAGTGTGCACGGGGATCGTCGGGTGGAGAGTCGCGGGCGGGTCCCACGCTTTGTAGCGCACGCCGGCGACGAGCGTTCCCGTGGTGGTCGGATGAAGCGGGAGCGGTTTGCCGTTACAGCTCAGGATCTGGCCTTCCGCGAGCTCACCGCGGACTTCGACCTGGAGGCGGCTCAGCGCGGCATCGACGGCTCGACTAACACCGGCCTCAGACCCCTCCTCGCCGAGGACGTGCCAGGGCTCAAGCGCGCGCCGAAGTTCGATCTCGACGCCGGCGACGCGGACACGTCCGAGGACCGGAAAGCGAAAATCCGTAAACGCGTCAAACCAGGCGGGATCGAGGTCGATCGGCCCACCGCGAATCGCGTTAAGCACCTCTAAGAAATCGCTCATCAGGTAGTACGGAAGCATAAACTCGTCGTGAAGGCGTGCTCCCCAGCGCTGCAGGGGTTCTGTGTAGGGCTGGGCGGCAAATCGCGCAACACAGGCGCGGATCAAGAGCGCCTGAACGACGCTCATCTGCGGGTGCGGGGGCATCTCAAGATTACGCAGCTCGACCAGTCCGAGTCGGCCACTCTCGCCTTCGGGATTGTAGAGCTTGTCGATACAGAACTCGGCGCGATGGGTATTTCCCGTTACGTCGACGAGTATGTGCCGGAGAAGACGATCGACAAGCCACGCCGGCGTGGGTGATTGATCCTCGACGCGCGCAAAAGCGATCTCGAGTTCGTAGAGCATATCATCACGCGCCTCGTCTACCCGCGGGGCCTGACTCGTGGGCCCGAGAAATAGCGACGAGAACAGGTAGGACAGGCTCGGATGGTTGTTCCAGAATCCGATCAAACTTTTAAGGAGCGAAGGGCGGCGCAAAAACGGACTGTCCGCGGGCGTCGCGCCGCCGAGAACGATGTGGTTACCACCCCCGGTGCCGACCCGTTGCCCATCAAGGAGGAACTTGTCGGCGGTGAGGCGGCATTGCCGCGCCTCTTCGTAGACGATCGTCGTTGTATCGACCGCCTCGTCCCAGCTGGCCGCGGGATGAATGTTGACCTCGATCACACCGGGGTCGGGAGTCACCTTAAACGAGAGTGCGCGCACGTCCGCAGGCGGTGGGTAGCCCTCGATCACCGGCTCGATTCCCAGCTCCGCGGCCGCGAGTCCGACCGCGGTTATCAGATCGACGTAGTGCTCGAGAAGGACGATCGGGGGCACAAACACGTGGAGCTTCTCTTCGCGAATCTCGACGCCGACGCTCGTTCGGACTCGGCCCGGTCGATCGGTGGTAAAGTATTTATAATCGGCACGAGCCGTACGCCGATCGCGGACCGCGCCGGCGAGAGCCTCAGCGGACGGCAGCGGATCGACCGGGGCGAATCCGCTCCGTTCCGGGATCGTCTCCGTGTCGTCTTCGTCTACCGGCGGGAGACTCGCGGTCGGAAGACGTAAGCCGAGCGGCGAGTCACCGGGGATAAGAAAGAGGGTTCCGCCGCGAAACTCCCATCGATTGCTGATCCAGCGCTTACGATCTACGGAGTACATAAGCGGGAGCACGTAACCGGCGACCTCGCCGAGGCCCCGGTCGATCAGCTTGATTAGGCGCTCGCGTTCCGCCCGTTCAAAGAGGTCGACGTCGAGAACGTCGCCCTCAAGCGGTAGACGGCCCTCGCGCCACAGGTGGTAGCCGACATCCTCGTACGCGGGTACGACGGCGGTACGGGGAACGGCAAGGTTGTCGGCAAGGATTTCGCAGAAGCTCAGTGCGGACTCCGTGCCGAGCGCGGTCGCGCCTTCAGGCGCAGATGCCTCGACACCTGTTTCCGAGCCGGCCTCGACATCGGTCGTTACGTCCGCGCCCACGACACGCGGCCAGAGCGGCTCGCCGTCGCGGCGCCAATACGCCGAGAGCGCCCAACGTGGGAGCGGCTCGCCCGGGTACCACTTGCCCTGACCGTAGTGGCGCAAGCCCCCGGGACAAAAACGCGCTACGAGTCGATCAAACAGTCGCGTCGCGATCGCTTTTTTCTTGACGCCGTTGGCGGCGACGGTCCACTCGGCGGCGTCGCGGTCGTCGATCGAAACAAAGGTTGGTTCTCCGCCCATCGTCAGACGAACGTCAAGCCGTTCGAGCTCCTCGTCGATTCGCCGCCCAGCCGCCATAATCGCTGCCCATTCCTCGTCGCTATACGGTTTGGTGATTCGCCGGTCCTCATGGATCCGCTCGATCGACATCTCATGGTCGAGGGTTGCTTTCGAGGGATCGACCGTGCCCGATATCGGAGCGGCGCTTTGCGGCGTCGGAGTGCAACAGAGCGGGATATGTCCCTCGCCGGCAAGCAGGCCCGAGGTAGGATCGAGGCCGACCCACCCCGCCCCGGGAAGGTAGACCTCGGTCCAGGCGTGGAGGTCGGTAAAGTCGTGATCGGTCCCCGAGGGCCCCTCGAGGGATCGTTCGTCGGGTTTGAGTTGAATCAGGTATCCGGAGGCAAATCGGGTGGCCAGACCGACACGGCGAAGTGCCTGGCAGAGCAACCAGGCCATGTCGCGGCACGAACCGCTGGCGATCGACAACGTTTCCTCACTCGTCTGGACGCCGGGTTCGAGTCGGACGATGTAACGCGTCGTCGCGTTAATACGCCGATTTGCCTCGATGAGGTAATCCACGGTGCCCTGTGAACCGGTCGGCGCAAGCTCGGCAACGAGGTCGCCAAACCGGGAACCCTCGTCGACGAGGTCGAGATACGGTAGCAGTTCGGTCCGGAGCGCCGGTTCATAGCAAAACGGGAACTCGCGCGCCGACTCCTCGAGGAAAAAGTCAAACGGGTTAAAGATCGAGTGCTCGGCGACAAGATCGACGGTAACTTCGAACTTGTTGAGCTTCTCGGGAAAAACGGCGCGGGCGAGGTAGTTTCCAAACGGATCCTGCTGCCAGTTGAGAAAATGATGAGCCGGTTGGATCGTGAGCGAGTACGATTTAATCGTTGTCCGACAATGCGGCGCCGGTCGCAGTCGGATCGTCTGGGGTCCAAGCGATACCAGCCGATCGTAGGTATAGGTAGATCTATGGTTAAGTGCAACGGTAATGGCCATCGAGCGTCCTCAAACGCGACCCTACCACGGGCCCTTGCGCGGTGTCTGTAGGACGAGTGTTGCCATTGTCGAGTGATACCCTCATGATAGGTTCGTCGTGAGCAACTTTTTAATAGTTAGCCTGGACAGTATGGGTTCGCCCACCGTTCGCGTACCTGAGCAGCCCGACGCGCCGCGTGGCTCTAATCCCGGATGGGGCTTCGGCTGGTATCCGGAAGACGCCGCCGCCGCCGCCGTGGTCAAGGACTCGACCTCAAACGACGCGCTCGAGTTTGCGACGATGCTCAGCAGCTGGAAAAGCTTTAACTCGACAAACTTCCTGATCAAGATCCGTGGCGCCTCCAAAACCTACACGCAGGAGAGCACGCAGCCCTTTGTTCGCAGCTACGCCGGTCGTGACTGGCTGTTTATGCACAACGGCGAACTCGATCGACGACGGCTCACTGTGCTGTTCGAGCAATCACGCGCCAACTCATTTCATCCCATCGGAACAACAGATTCGGAGTATGCGTTCTGCGTTCTCTTGTCCCGCGTAAAGACCGCCGCAGCCCGAACGTTAAGCGATCTCCCGTGGGAAACGTGGCGATCGTGGTTTCTCGAGCTCGATGAACTGGGTACGGCCGACTTCTCGATATCGGACGGTCGACACAGCGTTGTCTATCACGGCGCCGGTATCGAACCAACGCTCTCTTACGACCGTTTTTTACCGACGGCCAACCAGCTCAAGATCACTGCGCCGGAGATCGAAATTTCGCTTGATAATCCTACCGACATCTACCGGACAGCGCTTGTTGTCTCGTCGCACCGTTTCGGCGGCGGCGGATGGAGGGCGATGGAACCCACACAGATGCTCGTCCTTCGTCGCGGGCTTGCCGTATGGTCGAGCCATGAGACCTCGGCCGTGGTCACGGATCAGGCGGCGCGCGATAACGTGGCACCCCGCGCCGATAGTTCGAGCCCCGCCCCTCCGGTCCCGCGGGACGATTTCTCGTCACCCAAAATACCGCAGGCAGCCCGCGCACCGTCAATTCTCAACATTCGATCGATGATGCAATCGCGTGACGGCACGCCGCTGCGTCGGCGCACCTATCACATCTACCATCGCAGCTCATATACCTACTCGGAGCCGGTGGAGCGGAGCGAACACGTCCTCAGGCTCCATCCTGTTGAGGATGATATCCAGGAGATCGTCCACTCGACGCTTACTATCAAAGTACCCGGTGATGAGATCCACTTCGACGACGTGTTCGGCAACCACTCGGTCCACGCCGTTATCGAACAGCCCTACACCGAGATGGAGATCGTTGCCGACAGCGAGGTGATCGTTTACGCTCGGCCCGCCGACGACATGAGTCCGGCGATTCGGCGGACTTCGATTCCGCTCATCTGGATGCCGTGGCAACGGCAGATGATGTCGCCGTATTTGCTCCCGCCCGAGCTACCAGAAGCACAACTCCACGAGCTGACCGAGTTTGCGATGGGTTTTGTCGAACGCAACGACTACCACGTGATGGAGACGCTCGAGGATCTCAACAAACGGATCAACGAGGACTTTAGCTATCAGTCTGGTTCGACAACCAACGAGACCTCTCCCTTTGAGGTGTATACGAGTCGACGCGGGGTATGTCAGGATTTTGCCAACCTCTTTATCTGCCTCGCGCGCCTGCTCAACGTTCCCTCGCGTTACCGCGTCGGGTACATCCACACCGGCAATCACTACGACAATCCCGAACAGGGCGACGCATCACACGCCTGGGCGGAGGTGTACCTGCCGCACATCGGGTGGCGCGGATTTGACCCGACAAACGGTACACGGGTCACCCAGGATCATATACGCGTCGCCTGCGGACGCAACTACCGCGACGCGACCCCAACCTCCGGTACAATTTTTCGCGGCGGTGGAACGGAGACGCTGAGCGTTCAGGTTCGGGTTGAGGAGATCAGCGTTTAGTGCGGTTTGACAACTACGACACCGGCGGGTTCTACGACGAGATGTTTACCGCCGACGGCACACCGCGCGACGGCGTTGGCCCCATCGTCGACACGATCAACCGTCTCCCCCCGCGCGACCTTAAGCGACGCCAGCGCGCGGCCGAGTTTGCCCTTCTCGCCAGCGGGAACACGTTCAACGTATACGGCGCAAAAGAGGGTGCGGAGAAGATCCTTCCGTTCGACATCATCCCGCGCATTATTCCGGCCGACGAGTGGGCAACCCTTGAAGCCGGATTGATCCAGCGCATACACGCGCTCAACCTCTTTGTTCACGACGTGTACAACGAGCAAAAGATCCTGACCGACAAGGTCGTTCCGGCCGAGATGGTCCTCGGCGCTGAGTCCTATCGCGCCCAGTGTGAGGGACTGAAACCGCCACACAACATCTGGATTCATATCACCGGGACCGATCTGATTCGGGACGAACACGGTGCTTTTTTTGTCCTCGAGGACAACCTGCGGTGCCCGTCCGGGGTTTCCTACGTCGTCGAGAATCGAAACGTTCTCAAATCGACGTTTCCAAACGCGTTTCGGACGATGCGGGTGCGCCCGACGATCGACTACCCCGATCGACTGCGACAGACGCTCCGTTTCCTCTCTCCAAAAGAGAGTCCGCGCATCGTCGTGCTCACACCGGGAGTCTACAACTCGGCGTACTTTGAGCACGCCTTTCTCGCCCAGCAAATGGGTGTCGAGCTCGCGGAAGGTCGCGACCTCGTTGTCATCGACGGCGAACTTAAGCTGCGAACAACGCGTGGCTTTGAAACGGTCGACGTTGTCTATCGGCGCATCGACGACGATTTCCTCGATCCCACCGAGTTTCGTGAGGATTCGCTCCTCGGTGTCCCGGGAATCATGGACGTCTACCGCAATGGGCGAGTGGCGCTCGCCAACTCGGTTGGACCGGGAATCGCCGACGACAAGGCGATCTACGCCTACACGCCCAAGATTATCAAGTACTATCTCGGCGAGGATCCGATTCTCCCCATCGTTCCCACCTACCTGTGCAACGACCCAAAGGAGCGCGAGTACGTTCTCCAGAATCTCGACAAGCTGGTTGTCAAATCGGTCAACCTCTCCGGAGGGTACGGCATGTTGATCGGACCCAAATCGACCGTCGCGGAGCGCCGAGAGTTTGCCGCCAAGATCACTGCCGATCCGCGGGATTTTGTCGCCCAGCCGACCGTGAATCTCTCCCGGGCGCCGGTCATCGCCGGCAACGGCTTTGCGGGACGCCACGTGGATCTTCGGCCGTACATACTCTACGGCAAGGAGATATTTGTCCTCCCGGGGGGACTCACCCGGGTCGCGCTCCGAGCCGGATCCCTTGTCGTTAACTCATCGCAAGGCGGGGGAAGTAAAGACACCTGGGTTCTCTCAGCAACGGGGAACGGCAATGCTTAGTCGCGTCGCCGAGGCCGTGTATTGGATGCACCGCTACATCGAACGCGCCGAGAACGTCGCGCGTTTTGTTCACGTCAACCTTCATTTACTCCTCGATGCCGACGGGCATTCCGGCGGGGAGCAGTGGCTCCCGCTGGTGACGACCTCGGGTGACCACGAGGATTTTGCGGCGCGTTACGGCGAGCCCTCCGAAGACAAGGTGATTCGCTTTCTCACCTTTGATACGGCCAATCCCAACTCGATTATCTCCTGTTTTCGGATGGCGCGCGAAAACGCCCGATCGATCCGCGACACAATCTCGTCGGAGATGTGGAACCATATCAACCAAACCTATCTGATGATTGAAAAGGAGAGTCGACGGCGGCGGATTCGTGATCTATTAGGTTTCTATTCAGGAGTAAAAAACGCCAGTCACTTTCTCATCGGACTCGCCGAAACGACGATGTCCCATAACGAGGCGTGGCATTTTGGCCGGCTCGGACGTGTGCTCGAGCGCGCCGACAAGACGGCGCGAATTCTCGACGTGCGCTACTTTATCCTGCTGCCGAGCATCGAGTACGTTGACAGTCCCTACGACTCTATCCTGTGGAAAGCCCTTCTCAAATCGACCAGCGCTTTCGAGATGTACCACAAAGCTCACCCGCATATCCACCACGAGAACGTCGCCGATTTCCTTATCTTTGATCGGGAGTTCCCCCGTTCATTAAACTGGTGTGTCACCGACGCGCAGCGATCGATGGCCTGGATTACCGAGCGCCTCGACTCGAAGCCGCAGGCGGCGGTTGCGCTGGAAACACTCGTCGAGACGCTGCGACACACAGACGTCCACGCCGTTCTTGCCGACGGACTTCACGAGTTTATCGATCGTTTTCAATACAAGCTCAACATCGTCGGCCGCGAGATCTTTTACTCGTTTTTTACGCTCAGAGACGCCGCTGCTATCGAAGCCGTTCAGAGCCAGACTCAAGCGTAGCGGCCGTGCCCATCAGCGCCTAGCCGACGCATAAAAAAAAGCGCCCCCGTAGGGGCGCCTCAAAATCAGCGGCGGATACCGCTCATCCTGGATTAGTTGGCGAGCGTAAAGCGCTCGGCCGGAAAGCCGTCCTCGATCGGGAGGGTGTCGTCGTAGGACCACTCGATCCACGAACCATCGTAGTTCTGTACGTTCTCGAAACCGAGAAGCTGGGAAAGAACAAAGGTCGTGTGCGCGGAGCGAACGCCCGACTGACAAAAAGCGATGACCTCTTTGTCGGGGGTGACGCCGACCGACGCGTACATCTCGCGAAGTTCTTCGACGGAGCGGAAGCGGGTCAGGTCGTCAACGGCGAGTTTGTACTCAACCCAGACGGAGCTCGGGATATGTCCCGCGCGGAATGCACCGCTCTTAATCGTCTCACCGGTTACCTCTTCCTCGGACCGGGTGTCGAGAATCACGACGTTGGGATCGTCGATCGCCGCGAGCACCTCGTCGAAAGTCGCATACATGCTGCGATCCTCGGCACGCTCAAAGCTGTAGTTGGTCGGGGTAATGTCCGGAGTCTGAATCGTGTCAACGTCAAATCCAGCCTCGCGCCAGGTGTTGATACCACCGTCGATCATGACGTAGTTGTCGTGACCGTACATGCGGAGAATCCACCAGAATCGAGCGGCGTCGTAGTCGCCCTTGGCGTCGTAAGCCATGATCGTGGTGTCGGGGGTTACGCCAAGCTGACCGAGGAGAAGCTCTACGTCCTCGCGTGCCGCGACCATACCACCGTAGGGGTACGGGCCTTCGTCGCCGACCGCAGCACCGTAATCGCCACGAAAGATCTGAATCGCGCCTGGGATGTGACCGAGCAGATAGTCGGCCGATCGGCGGATGTCGAGAAGCACGATATCGTCGCGCTCGGCGAGCATCTGTCGCGCCTGGGCCGCGGTCACCAGAATATCCGGATTCGCGTACTCGGCCATCTTAGCAACATCGGGGTCCGCTTCAACGGCGGCGGCGATCTCTTCGGAAACTTCCTCCGAGACCTCGGCGTCGGCCTCAGCCGATCCGCCACAACCACTCAAAACAAAGGCTCCCAAGAGAACCAGGACAAAAATGTGCAACCACGTATTGTGACGCATAGAAACTCCTTCTTGTAGGGATTTATTTTTGGCTTGCGCCGAGCACCCGCTCGGCGCAGACCTGGCTAAACCGTTACTTTGCGACGGTAAGCTTTTTTGTGCTGAACGCCGGCTTTCTCAAGCGCCCGTCGGGCTTTAAACCGGTTACTCCACGCAGTCATCGTACCGCCAACCCCGACAAAGTCCTCCTCGCCTTTTTTGACCGGATCAAAGACGAGATCGAGGATATGCGCGGCTCGTTTACCGCCCTTGACCATCGACTCGCGACACGCCGCGCAGTAGGTAACCATCTGGTCGGACTCAACCTCCGCGGTGCGCCGCTTCATGACGCGCGCCGCCAACTCGGGGTTAGCCGGGACGACCATTCCACCGAACCCACAGCACCGTGCCGTCTCGCGAGTGTGCGGCGGCTCCTCGGTCTTGTGACCGAGCTGGTCGAGCATCCAGCGGATACCGTCGTGGATCTCGGCTTTATCGCGCGTGGAGCAGCTGTCGTGAATCGCGTAGGTCAAGTCGATATCGGCGGCTCGGCCTTCGACCCCCTCGGGCATCCCGATCTTGGGCATGAGTTCCCAGAGCGAAATAACCTTTTGATTGGGGCTGTAGGCGCTCATGTTGAGATAGCAACTCTGGCACGCGACGATGATCTCAGTGGCACCGAGTCTATCGATCTCTTTCTGAAACTCGGCATAGCGTTCTTTAAACTTCTCGTACTGCCCGAGTGCCTTGGTCGGCTTACCGCAGCACTTGAGAATCGCGCCGGTATTACCGAGCTTGTTCTGCAGGTGAGTAAAAATCTTACCGACAGCCTCGGGATTATGGCTCGGGAGCGAACAACCGGGAACAAAAACGCGGATCGTTTCGCCCTCAGGCGCCGGTACGGTGGTGTTAAACGGCTTGGAGAATCCGAGGGCCTGGTGCATGTAGATCACGTCGTGGCCCTTCATCGGGCTCTTACCGTTGTTCTTGGCAACGAGCTCCTGTCGGATGCCGCCAAAAACGCCCTGCATATCAAAATCCTGGGGACAGGCGAGTGTGCACTGTTTACACATGTTGCAGCTGTAGGGAATCTCCGGCGCAATTTCCGGTTCCTCGAGGAAACTCTGAAAGAGGTCCTTGGGGCACTCGGTAAAGTCGGAGAGCATCTCGCACTCTTTGACACATTTGAGACACTCGCACTTGAGGCAGCCGCCGGCTTCTTCGAGCGCCTGGTCGGCGGTAATCCCAAAGTCGTACTCGCTAAAATCGGCGATTCGCGCCATTGCGGGTCGTTTTGCCGTTTCCACGCGTGAACGTCGTGGCGTGTCCTCGGGGATCTCGGTCTGTAGTTTCGATTCGTACGCGCGCTCGCGTTCTCGATCGGCAGAAATGTCCTCGTTGTTAAAATATCGATCGAGGGTGATCGCCGCTTTGCGTCCCTCCGCCATCGCCTCGACTGCGATCACGGATTTACCGCTCGCGTCTCCGGCGACGACAACGTTGGGGAACTTGGTTTGCAGCGTTTCAGAATCAACCGCAAATCGGCCGCCGCGAACGGTCTCGAGCTCCTCGGCAAAGGCGGGATCGGTCGCCTGTCCTACCGCAAAGATCACTGAATCGACGTCGAGGTGGAGGCGATCGCTCTCGTCGTACTGCGGATTGAACTTACCTTCAGCGTCAAAAACACTGACACAACGCTTGAGGTCGATTCCACTCACACCATCGCTGCCCTCGATCTTGACCGTGCCTCGACCATAGTGGATCTGAACGCCCTCTTCGAGCGCTTCCTCGATCTCCCAGTTATGCGCCGGGGCTTCATCGATATCGCCCTCGAGCATCACGAGATGGACGTCCTTGACGCCAAGTCGAACGGCGGATCGAACGGAGTCGATCGCAACGTTACCGCCACCGATCACGACCGTCCGGTCACCGAGACCCTGATAAGTTCCGTGTAGGCTTACTTCGCGGAGAAAATCTACGGCGTTAAATACGCCGGGAAGATCATGACCCTCAACGGGAATGACGATACCTTTGTGGGCGCCGACCGCGATGACGACTCCGTCGTAGTCTTTACGCAGTTGCTCAAAGGTCACGTCGGATCCGATATCGACGCCGAGTTTTAACGCAACGCCGATTTTCTCGAGAATCGTATACTCAAACTCGATGATATCGCGCGGAAGTCGATACGCCGGGATTCCAACGCGGAGCATTCCGCCGACAACGGCAAGTTTGTCAAACACGGTGACCTTATAGCCGTTCTTAGCCAGCTCAAACGCCGCCTGCGCGCCGGCGGGACCGGCGCCGATAATCGCAACACGTTCGGGCCGGTCGTTCTCAACAAACGTATCCCAGAGATCGGGATTGTCGTAGTTATCGGCGACAAAGCGCTTGAGATTGGCAATCGACATTGCACTGTTGATCTCGTTGCGTTTACACGCGCCCTCACAGGGGTGCGCACATACGCGACCGAGTACCGCCGGCATTATCAACTGTTCGCGGATGAGCTGAATCGCCTCGGTGAACTTACCTTCAGCGATCAGATTGACATATCCCTTTACGTCGGTGTGCATCGGGCACGCCGCCTGACAGTAGGCCGGCTCCTCGCCGAGACAGTTATCGACGATA
This sequence comes from Alkalispirochaeta sp., assembly GCA_965601745.1. Classification (GTDB taxonomy): domain Bacteria; phylum Spirochaetota; class Spirochaetia; order DSM-27196; family Alkalispirochaetaceae. The sequence goes on from OZ271836.1 coordinate 2,501,100, forward strand.
TCCTGCATTTTTTCGATCAAATTTGCGTTCATTTCTTATACACCTTTGTTATATGTGAACCTTAACGCATCTCATCGGATTTTGTCAATTTTTATCGATAAAATTTTCACAATATTTTTCACATTACTTTTCACCAACGGCGTAAAAAGAAATCATTGCGGAATACAAAACAAAAAGACGGTCGATCAGGCGCGGCGATTTCTCTGACGTTTTCGCCACGTCCGTGGTATGGTGATATCGTGCACAGCCACGGAAGGAGCGTCCCCTACTTGAATTCAGGAACCGTACAATTGATCATTTCGCTCGTGAGCGTCTTTTTCCTGCTCGGCACAAACCTCGGCGCCCAGCAGTCATTTGGCGATGTGACGATCGACGAACCGGACGCCGTTGTCCTTGCCTCCGACGGCGTCATTTACTGGACCGATGCCGTTGCCGGTACGCTCTCCCGGTTTGATCCGGAATCGGGCTCAGCGCGCACCATCGTCACCGATCTCATCGCTCCCCTGGGCCTCGCATTCGATGAGTCCACCGGCCGCCTCTATTTCAGCGAACTCGGTACCGGTTCGATCTACACCGTCGCCACCGACGGCGGTGAAAAGCGCGTTTTTCTCGCCGACGCCGGCGCGCCGGCCGGTATCGCCCTCGCTGCGGATCGGCTTTATTGGGCCGATGCATCCGGCGAGATCCGTTACACCGCGCTCACTGCACCGCGGGTCGAGCTCCTCGTCTCCGACGGGATTACAAGTCCCCGCGACGTCGCGGTTGATTCGGCAACGGGTCGAATCTACTGGACCGACGGCGGTCGCGACGTTATCGGATCGGTCGATCCCGACGGCGAAGGTGTTCGCTTTCTGGAATCAGCGGAGTTTCTCAACGTTGTCGCCCTGACCGTCTGCGGAGCCGATGAGCTCATCTATCTCACCGACGATGGGGCCGACGCGATTTACTCAGTATCGATCGATTCCGGCGCCGTAGATTTCCTGTACAAACCGTTTCACCCGACGGGGATCACCGCGGCCTGTTCCGATGAGACCGTCGTGTGGGCCGATATCGCCACCCACACCGTCTACGGGGCCACGGTCGGTCGCGACGCGCAACAACGCGCCGTGTTTCCGCCGGGACCGTCCGCTCAGTAGCTCTGGTTTACGATCGCGACGTAACGCGCGGGCGCCCCCGATGCAATACAGTCTCGTCCGCTCGACTCTGCCTCCGATCCAAACGGCAGCACCCGAATCGACGCACCGGCGACAGCGGCGATCTTATTCGCCGATTCATCGCTCCCGTCCCAGGCGACAAACTGCGGTGCCGCCCGCTGTAAAAGACCCTCGGCGAGTTCTTCAAGAGACTCCGGCTCGGCAAACTCCGCCTCGCGGCGCTCGGTCGCGACGCTCAGGAGCGCCTCGTGGATCTCGTCTCGCAAGAGCCCCAGGCGATCCATAAGGAAGTTGACCGAAATCGCCTCCGATTCGCCGGTATCTCGACGTACAAGGGTGACCTGGCGATGCTCGACGTCCTCCTGGCTAATCTCGATAAACACCGGCGTGCCTCGTTGTGACCAGATTGCTCGCCCATCCTCGGTGCTCAGACCGGATTTGTCGGCGAGAACCGTCCGGTAGGACCCGCGAACCATACTGCGAACCTGATGGGCGAGTTTGGCTATATCGAGGCTTTGAGCCGAAGGGAGAACGGGAATAATCGCGACCTGCGTCGGTGCAACCCGCGGGCTAAAAACGGGTTCCCCGTTACGGGTATGCGCGAGGAGCGCCGCAGCGACAACTCTCGGTGCGAGCGCGGCGCTTTGAAAAAAGAGCTCGCTTCCCGACAACGCGGCAAACTCCGGCGACATAACGCGAGTTTCGCCGACACGAAGCGACCGTCCATCCGCGCTCATCGCCTCGACGACGTACCCCGACGCGTCGTGATCCGACAACTCGGCGGGAGGCATCGTTCCGACAAACGTTGGTGCGCCCAGGATCTCCTCGGTGAACGCACGAAAAACATCGGTCAGTTTGTACGCTTGCTCCTCCGCCGCGGCCGCCGTCTTGTGGGCGCTGAAGGCGGCGTGCTGCCACCACTCGGCCCGATCGAGCGCCGGAAACGAGGACGCCGGACGGTCCTTGGCGCGCGACCAGGTACTCGCGAGTACCGGTGCGTCGCGGCCGTTGTCGACGAGCGCGGCAAGCGCGCGAATCGCGGCAAGATCATCGACCTCTTCCAGGGCAAAAAGCTCGTATCCGGCGACTTGAAACATGTCGTCGATGGTACGTCGAATACGCTCCCACAAATCGTAACCAGCCGGCAAGAGAACCGGTTGCGCGGTTGACTCGGGAGTGTAAACGATATCGGCGGTGGCGAGCATCGTCGAAAGCTGCTGGTCGGTAAGGGCCGTGGAGTCGGTCGGATTGTTACTCATCGGCCCACGGTAGGTGGTGCCGGCCAATTTGTCAATAAAATATTATCTATATAGGCCAAATATCTATGCTCGCCCTTCCCGGGACGCTGCGTCCGCGGACTCTTGAGAATGAGCGTCGCCATCCATACACTGGTAGGTGCAATGGCCACCAACAACAAACGACTGTTGATCGTCGTGCGGCGACAGCTCGCCGTGCTTATCTTGTTTATGGTTCTGGCACTCGGCGTCATTGCCGTTCAGTTCTATTCGCTCGGCGGACTCGCCGAGGATATCAACCTATCCGGCAGCCAACGGATGCGTACCGTCTTGCTCAGCGCGCTCGCTAAATCCTTGCACGCGGATGTAACCGGCATCAGTGACGATCCCGACGCTTACCGGGCCCAGATAACCGAAATCGCCCAAATCGAAATCGAGCGCTACGAGACGATCCTCATCGGTCTGGAGGCCGATCCCCCCAACGGTCAAATCGCCGAGGCGATTGCGGCGTGGCGAACCGAATGGGAGGCGTATCGCCGGAACGTCGAGGTACTCGTCTCAGGCTCCGAGACCACCGCCCAAATGGACGCGGCTCGAGCAGCCACCGATATCCTCAACGCGATCGATCTACGCAACCAGGTAAATGCGATCGTCGGCATGTATCAGGCCGTCTCCGATCGCGGATTTCTAACGATAGAGGTCCTCCTCGGCGTCATTATGGTTGCCGTGTTAATTCTGTCGGCGGTCGTCGTCGTCACGATCGTTCGCGCATTGCGGCCGATTCCCCAAGTTCAGGCGGCGCTCTCGAGCCTCGCCGGAAATGACCTCACCTGCGCCGTAGGCACGACCGGCCGCTACGAGCTTGCCCGGATCGTCGAAGACTTTAACGCCGCGACCGGAAGTCTTCGATCGGCCATTTGCGACGTACGCGATACGATCCTCGAGGCTGATCGGCTCAATTCGGGCGCAACGGAAGCGGTTCAGGAGTCGAGCAGCGCCGTCCGCGAAATGGTGGCCTCTATTGACTCGGTGGATAACAATCTACGACGGACAGAACAGACGATCGGTCAGACGGTCGAGTTGATCCAGAAATCAGGCGACTCGGCCCGCGCCAACAAAGCGATCGCCGAAGAGCAGAGTGGTGCCGCGCACCAGGTAAGCGACTCGGTCGAGACGATGACCGAAATCCTTCGGGGCGTCGGCGAGCTCAGCGCCCAGTCGCGCCAGGTATCCGATAACCTGGGCGAGGCCGCGTCCAACAACGGCAAGAGCATCGCAAGCGCGGTACGTCAGATAGAGGCGATAAACGCCAACTCGGAGACGATTCTTCAGGCCATCGGTGGAATATCGCGGATCGCGGCAACCACAAATCTCCTGGCGATGAACGCAGCGATCGAGGCCGCCCACGCCGGTGAGTACGGCCGGGGATTTGCCGTGGTTGCCGAGGAGATTCGCGATCTAGCGACGCAATCGTCCGCGGAGGCCAAGAGAATCGGCGACGTCCTCAAGGAGACCCTCGCGGCAATCGAAGAAGGAACTCGTCTCAACACCGCGGTGAGCGACTCGTTTAGCGAGATGCACGCTCAGATCGAATCGACGGTGGACGCGAGCAAGCGCATCGACGATAGCATCAGGTCGGGGCAATCGGAGGCAAGCCGGGCCGAAGAGGCGGCCAGAAGCCTGCGAACGGCGAGCGAAGCGATCGGAGAACGGGCCATTCAGAATCTGCAGAACTCCGAGCAGCTGGAGAACTACGCCCAGACTCTCACCGACGTCACCCAGGAAATCGTTGCGGCGGGAGCGGAACAACGCCTCGGTGGAAGCGACCTCCTTACCGCCGTCGAGCGTATGCAGTCACTCACAAGCGATTCGCGCTCTGCGTTTGAAGCGCTACGCGAACGCATCGATCAGTTCAGAGTCGACGATATCGAAGAGATATAGCTAACAATCCGCGCGCAAAAACGTCTTAAATACTCTCAATCTCGAGGCCGAATACGTCGGCGATCGTAAGCAAGTCGCGCTCGACATGACCTTCGATAAGGAGTTGATGATGCGAGTAAACGTTGCGCATCATTCGATGTCCGTCTTTTACTTTGATCACGGCACCGTTACGAAAGTCGGTACCGGCGTACTGAACGTATCCCTTGTTCTCGGCCTCCATCACCATCAAGCGGGTCATCGACGGATCGAGTTTGGCCAGAGTGCATGGGCCCGGCCGCATATCGGCATCGATCGCGTGGGCGTTATCGTCGACAATAGCGAGCACTTTGGGCCGCAGGGTCCAGCGCTCGGATTTGGCGTAGCACCGCGGGCAGACACCGAGAAACCCGCAGTGGGCCATAAGCATGTGATTGTCGGGTTCTTCAACGATTTCCGGAAAGTTGGGGATTTTTTCATGCTTTAACGCAGCATCGCCCATGAGGAAGGGGTAGATATTGCTCATCATGAGGGGCACGTCCAACGATTTGTTGATGATGTACTTTGTGGTGAGCGAAACCGTATCGCCTTCGCAGACCCACAAGACACCGGTTTCCTGAAACAGCAGGTCCCAGGCAAGGCACGGCGTCGTGTCGCTAAAATGAGATTCGTTGAGGCAGTTGATACCCATCCCCTTGATCGTCGGGTCGGCGTCCAGTTCTTCTTTGAGCGCCATGTACACCTTGATCGCCGAGAGTAGCGGTCGAGATCCGAGTGCCTCTGATGGAAAGTCCTTGGCATCGAGTACTAATTGCGCCTTGTCATCGGAGATCGACTGCGCGTACGCGCCAAACTCTTTAAAGCTCTTTCGCTTGATCGTGATTCCAAAGCGTTCCTTGATGACGTTGGTGGCTTCTTCCTCCCACCAATAAAACCGCTTAAAAATAGAGGGTTGAAATCCCTCTCCCGGATTATCCTGAAATATGAGAAACGTAGAACCACGCATCTCACGACGGACGTTGAGCGCCGTACAGATTTTACGAGAGTCTGCGAGCGAGTACGGAGCGATCGTCGTCACGCCCTTTGTCTTGAGAAAGCTCTTGATCTCCCAGTCCCACATCTGGAGTGTTCCAAACTCCGAGGTGATGATGAGTATCGGCACCTCGATCGCCTGGAAGGCCTCAACCTGGCGATACGCCTCGCCGAGTATCTGCGGAAAGATGACGGCGTCGACATCGCCGATCGGCTTCCCGAGGGCGACCGGATCACCAATATCGACGAGATCACCGAGCATCGTCCGCAATCGGGCAAGCTGTTCGTCAAATTCGTCGTCTCGACCCGGATCAAAATACAACGGGGTGATTTGCGCTTTGTTCATCGTTCTCTCCTTGTATAACGGTGGCTGGACGCGCGATGCGCTTAGTCGAAATACCGAGCTACCCAGTCGCTTAAGCGCGTCCCGAGGCGGCGACAAATTTCCTTGTCGTGTTCTGAGTCCGGCGGTCCTGCGACGGTAGCTCCGTAGTGAAGCGTCACTCGTTCGTCTATGTAGTCGGTTACGCCAAATACGAGGAAGCCGTAGTTCATGAGCATCGTGAGGAGCGTCATACAGGCGAGCTCCGTTCCGCCTCCGGCGCCTCCGGCCGAACTAAACGCGCAGCCGACCTTTCCATCGATCGTGCTCCAGAGAGACGTCGGCAGCTCGTCCCACCACTTCTTCATTCGCCAGCTCACCGTACCGAAGTTCGTCGGCGACCCGAGGGCTACGCCGTCCGCCCACTTCAAGTCCTCACCCGTGGCATCCTCCGGCGTACGCACACGAAGCTCGTGACGGCCGTCGTTGCGTACGCCTTCGGCGACGTACTCGGCCATTTTTGCGGTATTCCCGGAATTGCTTTGGTAGAGAACAAGTATGTTGCCCATCGCGGTACCTAGCGGGTTAGCTCACGGTAGCGTTGCGCGAAAACCGGTTCGTAGAGCGTGCACCCGACACCCTTGTTGTTGCCGAGCAGAAGACCGCATCCATTACACGCGGTACACCAACGAACATCCGCGGTTTTACCTTCGACGACTTTTCGCGCAAATTCGGGGTCGGCGATCGACTGACGACCGACTCCGATCAGGTCGGTTCCTCCGGTGCGGATGTTGTACTCCGCCATCGCGATGAGGCTCTTTTTCTCCTCATCGGCAATCGCAAGAGCGTTTTTTCCGTCGCGAAGATAGCTGTAACCGCTGCCGATCACTGGGATAGAAACCTGTTCTTTAACGCGGCGCGTCCAGTCAAAGATGCGCAGGACGCCCTCGGGGTAGGTTTCGGAAGGCATCAGAATCTCCAAGTTGGCCGCAGCGTATCCGGCGGATACGTTGATAAAGTTAAAACCCTCTTTCTCGTAGAGACGGACGATCTCGAACACCTCGCTCAGATCCTCAACGACGCTGTCGGGAGCGGTCGTTCCCATTCCGCCCATGATTCCCTCATAGGGCGAGATCCGCGTCCCAATTACAAAATCGGGATTAGCGATCACGTCGCGCATCTTGTGGTACGTCTCGCGGAAAAAACGCGTCCGATTCTCAAATGAACCACCGTACTCGTCGGGTCGCTGATTTGCCGGGTGCAGGAAGTCATCACCAATAAAGCCGTGGGCTTGTTTAAAGTCGACGCCGTCCGCACCGGCTTCCCAGGCGCGGCGCGCCGAGTCGACAAACGCCTGGCTCGTCTCTTTGACGTCGGCCGTCGTCATAATCGCGGAGGGATCATCACCGTACACAAACATCGGCGGTTTAAACTGCGGATCACTGAGTCGCCCAGCGTGGCTCAACTGGAAGAAAATCGGCGAGACGTCGTTTACCTCGCGGATCGCCCCGATCAACTTCTTGAGCGGTTCGACGTTGTGCTCCTGGATCGTCATCCGGTTGCTTCGCGCCTGGGCTCTCGTCGAGACGTCGATGCTCTCGATGTGGATAATTCCCGGCTTCCCTTTGGCTATGTTGAGGTACTTGGTGTACGTCTCTTCGGTCGGCGAACCGTCGGCGTCACAGTTGTTGGCCTCGGTGGGCTGGTAGGCGATGCGATTAGGCGCGGTCGCGCCGCCGATGCGAATGCTTTTCTTTAGTTCCTCTACCATTTTTTACCCCTTATTACTTCGAGCGTTTACGAGAACGGCGATGAGCAGGATCAGCCCCTTGAGTAACGTCTGCGTGTACCCGCCGAGTTGAAACAGGTTCATCAGGTTGGCAAACACCGTGATGACGAGAATACCCCCGACCACGCCGATAATCGTACCTCCGCCACCGGCGAGCGCGACGCCACCGATAACGTTGGCAGTTATGCTGTCGAGTTCATAGCCCCGACCGACGAGTGGGCCGCCGCCGCCAAGCCGAGCGGTGAGATAGATGCTCGCGATTCCAACGAGAATCCCACCAAGCACGTACGACAAGAATCGTACCTTCGTAACGTTGATCCCGGAGATTGCGGAGATATGGCCGTCCGAACCGACGGCGAACAGATGACGCCCGAGCTTCTTGCGACGCAGAAACAGCGCGAGCGCAATCGCCACAACCGCAAACAAAAGAACACTCGTGGGGATACCGATAATCCGTCCCTCGGCTACCCATCGAAACGAGCGCGGAATACCGCCGCCGGCGCGACGGCTCACAAAAAGCGCGGCCCCCTGGAACATCGAGCCGGTCGCAAAAGTCGCGATAAACGGTGTTACTCCCAGAAATTGGGTGATCGTACCGTTGAGTAGTCCGGCGGCCAGTCCGATCCCAATAGCAATCGCGAACGGAACGATCACCGGTATTTCGGGAAAGTTCTGGTAGAGAACAACCATCACCGTGGTAATCAGCGAGACGAGCGATCCCATCGAGAGGTCGATCCCGCCCGCCAGGATGATCACGAGCTGTCCGAGCGAAGCGATCCCGATACCGATCGGTTGTAGCAGAAACACGTTGCGGAGATTGAGCGGTCGGAGAAAGATCGGTCGAATCAGGCTCCCGAGGACGATAATAAAAATCAACAGAACCCAGACAAAGAAGGCCGGCGAACGGGCCATCGATCTGATATCCAGTTTTGTGCGCGCAAGCGATAGTGGTCGGTTCATGAGAGTTCTACCCCTTCGACTACGTATTCGTGTCCGACGGCCAAGGCCATTACGGCCTCCTCGGTCGTACGTCCGTCGTGCTGATCGATCTCGCCGCCGATTGTGCCACCGCGCATGACAACCACCCGGTCGCACAGTCCAATGATTTCGGGAAGCTCGGCCGATACGATCACGACGGCGCGTCCTTCCTTGGCAAGCGAATGGACCAGTCGATATATCTCGGCCTTGGCGCCGACGTCGATGCCGCGCGTCGGTTCCATCAACACAATAACGCGCGGATCGCGGACCAGGGATCTGGCGATCAAGACCTTTTGTTGATTCCCACCGCTTAAGGTGCCGATCACCTGGCCGGGGCCGGAGCAGCGGACGTTAAACGTGTCGATCGACGAGTTGGTTGTGCCGAGTTCACGACGAGTGTTGACGATGCCGGCGACGCTGTGATGTTCGAGGTCGGAGATAACCGTATTGGCACGTACCGACAGGCTCGAAAGTATCCCGGTGCGTTTGCGGTCCTCGGTAACAAATCCGATACCGGTGTGGATCGCCTCCCGGGGTGTGGAAATCGCCTGTTCCTCACCGCCGACGGATACCGTCCCGGACACGGGTTTGCGAATACCGAGCATCGTATGGATCAGGTGGTACTGGCCCGCGCCGACGAGGCCGAAGATGCCGACGATTTCACCTGATTTGACGTTTAGGTCAAATGCATCTTTGCCTTCGCGCAAGACGATCTCTTTTAAGCTAAGCAACTCTTCCTGGCTCTCATCGCCGTATTCGCGTTCGGGGAAGTAGTCCGTTATCTCGCGCCCGACCATCGATCGAACGAGACGATCCTTGTCCATCTCCGCGATTGGCGCGGTCTCGACGACAGCGCCGTCCTTCATGACCGTGACGCGATCGGCGATAGCAAAAACCTCTTCAAGAAGATGCGATATATAAATGACGGTAACGCCGCGAGCTTTGAGGTTACGAACAACCTCAAACAGCTTCACGACCTCGTGGTCGGTCAGCGTCGCCGTCGGTTCATCCATAATCAGGAGTCGGGCATCGACGCTCAGCGCCTTTGCGATCTCGACCATCTGCTGTTGCACGACCGAAAGATCGCCGACTTGGGCGTCGATATCGATGTCGACATCAAGACCGTCAAGTAGTTCCTGCGTTCGTCGGCGCGCCTCGGCTGCGTCGATAAATCCAAATCTCGTTTTCGGTTCCCGGTTGATAAACACATTCTCCCAGACGGAGTAAACCGAAATAAGGCTAAACTCCTGGAAGATGATGCTCACGCCCGACTGTTGCGCCTCGTACGGAGACTTGGGCGTGAACTCCTGTCCTTCGAGCATCATCCGACCCGAAGTCGGGTGATATACGCCGGACAGGAGTTTCATCATCGTTGACTTACCGGCACCGTTCTCACCGACAAGCGCGTGTACCTCACCCGCTTCGAAGGCGAGCGAAACATCGTTTAGCGCTCTCACACCCGGAAAGCTCTTGGTTATCGCCTGGAACTCAAAAAATGGTGCGTCTTTCATACAAGCCTCCGGTATAGATCCGATCGCCTAAAATGGGACCTCGGCGCCGGAAGCGCGAGGTCCCACCAAGCCCAAATCAAGACTATTCGATGTCCGGCAGATACTCTTCCGGCATCTGGTCGTCACCGATCCACCACCAGTCCGAAAGCTCGGGTCGAACAAACTCGAGGATTTCGGCCGGACCCAGTCCGGTGATATCGATAGTGACTTCTTTCGGAACGTCACCGGCGATCGCGTCAAAAGCGACCTCGGCGGCGCGTCCGGAGAGGGTGGTCGTCATCGGATAGATGTATCCACGCGCGTCCTGATCGACGAGGTACTTGGCGTACCCGTTGAGCTGGTCACCGGTTGACGGAATCAGATCCATACCGGCCTCTTCCATCGCCTGGAGCGCGGGCCAGGAGAGAAGTCCCGAGTCGGCCCAGATACCGTCGATGTTGGGGAAGGTCTGCAGCCATGTCTCCATGACCGCTTTCGCCTCAGCGCCGGACCAGTTGGCGTACTGGTGATCAAGAATTTCGATGCCCGGTTCGGCCTCAAAAATCTCAAGAGCTCCGGCAAGTCTGTCTTCGGCAGTGGTGTTGCCCGCGATACCGCTCATCATGACGATCTGGCCCTCTCCGCCGAGCTCTTCAACGAGCCAGCGGGCGCCGGCGCGACCAAACTCGTAGAGGTCCTGGGTCACGAGCGTCGTGTAGGCGTCGGTCGCGAGCGTTCCACCAAACACGATTACCGGAACGCCGGACTGGTACGCGCGCTCAAGCGCGGGAGTAATCGCCTGTCCAACGGTCGGATAGACAACAAGAGCGTCGACTCCCTGAATGAGCAGGTTGTCCATATCGGCAATCTGCTTCTCGGGGCTTTCTTCAGCGTTCGTGATAATTGCGCGCCCACCGCGGCTCTCTACCTGATAAAGAAAGTTCGCGACGAGAAACTGCCGCCACGAGTTACCCATACCGGCGTTTGCAAATCCGATGACAACCTCGCCGTCATCCTCTTCGGTGCCACCAGCAAACGTGAACGCGGATGCGATCACTGCCATAAGAACGATAAGTACCAAAAGTCTCTTGGTCATTATTCCTTCCTCCCTTAATCTTTTTAGCTCCCCTACGGAGAGCCTTTTTTCTTCGCAAATGGATTGACGGTCTCGGAGCGACGGCCAATCCAGATTTCAACGATTAGTCGCGCGTCCGCCGCCCAAGCATGTCGAGCCACAGGGCGAGGACGAGTACAAATCCCTTGATGAGCATCTGGCTCTGTTGCGGAAAGCGCATGAGCAACATCAGGTTTGTCAGTAGAAGCATGATGAGGACGCCGCCGACGGTACCAAACGCGCTGCCGCTGCCACCGCCGATAGCCGCGCCACCGATGACCGCCGCAGCGATCGTGTCGAGGTCGTATCCGTCGCCGACGTGCTGGTCGGCCATTCCCGTGTATCCGGCGAGCATCACGCCGGCAAGGGCGACGCTGATTCCACAAATCATGTAGGCTCGGATCACGACCCAGTCGGTTCGTAGACCGACATAACGGCCTACAGTCTCGTTGACTCCGACGGCGTAGAGTTTGCGGCCGTACACGCTGCGGTGAAACAGCACGTAGAACAGAACCAGGACAACAAGAAACAGCCACAGAAGGTTGGGCACTCCGAGGGTGAGCCCCGTGCCCATCACTTTGATCGACTCGGGAACAGCACCCGCGGGCGTACCTTGCGTGACCATTTGGCGACCACCCTCAATCATGATCGCCACGCCGAGTGTCGCGATAAACGGCGGAACGCGACGCTTGGTGATCATGATCCCATTGACCAATCCAATACCCGCGCCAAAAAGGAGCGCTACGCCGACACCAAGCGGGATAAACGCACCACCGCGGGCACCGATGGTGGCGACCAAGGTATTGGCCGTGGTAATAATCGGTCCGACCGAAAGGTCGAGCCCGCCCGAGATGATCACCGTGGTCTGTCCCAGCGCCGCGACGCCGAGAATGGCGACGAGGCGTGAGATTACGCGGAGATTACCCGGCGAGAAAAAATTGACACCGGTAATAACAAATACCAGCACCGCGAGGACGGCGAGCCCGACGAGAAAGCCAAGCATCGTCTTTGCCTTGGGATCGAACTGCACGATCCGCGACAACCGTCGATCTTTTTCGATCCGAGTATCTCCGGTGGCCATAACTACAGCACCACTTTCTTGCCGCTTGCGGCTGACTCAAGACCGGCCTCGAGGATCTTCATCTCGGCAAGTCCATCGTCAAAGTTGGGTTGAATCGAGGTGCCGTTGGCGACCGCGTTGATAAAATCGACCGTCGCGTGAACAAACTCATGCTCGTAACCGATGATGTGCCCCGGCGGCCACCAGTTGGCGATGTAATCGTGCTCGCCCGCTTCGGTCGCAAGAATAGTCCTGAATCCCTGCGTCGCCGCTCCGTCCTTCTTGGAGAGAAACTGGAGTTCGTTCATGCGTTCGAGGTTAAAGATGATCGCCCCGTCGCTACCGTAGATCTCAAAGTAGTTGTAGTTTTTGCGACCCGTCGCAAAGCGACTGGCCTCGAACGAACCGAGGGCGCCGTTCTCAAACTGCACCATCATAAACGCAGCGTCTTCTACGGTGACCTTGCCGGTACCTCCACCGCTTGTCCCACCTTTAAACGTCGCGGCGTCCGCGCTTGGAAGCGGGCGCTCAGTAATAAAGTTGGTTGTCATCGCGGCAACTTCGGTTATCTCACCGACGAGGTAGCGCGCGAGATCAACGCTATGCGAGTTGAGGTCGCCATGCGGTCCCGATCCGGCTATCTCTTTTTGGAGATGCCAGGTCAAGGGGAAATTGGGGTCCGAAATCCAATCCTGGAGGTAGGCACCGCGCCAGTGAAAAATGCGCCCGATCTCTCCGGAGTCGATCAACTTCTTGGCGAGGCGTACTGCCGGAGTTCGCCGATAGTTGTGGTTTAAGTAGTGAACCTTCCCGGAGCCCTTTGCCGCCGCGACCATTTTCTCGGCCTGCTCGACCGACAGAGCCATCGGTTTCTCGAGGAAGACGTGTTTACCGGCCTCAAGGGCGGCGATGGCAATCTCGGCGTGCAGGTTTTGCGGGACGGCGACGTCGACGATGTCGATGTCATCGCGCGCGACCAACTTGCGCCAATCGGTTTCGATCTCTTGCCAGCCCCAGTTGTCGGCAAACGCCTGCAATGGTTCGGCACGGCGACCGCACGCGACCTTGAGAACCGGTTGCGCGGGTAGATCAAAAAACTTGCCGGCCTGAAGCCATCCGTTGCTGTGGGCCTTGCCCATAAACTGATATCCGACAATTCCAACGTTTAACTGTTTCATCGATCTTCCTCGCTACTGAACGCTACTCGCGATCTTGTCGAGCACCTGAACGCTCTTGGCAACTGCGGCGTCCTCATCGTCGTTGTAATCGGGGTGGAGATAGTCGATTTCCATCGCCAGGAAGCCTTCATAACCGGCGTCGTACAGGATCTGCGCCAGTTTCTGGTTATCGACGAGTCCGTCACCGACGGGCGTGCACGCAAAGAAATGCCAGTGATCGACGTCCTGTCCCTTCTCCGGCTTGAGGTCTTTAACGTGAGTTGCAAATACGTGTTTGGCGAGTTTCTCGGCGCCTTTGACCGGATCGTCGAGAAGCCGCATGAAGTTGCCGGTGTCGAAGTTGATCCCAAAGTTGGGGTCGTTTACGTTGTTGATGATTTGCAGCATCTCGTCGGCGGTAAAGTCGATGTGATTCTCGTCGGCAAGTTTGAGACCATGGGTATTCGCGACCTTCATCGCATCGCCAAACTGCTTGGAGAGGCGTTCGATCTGCTCTTGGTGATTCTCAAATCGAAACATCAGGCTCGATCCAACGACGCGCATTACGTTGGCACCAATCGCCACCGCGTAGTCCATCATCTCGATCATCTCGTCGTACGCCTTGAGGTTCTTGCCACCTTCGAGCCCATCCGGATGTCCCCAGGCAAACACGCGATCGAGCTTGTATTCGTCGAGTTTCCCCTTGAGCTCAGCGAGATAGTCCTTGCCGAACTCCGGAAAAAAACATGATTCGAGCGACACACCATCGACCCCGAGTTCATGCGCGCGATCGAGATACTGGAACAAGGACATCGACGTTGACGGCGTGTTCTGCTCCGGATAGACCTCACCCATAAAGCGGTGATAGCAATAGTTATCGATTCCAATCTTCATTTTGCGCATTGCGAATACCTCCTGGTTATCGTTTACAATCTTTTATTAACATTATCCTATCATACATTAGCGTTTAGTCAACATTTTTTTTCGTTTAGTGGCAAATAAAAGCAGCGGCGCCAAAGCGCCGCTAAAAAACGAGAGTCGGAGTTTCTAAGTAAAAAGAAGTGGAGCTAGCTAAGGGCGGCCACTGCTTCGGCGGCGGTGGCTCGGATCCACTCAAAATCGCCCGCCGCGATCCGATCCGGCTTAACCATCCAGCTTCCGCCGCACGCGAGCACGTTGGAGAGGGCCAGATAATTGTTGATGTTACCGGCGTTGATACCGCCGGTCGGCATGATTCCCAGGTCGGGGTAGACGGACCCGAGTGCCTTGATAAACGGCGCGCCCCCGGCCTGTTCGGCGGGAAAAAATTTGAGTACATCGAGGCCGAGTGCCGTCGCCATTTCGATTTCGGTCGGCGTGATCGCGCCGGGAATGTGCGGAACGCCTTTGCTCAACGCGTATTCGGTGATCTGGGGACTAAATCCGGGAGCAACGAGGAACTCCGCGCCGGCATCGATCGCCCGATCGACTTGCTCGATTGTGCGGACCGTTCCCGCACCGACGATTGAACTCCCGCTCGCTGAGCGGCAGGCCGAGATCGCATCAGGGGCTGCCGCCGTTCGAAAAGTGATTTCAACGATCGTGATTCCACCGGCGGCAAGCGCGGCGACGAGATCGGGTGCCCGCCCAGCGTCCTCTATTTTTACGACCGGAACGATCCTGTTCGTTCCCAACATCTCTCGTACGCCCATCTTTGTCTCCTTGGTGATTACATTTCAAACACTTCGCCGGCCCGGACTTCCGTTCCGGCGTCTTCCAAGCGCTCAGCGTCGGTCCGCGAGATCCTGTCGGTCACCAGGACGTCCATCTCCTCGATCCCAGCGAATCGCGCAAAACTGCGCGTGCCAAACTTCCCCGAATCGCACAACACGTAGTTTTTTGTCGCGGCGTCGATCATCGCGCGTTTAATCTCCGCCTGTCCCGTATCGGGGGTGCTGAGCCCGTAGGAAAGGTCCAATCCGTTTGTGCCCACAAACACCTTGTCCACCGCAAAATTGCGAAGCGCGGCGACCGGTTCCCCACCTAAGGTACAGTGGTACCCGGGACGGACCCGACCGCCGAGAAAATGGATCTCGAGTTCCGGGAACTCGTCAGCGAGGAGCGCGATTTTTACGTCGTTGGTAATAATGCGCAATCCCCGGCGTGCGGCGAGCAGTCGACCGAGTTCGTACACCGTCGTGCCGACATCGAGGATCAAGGTATCTCCGTCCTCAACGCAATCGATCGCCAGCGAGGCGATTTTCTTCTTGGCGTCGACGTTGACGATCGTGCGGTTCTCCAACGGCATCTCACTGCCGGTTCGAACCCGCGGCATCGCGCCGCCATGAGTCCGTATCAACAAACCCTCACGCTCGAGCTCGCGTAGGTCGTTACGAATCGTAGCCGGCGACACTTCAAACCGCCGACAGAACTCCTGGACCGTAACTGCGCCTTCGCGCTTGGTGAGCTCGACGATCGCGATCTTGCGCTCTTCCGCAAATACCGGCCTATCAGATTTCTCGTTCATAAATCATATCCGCCTGCGGGATGATAACACTTTCGGATATCCCTCGCGATGCGGCCGCACGTCGCAAGTCGGAAGGATCAGCGGTATTAAACTCGAACAAACCAAAATGGTGTAACACGGTCGTTCCAAAACAAAACGTTTGGTGATAATCGAGCGCCTCTTCCACGAGGAAGTTGCCGGGGATCCCGTTATCCTTGCGGATAGCGTCTCGTCCGTTGGCAGGGAGCAACGCAAGGTTGATGTTAAAACGGGAAAGGCGTGTTTCCAACTCGCCGTACGGAACGGTATCGCCCGAATGGTAAACTGTCGTCTCCCCTTTGGAGATTAGGTACCCGAGGAACTTGGCGTTACCACGCTCATCGCTGGCGTCATCCTCGTGCGCGGCGGGCACCGCCGTAATCGTAACGCCGGAGGGATGCTCGTACGCCTCGTCAACCGTCAGGGGAACCTGACGGTCCTCGTCGACGCCACGCTCGCGAGCAAGCGCGACCGAGTATCGTGGCAACACTACGGGTGCGCCCGGGCTCGCCGCAAGCAAAGGCGGGAGCGTCCCCGGATCCATATGGTCGGTGTGCTCGTGCGTACTGAGAACGATGTCCGCGCCGTCGATCTCTTCCGGACGCACGGGCGCCGGCATCATGCGCGTGTGGGGAAACTTCTTCCCGCGGTACTTAATCGCGAGCGAGTCGGAAAGGTACGGATCTACGACGATACGCGTGTCGTCAATTCGGATCAGAAAGCCGGCCTGGCCAAGCCAGACGAACGAGAGTAACGAGCGCGGTTCGGACGAACGCCACCACTCGATGATGTTATCGACATGTCGCGTAGTCCACCGTTCCATGGCTGCTACAACTCCGCCAACAGGTTTTTTACCGCGTCCATCATGGCGCGATCGACACTTTCGACCGTAAAACCGCCGATATGCGGGGTGCCGACGACGCGCTCATTGGCGACAAAGCTGTAGTCCGCGGGCGGCTCCGTAGCAAACGCATCAACCGTTGCCGCGCGTATCTGCCCGCTGCTGAGCGCCTCGGTGATCGCCGCCGGATCCATCAGCCCGTCACGAGCGGTATTCACGAGAATGACGCCTGCCTTCATCGTCGCGATCTCGTCCCGGCCGATGACAAACCTGTCCGGTGCAGGGGGACAGTGCAGGCTGATTACTTCGCTCTCGCGAATGACTGTATCAAAATCGACCATCGTAAAATCCGCGCCGGGCGCGAATCCACGGGGAGGATACGGATCGTAGGCGACAACCTTCATGCCGATACCCAACGCAAGCGTTGCGACGATCTGACCGATACTCCCGCATCCCACAAGACCAAGCTTCCGTCCGGAGAGCTCGATCCCCTTTGTCCGTTTCCACTCGTGACGCTTGAGCGCCTGATCGGCTGAGGCTATCCCACGGGCTGCCGCGAGCATGTGACCGATCGCCAACTCGGCGACGCCACGGGCGTTTGATCCGATCGCTCGCACCACCGCGACGCCGCTTTCTTCGGCCGCCTGAACGTCGACGTTGTCGACGCCGACGCCGTTACGACTGATGACCTTGAGGTCGGCGCCGGCTTCGATCACGCGGCGCGTAATCGGCTCAACACCGGCGAGATAACCGACGCATCCGTTCATCGCTTCAACGAGTTGATCCTCAGTTGGCTGCGCTCCAGGCGACGGGAACGTGACGTCAAATCCCGCCGAACGGATGAGATCCAGGGAAGGATGTCCGTCCCGGGAGGCCGATCGCGGCGTGACTATTACGTGCGCCATTGTCTACCTCATCACAACGGATCCGTTTTCATCAAAGATCCGTTTAACAAAACCCTCAGTCTCGATCGTACCGTAGTTGTGCCCGCTGTCCGCCGGATAGACAAAAAACGTCGAAAGCGCGTCGTCCCCGGTGTTGACGCTTCGGTGAGCCCAATACGGTGGGACGTATACCATTCGGTCACGGGCAACCGGCTGTGCGTTCCACTCGCCATCCGGCGTCATCATCGCCATATAGCCCTCGCCGCGAAGACCCATGTAAATCTCGCCGGTTTGGATAACGGTGTGATAGTGGCCTTTGGTAAAGAAGTACTCGTGGCCGACTTTGCCGGGTTGCAAGGTACTTATCCCGTACATCAGGTGGCCGTACTCAAGTGGTACCGGAACCTCAAAAACCTCGTAGTGAACGGGGTCTCCGTCGGCGATAATCGCCTCGAGCGCGTCTTCGTCTTTGTAGTAACCGCGCATATCGGACGCCCGGCGAACGATGTGATTCTTAGGATTCTTGAGAATCGCTTCCTTGAGGTCAAAATCAACGACAAACGGTTGGATCAGGCTGGTCTGTTCTACAACAAAACTCATATCTCCCCCTTAGTTCTCTATGCTTTACTTCCGCGTTTCCGCGGCGATCTTTGATAGCTGGTCAAACTCCGGACCACTGGTCGGTATCTCGATGTGAAATACTTCCGCGATTACCCGTGTCCAACCGTGAATAAAGTAGGTCCACCCATCTTCGACGTGGAGGCCACGCGCCGATTCCTGTGCTTTTGCCTGATGCAGAAACAGGAGATCGCCACGATAGTTGAACTCCCACGCGTACCCGTTCTTGGGAAACGACACGTCGTCGGTAACCGGCGATCCCGGCGCGTCTTTACCGAGTCCGGTGGCATTTACGACAACGCTGCCGTCCGGGAGCGCCCCGACGACGCGGTCGTTATCTGTCGGCTCCGGGCAGTGATGGTACTCCACCGTATAACCCGCGCCGCTTTCGGCGTGGATCTTCTTCATCGCCTCAAGTCGGGGCAAGCTCCGGTTGGTGACGACGATCTTTTTTGGTCCTTCCGCGACGGGAATGTTATCCATGATGTACATCGTCAGCGCGAGAGACGATCCGCCGGCGCCAAGCAGACACAGCGCGGCGTCGGTCTTCCATAAAGAACGCGGAACAAACGCCTCTAGAGAAAGCCCGCTCGTAATCGGATCCTTGGCGTGTCCCCACAACTCTCCGTCGCGTTTTGAGATCGAGCTGATCTCCTCAAGACGTTCGGCGTACGGACCGAGACCGTCAAACATATCCCGGCTCGCGTTGAGGAGATCCAGCTTGTGAGTCGTGACGAGTCCGCCAAGAGACTTTGTATCGTTTTTAAGAAAATCAACAACGGTACGATAGACCTCCGGATCGTCGTGCCATTTACAGTCGATTCCCTGGATCGGCACATCACCCAAACCGAGGTGCTGCGCCCATTTGGGAAAGACCTTCATAATCGAAGACTTTGCCGTCGTCATTCCGATGAAGTAGAACGTCTCTCTCTGGGCCGGTTGTAACGTCGCTGCGGTCATTGCTTCCATATCGTTCCTCCGTCAGTGCTTATCTGAAAACAGATGTGCGGCCGCGAGCGCCGCCCGGTATTTTTCCTTTCGCGCGGCGTAGTACTCCGCGTATTCTGGTCGCGGCTCGATAACGTCGCCGGTCTTAATCCACGAACGCCCCGCCGCGGCAACGGAGTCCAACAATCCGACTCCCACGCCGGCGACCATCGCAACGCCGTGGGTTGCCCCCGCAAAGTCGGGGATGTCGATCACCCGTACGCCTAAGGCGTCGGCCTTGATCCGTTTCCAAATACCGCTGGTGTTGCCCCCGCCGGTGTTGCGGAGTTCCGTGACTTCCTGTGATGTGTTGAGGCGAGCAAGACGGTCGATGTACAGCCCGTATTCGAGGGCGATGCCCTCGAGAATCGCTCGGAACAGATGCCCGGCCTCATGAGTCCAGTCGAGACCCATCCAGGTTCCGCGCATGTCGGGATCACCCGGACTCACTCGACCGGCCATATGCGGAACAAATATCGGTAGCGTCGGCGTTTCGCCCGTAGCCTCGGCCAGAGCGTTTAACTCATCAAACGAAAGCTCGGCGCCGCGCAATGCGCCACAAATGCGTTTGAACCACTCGAGATTCATGCCGCCGCCATTTACGTACGCGTAGGGGTGCCAAAGCCCGGGTACGGCCGAGTTTCCGACACCAAGCATCCCATCGATCGTGTCCGGAATCAGTTGATTAGTCGTTGCCGCAAACACCGACGCCGTGCCGGAAACGTCTACGCACACGCCGGATTCCACGGCCCCGGCCGCGAGAAATGACGCCGCCGTATCGCCGCATCCGGCTACGATCGGCGTACCTTCACGAAGCCCCGTCTGCGCCGCAGCTTCTTTTCCAAGCGAACCGATCACTTCGGTTGGCTGAACGATCCTCGGCATCTTTCCGGGATCGATATCGAACATGTCGAGCAGCTCGGTCGACCATTCCTCGCGAGCGTTGTCCGCAAAACCGCTGAAGTGGAGATAACTCGTGTCGATAAACGCGTCGGTCGCCGTGCCGCCGATCATGCGTAGAGCGACATATCCGGTCGGTTGGACAAACTTGGAGATTCTCTCGTATATCTCGGGGTGCTCGTTTTTCCACCAAAGAACTTTTGGGCCGTGATTAAAACTCGGCGCGTTACCGGTGAGCGTCGCGACCCGATCGCGAGCGGTATCCTGCATATGCCTGATATAGGGGGCGCAACGAGTATCGAGCCAACTATCGTAGGGCGTCACCGCCCGACCTGTCTCATCGATCCCGATGACCCCGGCCATCTGGCCATCCATCGCCAACGCGCGAACGTCGGCGGTGTTTAGACCCGAAACCGCTTCCGCAATTGCGGCACAGACGTTTGTAAACTGAAACTCGGGCGATTCTTCGGTTATCCCGGGACTCGGTTGATGAAGCTCCGATGGGCGGAATCCGCTTCCAACCATTACTCCATCCGACGAGAACACGGCCGCTTTTACTCCCTGCGTTCCAACGTCGACTCCGACCAGGTAGTCGTTTGCCATCAAATCACCTCTACTCGAACGTTAAAGCGGTTTTGAGACCCGATCCCTGGGCGATGTTTTCGATGACGCCGGGTACGTCCGCCGTACTTGCCTTGTCCGTGACGATATCGTCGGCGGTCAACACCCCGGTGGAAAGCAGCTGCAGAATCTTGCGATACTGACGAAGCGATTGCATCGTCGTACCGGACACCATCAGTTGTTTGTAGTGGATCTCGTTTGTATCGAGCGAAACGGTCGACTTGCCCTTTGGCAAGCCGCCAAAAAACATAACCCGTCCGTTCATACCCGCGAGGGCAAAGGCCATCTCCTGAATCGCCGCAACGGAGGCGGCGGTAATGACGAGATCGACCCCTTCGTTATCGGTACGCTTGGCAATTTCCCCGACGAGGTCGTCGGTGTGAACCAGCTCAACATCCGGTTCGATCTTCTTGGTCATCTCCAGTCGTTCTTCACTCAGGTCATTGACGAGGATTCGGCCCGCGCCGGCGAGCTTGGCGATTTTGACGTGCATGACGCCGATCGGTCCCGCTCCGATGACGAGCACACTATCCCCCGGATAGATTCCGATTTGCTCGTAGGCGTTGTAGACGCAGGAGAACGGTTCTGCGAGGGCGGCCGCGTTAAACGAGATGTTGTCGTCGAGGGGGACGATGTTGCCTTGTTGTACGGCGAGTCGCGGTACAAGCAGGTACTCCGCAAATGCGCCGTCTACCGATATCCCGATCGCTTTTTGATCTTTGCACAGTTGGGAATTTCCGCTGATACAGCGATCACAGATCCCGCAGCCGTAATTGGGCGCGACGGCGACACGCATTCCGGGAACGTACGAGTCGACTCTGTCGCCGACCTCCTCGATCGTTCCAGCCATCTCGTGCCCAAGTACACGTGGATTATCCGGACCAATTCCAGCTTTGCCGTTTTTGAACATCCTGACGTCGGTACCGCAGACAAATGAACTTTTAATTCGCACGAGCACTTCGCCGGTGCCGACCATCGGTCGCGGAATCGACTCGACGCGGATGTCGAGTTTGTCGTGGAGCCGTACTGCTTTCATATCGCCTCTCTCCTCCGAGCTTTAAAATGCTTAGATTGCGATCGTGATCGGTTTTTGTTCGCGAATTGACTGATTTCCGGCGTTGACGACTTGAACCGCCTGCAATCCGTCGTAGCCGGTAACTTCGGGAACTGTGTCGTCCGTGATGCAACGCACAAATGACTCGTCCTCGGCGGCGTACGCGTCGATAAACAGCGTTCGCCAGCTCTGTACGACGGGCGTCGTCGACGTACCCTGCTGCTGAACAACCTGTACTTTGTTGTCGGCGAGCCCACCGACAAAAAGGACTCCCTTGGTACCAAGCACCTCGACCCGCGCATCGTAACCGTACTCAACATAGACCGCGCCCTCAATGAGCCCCTGTTTTCCGTCTACAAATCGGCTGGCGACGATCACGTTGTCGTAAAAATCGGGGTAGTCCTGCGCGGCAAACTGTGATCGATAGTTAGCGGCGATCGCGTACACCTCGGAAATATCGCTCCCGGCAAACCAGCGCATCGTATCGATATCGTGGCTCGACACCTCGGCAAGCGGACCGTTGCTTTTTGCTATGTCGAGCATCCAAGGTTGCGGCTTACTCGGGCCGTGCGTTAGTGATTTGACAAGAATAACGTCGCCGATTGTACCGGAGTCGATTTGCTCTTTGGCGTACCGAAATCCGCGATCGAAGCGCCGCATAAAGGCGATTTGGAGTTTGACCCCGGCCTCGTCGCAGGCGGCGATCATCCGGCGGCACTCGTCGACGTTCATCGCCATCGGTTTTTCGCATAAGACGTGCTTCTTTGCCGCAGCAGCGCGAGTGACGACGTCGATGTGCAGATTGGTTGGCGTGACGACGACGACCGCGTCCACGTTGGGACTTGCGATCAAGTCGTTGTAATCCTGGTAGGTCTCGAGATGGCCAAACTCATCGGTGGCGTTTGCCAACGCCTCGGCTGACGGATCCGCAACCGCGACGAGCTTGGATCCGGCGACACCCTTAGCAAAGTTTCGGGCATGAATCAGTCCTGCCCGTCCAACGCCGACAACACCGACCCGAACACTTGTACTCATTATTTCGCCCCCACGTCCTTTATCACGATACCTCATGCTACAGGCGAAAATATCATTTGTCAATGTTTAGTGTTGTTTTATATCGTTTATTATCATTATTGATTGCAATCGGAGATGAGCTTGGCGCGGGACGATGCGAACTGGCGTCATAAAAGAGGAAAAGAAGATGTTGTTATAGTTGTCCGGTAGATTTCGCGACGTCGAAACGATACAGATCCCGGCGGGGGACAAAAAAAGAGCCCGCGCTGCGGGCTCTCGCTTACTACTCCCAGCCGTAGTTACGGCGATCGGGAAATGGACTGCCGTCCTTGTAGCGCTCGGGGTACAACACCGCCGGACGGGGATCCTCAGCGACGTCGAGTTGAAGCACCATCCACTTGGGATACGACGGCGTGCCCTCCGAGCTGGCGGCATCCAACTCGGCAAGGTCCTGCGCCGAAAGCTCCAGGTCGACCGCGTTTAGGTTATCCAGAAGGTGTTCTTTCTTCCGCCCCGCGATTATCACACTGGAAACGACATCCTGGGCGAGGAGCCACGCGAGCGATACCTGCGCAACGCTTACGCCGTGACGCGCGGCGACCTGTTTGGCTGCCTCAACGACGTCGAACGCTTGTTCGCGGTCAAACGGCACAAAGTTGCCGTTCTCGTTAAAGCGAGTACCGGCAGGCGCCGCCCTGCCTCGTTCGTATTTTCCGGACAGGAATCCTCCCGCCAACGGACTCCAGACGAGCACTCCGAGGTTGTTGTAGGAGGCCATCGAGACAAACTCGTTTTCGAGTCCTCTACCAACGAGACTGTAGTACATCTGGGCGGTCACAAATTTCTCAAGGCCGAGTTTATCCTGGAGCGCGAGCGCGGTCGCCGCCTGCCAGGCGAGATAGTTACTGAGGCCGATGTAGCGGACTTTTCCCTGACGCACAAGGTCGTCCATCGCCCGCACCGTCTCTTCGAGGGGCGTATTGCTGTCCCAGCCGTGAAGCTGGAAAAGATCGATATAGTCGGTTTTGAGACGTTTAAGGCTCGATTCGACGCCGCGGATGATGTTGACCCGCGTCGCTCCGCTGCGATTAAAGTTGTCACTCATCGGCAAGCGGCACTTTGTCGCGAGTACAAGCTCTTCCCGCGTTCCATAAATCGCGTTACCGACAAACTCCTCGCTCTGCCCGAGGCTGTACACGTCGGCCGTGTCGATAAAGTTGATACCCTTGTCGAGGGCAAAGGCAATTAGGTCGTTCGTTGCTTTCTGGTCGAGGTTGCCCATGTTCATCTTTTGACCAAACTGCATCGTGCCCAGCGCAACGGCACTCACGATTAACCCGCTGTTACCCAGTCTTCGATATTTCACAATCCACCTCCAAAAAAGAGGGATCGGTGTATCCGATCCCTTACCGCCGGTCTAATTCGACCTTACATTCCTTCGACGAGGAAGCGAATCCCGTTTTCGTCAGCAACGTTGCGAACAAACATGTCGTTGTCGGGGGTATCTTCCTGAAAAATGACCCAAACGTTTACCGTGCCGCGAAGCGCGTGTGGCGCAAAATGCCAAGTCGCTTTGTCCAGCACGATAGCGTCGCCGGCGGGAAGCCGCAGCGCGACGACCGTTTCGAGATCGATCTTTTTTTGATCGGCCTCGTCCGGTTTGGCCAACACCAACACGATGTCATCGGTGGTCGGCAACAACATCTCCGTCGTTTTTGTGTGTTGCTCAAAGATCGTCGAAATTGCTTCGTCCTGTTTGTGAACCTGTACGAGGCCGATCGAGGTCGAGGCGTGATCGAGGATCGCGAGCTTGTTCCAAAATGAGAACGCCTCGAGCGTCGCTGCAGCATCCTGTTGTCCGGTGCGGATGTAGCGCCCATATCCGGCGACGTTTGCCTCGGAGATCTCCTGAACCGTTAGTGTTTTCGTTTCCATATCTACTCCTCGAGGGTCGCGGCAAATCCCTCAATGACAAACCCGCCGGCGGTAGCGCCCGGGTCGGGCTTTCCGATCGTCTGCTCGCGGTATATCGCGGCCTTGCCGTGCTGCGACATCATCCCCTTGGTCGCTTCAAGCGCCGCATCTCTGCTGGTGCGGAGAACGCCCGCCAAATCCGTTACCGCAACTCCGCTATCGGCGGCGCGCTGGAGTTCCGCCGCGACCGGATCCATGACGTCGATAATCGTCTTTTCACCGGGCTGGCTCTTACCCCGTTCCATCAAGCCGTCGGCAAAGGCGCGGAAGAACGCCGCAACATCGACGGCCTCCAGAACGGTTTTGCCCCGAATCGCCTTGCCACCGCGCATAAATCCGGTCGCCATGAGGGTTCCCATCGTTGATGGGGCCGCCTTTGCCATGATCATACCGGCCTGGGCAAAAAACTTACCGATATCAGTTTCGGGCGAGTCCTTGAGCTCATCGTCGGCGGTCGCGAACGCCTTTTTCATCGTCAGACCGAGATCACCGTCTCCCATGACGCTATCCAGATCGATAAGAAACTCTCGTTTCTCGTCCATGATCGTGCGGATTGCCGTCAACGCGTTTTTTGCGCCGGTTATGTCCATGTACCCTACCCGTTTATAGCTGTACCTGCTCGAAAAACGGCGTGTTGGCCGGCTTGGCGAGGAGTCCCTTTAGTTCGTCGTCGAGTTTGAGGACGGAAATCGAGAATCCGGCCATTTCGAGCGAGGTCGCAAATTCACCGACGTATACTTTAAATACCTGTATCCCATGGCCGCTTAAGATCTCGGCGACCTTGCGATAGGCGACGTACAGCTCTTCTTTTGGCGTCGATCCAAGTCCGTTCATCAGAACCGCTACTTGATCGCCTTTTTGGTACGGGAGATCCGGCACGATCTTGTCCATCATCTCCTGGACGACCTCGTCTGCCGTTTGAAGTTTGCCGCGGCGGATACCCGGTTCGCCGTGGATGCCCATTCCGATCTCCATCTCGTCTTCACCGATCGTAAAGGACGGTTTCCCGACTTCCGGCACGATGACTGGGGAGAGCGCCACTCCCATCGTTCGTACGTTGGCGCCCGCCTTGTCGGCAATTCGCTTTACCTCGTCGAGATCGGCACCTTCGTCCGCTTTGGCCCCGGCACATTTGTACACAAAAAAGATGCCGGCGACGCCGCGGCGTTTGCCTTCCTCGCCCTTGGGGGCGCTGGCGACATCCTCTCCCGCAACATAGGACTCGACACGGATGTCTTCCATATCCGCCATCTCGGTCGCCATGTCAAAGTTCATGATATCGCCACCGTAGTTGCCGTAGATGTACAGAACGCCTTTGCCGCCGTCGATCGCCTTGGTTACTTCAAGCATCTGTTCGGAACTGGGACTCTGGAAAACACCGCCGACGGAACATCCGTCGAGCATACCTTCGCCGACGTAGCCGAGAAAAAGCGGTAGATGTCCCGATCCGCCTCCGGTGGCCAAACCGACCTTACCCGATTTGGGTGCGTCGGCGCGAACGATACAACGCAGGTCATCGGCGACATGCTTGAGTTTGTCCGGGTGTGCCGCGAGAATACCCTGAAGCATCTCGTCGACAAAGGCTTCCGGCTTGTTTAAGAACTTCTTCATCATCGCTTGGTCCCTCCTTGCATCAGGTCGCTTCTTGACCGGCAGCTCCGGCCTCTTTTCGCGCCTTGCGCTCATTCATGATGTGATTAAAAACCATGACTACGATCAAAAACACGCCCCAGGTAAAGTCCCGAGCAAAGTTGTTGAATCGCAGCATATTAAATCCACTCGATAGAAACTGGAGGGTGAGGACGGCGATAAACACGCCGATGACCCGTCCGAATCCGCCGGCCCAGTTGACGCCGGCGAGGAGATTGACGAGGACACCCTGCAGGATATAGCTCTCGCCGTAATCGGCTTTCGCCTGATTCGTTCTGGCTATCATGATCAACCCGGCAACCGCCGCAAGGAGGCCGCTCGTCATGTAGGTGCGAATAAGCACCGACCGCACCTTGATACCGGCAAATCGCGCGGCGGTAAGGTTGGTACCGATGAGATAGATGTTGACGCCGAACTGGGTCCGATTCAGGAGAATCGCCACGAGAATCGCAAATAGAACAAAGACGTAAAACGGCATCGGTAAGCCCGCGAGGCGTCCGTTACCGATAAACAGAAACTGCTCCGGGAATCCGGGAACCGCAAATCCCCGGGTGATGATAATGGCGATTCCCGAGTACACCTGCCAGGTTCCCAACGTCACCAACACCGGATGGATGTTAAACGTCGACACCATAAATCCGTTGATTACGCCGGTGACAAGACCGATCGCTATGGCAACCACCGCAGCGAGCGCGATATACGACCATAAAACCGCTCCCGAGGCCTCCGGCGGCATTTGTTCGGCCATGATTTTTGCGGCAAGTATACTTGTGAGGTTGGCCGTCCCGACGACCGAAAGATCGATTCCCCCGGTAATCATACAGAGCGTCAATCCGAGCGCGAGCAAGCCAAGCTCGGGGAACGAGTACGCCATCGATCGGAAGTTACGCATCGTGACAAAGCGGCCCGAGTTGAGGATCGCCATCAGAAGAAAGATGCTGATCGAAATGATGATCAGGCGGTTAAGGTTATCGTCGCTCGACATAAATCGCCGTAGACCCGTCCGTTTGCTTTCTATAAGTTTTTTCATCGCCGACCCTCTCCTCACTCCGCGTGCACGCGCGCGTGACGCATCTCGTTGATCTTAGGTACCGTTACGGCGACCAGAAGTATCAGCCCAGTCGTAAAGCGCTGCCAGAAACTCGGAATACCGAGCAAAATAAGACTGTTATTCATCACCGTAATGAGCATGACGCCCAGCATCGTTCCGTAGACGGTACCGCGACCGCCACCGATCATTGCTCCCCCGAGGACGGTAGCAGCGATAACGTTGAGCTCACTGCCAACGAGATCAAACGGGTTGGCGTTGCGAACGTGGGCGCTGTGAATGATTCCGGCTATTCCGGCCAAGAAACCGACATATATATAGATAAAAAACTCAATCTTTTTGACGCTGAATCCCGCGCGTTCGGTTGCCTGGCGATCGCCACCGAGGGCAAAGACGCCACGACCGACCATCGTGTATCGCAGGACGACGGCAGTGAGAATCGCCAGGAATACGTAGATAAAAAACGACACATGGAGACCGGTCGTTTGGCCGGTATCCATCGTCTGGCGGAATATCTCAAGGCGACTGTAATTGAGCATCGGCTCGGTGAGACGGTTGATAATTCGCGTATCGACAAAGGTGAGGATAAACCCCTGGAAAGCGCTCAAGGTCCCGAGACTGACGATGAGCGTCGGCAACCGGAACGTCGAGATTATCAACGCGTTGATCAACCCGAGAAAGGCACCAACGCTGAGCGAGATGAGGAAGGCGACGATGACCGGACCGCCAAACTCGATCGACTCGAGAAGCTGGCCGGTAACGTACATCGAGACCACGCCGATCGCCGGAAAGGAGATATCGATACCACCGGAAATCAGAACCAAGAGAACGCCGAGGGCAAAAATACCGGCGACCACATTGGCTTTGAGCAATCCGAACAGGTTTCCGATCGAGAAGAAGCTGGGGTTCACGAGTCCGACGATGAGCGACATCCCAACGAGGATGAGGGCAACATAAAACTCATGCAGCTTAAATAGCTTTTTCATCCGCGATTCCAACCCTTTACTTAAGTGCCGTAAATTGCGCGATTAGCGCCGCGTCGTCGACCTCGGACCCAAACTCTTTAACAAACTCGCCCTTGTGCATGACAAAAATGCGGTTGCAATTCTGGATGAGTTCGGGGATATCGTCGCTTATCACTACGACCGCATCGCCCTGGGCCGCGAGGGCGCGTAGCTTGTTGTGGATCTCCTCTTTGGAACCAACGTCGACGCCGACGGTCGGTCCGTTGAGAATCAAAACCTTGGATCCCGCAGCCAGCCATCGCGCCAAGACGATCCGTTGCTGATTGCCGCCGGAGAGCGCCTGGGCGGGAACCTCCGCGCTCGGCGTGGCAATTTTGAGATCGCGAATCCATTCGTCGACCGTTTCTTTGGCGCTGTCAAAATCGATAAACGCCATCGCCTTTTTAATCCGGTCGAGAATGCTGACAAATATGTTGCGACTGATCGATTGCTCGAGAAAGAGGCCCTCGGTAAGGCGATCCTCGGGAACGTAGGCGATTCCGTTGTCGATCGCATCCTGGATCGAGTTGATTTTGACCGCTGCGCCGTTGACCTCAACGGTGCCGCGCTCGGCCGGAAGAATCCCAAACAAGCTCAGAGCGAGATCGGTACGCCCGGATCCTAACAAGCCGGTAATACCGACGATTTCGCCGGCGTGTACGTCGAACGTAATTCCCGAGAAAGATCCGGGACGGCTGAGATCGCTCACCTTTAATAGCGGCGTTCCGGATGAGTCACCACCGTAAACGAACCTTTCCTCGGAGACCGTTCTCCCCGTCATGTGGTAGGTGATCTTGGACTCGTCAAAGTCGGCCGTGTCGCCCTCAGCGACCTTGGTACCGTTTCTCAGGATCGTGAGCTGCTCGCTGATGTCGAGGACCTCGCGGAGTTTGTGACTCACAAAGAGCGTGGCTATTCCCTCTTTTTTAAGATCGGTAATGACCTCAAAGAGATTGTCAACCTCATTTTGCGTAAGCGCCGTCGTTGGTTCGTCCATGATGACGAGCTTAGCGTCGTGGAGAAGGGCGCGCGAAATCGCGACGAGCTGTTTATCGGCAACCGACAACTCACCGACAGGGACCTCCAACGGGATATCCACCTTGACCCGCGAGAGCGCCTCTTCGGCGGTTTCATGCATCGCTTTCCAGTTGACGATCCGTTTGCGCTGTTCGAGCTGCGTATTGATCGACAAGTTTTCAGCGACGGTCAAGTTCGGAAAGAGCGAAAAGTCCTGGTAGATGACCTGCACGCCTTCCCGAATCGCGTCGATCGGACTGATGTGATCATAGTGATCACCGTTGAGTACCAGGTGCCCCTCGTCGGGACGGTACACACCGGCAATGACTTTGATTAACGTCGATTTACCCGACCCGTTCTCTCCGGCGAGACAGCGGACCTGGCCCGGATAAATATCCATCGATACGTCGCGGAGCGCATAGACTCCGGAGAAACGCTTGTGAATGTGCTGAATAGAAATAAACGGATCGCTCATCTTTGCTCGCTACGGTAAAAACGGCGGACATACGTTGGCGGCAGACCGAGGACTCGATCTGCCGCCAAGATCTTTGACTAAAACGTCGCTTAGAAGTTGTACTCGCCCATGTTGTCGGCGGTTACGGTAACCCACGCTGCGCCGTAGAACAGATTGGGCTTGTCGGGATCCTGAAGGAGATCCGTGTATCCCTCGACGCCGAGGTCGGTTCCGTTTCCAATCGACTCACCGTTAAGCAGACGTACGGCGATCTCGTTCATTGCGCGACCGGCGAGTGCCGGGTCCCAGAACGCGATCATGTCGGTCGCGCCGCT
The DNA here is from genome assembly GCA_965601745.1 of Alkalispirochaeta sp. Classification (GTDB taxonomy): domain Bacteria; phylum Spirochaetota; class Spirochaetia; order DSM-27196; family Alkalispirochaetaceae. The sequence goes on from OZ271836.1 coordinate 2,531,273, forward strand.
TTCGAGGTACTGACCGGCAACGGAAACGAGGCTCGTTCCAACAACAACGACCTGATCCTGAAGGCCACGTTCCTCAACTGCGAGGCCGGCGCCCGGAGCGGTCGTCATCGCGCTTCCCTGGATACCACCGAGGTCGGGGTATGCAGTGAGAAGCTCGAGCGTGCGCTCGTATGCGGTCTGGAGGTCGTCGAACTCTTCGATCTTGTTTTCGACAAGGACCATGTCCGGATAGTTGGCCTGCTGGTAGGCAACACCACCGTCAACCCACTCGTTGTGGCTCTTGGACTGCAAGCTACCAACAAAGGTCGCGTACGTACCCTGGCCGCCCATTCGCTCGGCGAGGTTCTGCATGAGGTACTCGCCATACGCGGTGTTGTCAAAGGCCTCGATAATCGCGTCGGCATTAACCTGAGTTGACGCCTCGTGACTTACGACGACGATGCCCTCTTCGCGCGCCCGCTGGAGAACCGGCTCGACCGCTTCAACGGAGAAGGGAACGACCGTGATCGCGTCGACGCCCTGAGCGATGAGATCTTCAATGATCCGAACCTGCTCGGCGGCATCAGCCTGCGAGGGGCCCAAGAGAAACGTGTCATGACCGGTCTCGGCACCGTATTCCTCGACACCAACGCGCATGCGGTCAAACCACGCAATACCATCTACCTTTACGACCGTGGCGATCGTATAGGAATCGTCGCCTTCCGCCTCAGCCTCGTCTTGGCCACCAGCGAACGCCAGTCCCGCCAGAAGGGCGAGCATCAACACCGACAATAGAACCTTTCGCATAAAAGCCTCCTTAAAAGGTTTAGTGTGCAATAGTCGTTAGTGTACCATGGCCTCCCGAGCTGTCAACTTATTTTTTTAGTCAATTTCCCCCTGGAGGGCGTTATTCGCCCAGGAAAGCGCTCAAACGGGCGATATTGGACGCTTGAGAAACTAGATCGCCGCGCCTTTTATTAAAACCGCACCGGAATAATACTAAAACGGTTTAAGTTTTCATTGACAGCTGGGAGAGATGGGCTTACGGTAATGTTCGGTTATGGTAACAAGGATAAAGGATATCGCCGCACGCGCGGAGGTGTCTATCGCAACAGTGTCCCTCGTTCTCAACAACAAACCCGGAGTTGGCGAGAAGACACGACAGCGAATCCTTCAGATCGCCGACGAGCTTCATTACTCCTTGCCGCGCGGAGGTCACGGATTTCCCGAACGCGGCACAATCCGATTTCTAAAGATCGCTCGCCACGGCCACACAGTCAACCGCGACCATACCGTCTTTATCGCCGACTATATCGACGGCATCGTCCAGGCCGCAAAAGAACAAGGCTACAAAACCGAAATCACGTCGTTTAGTACGACCCCGATCGAGGATATCGTTGAGACGATCCACGCGCACACCGATCTCACGGGGGCGATTGTCCTTGGTACCGAGCTCACCCGCGGCGACATCATGCGCTTTACCGGCGCGATGCTTCCGATGGTGTTCCTCGATACCTTTGTTGATTACGTTCCATTTGACTTTGTCGATATGAACAACGAAGACTCGGTGTACAAGGTGATCGAGTACTTTTTACGCAACGGCCATCGGGAGATCGGTATGGTTCGCTCGAGCGTAAAGACCCGCAACTTCTGGCTACGGCAAACCGCGTTTCAGGACACGATGGCCTTTCTCGGACTGACCGTAGACAAACACTTTATCTTCGACGCCGATTCGACCTTTGACGGCGCGTATCACGACATGAAGGCCAAGCTATCCTCAGGCACGATATTACCGACCGCGCTCTTCTGCACCAATGATATAATCGCATTCGGCGTACTCAAGGCGCTCCGCGAGCACGGCGTACGTGTTCCGGAAGACGTCTCGGTTGCCGGATTTGACGACCTACCGACGGCCGCACTCCTCGATCCGCCATTGACGAGTATTGCCGTTTCCAAGCGCGAGATCGGAGCGACGGCGCTGCGCCGACTTCACGCCCGCATCGTTGATCCGGATATGCCGCCCGCCAAAACCGTTATCGGAGGTACCCTTATGGAGCGTGAAAGCGTTGCCCGAGTCGGCGAGCCGATCGTGATCGACGTCGCGGGAGAACGACCATGAGTATCTGGATGATCGGTAGTCTCAACGTAGACCTCGTCGTACAGGTAGAGCGATTTCCACAACCCGGAGAAACACTCCGCGGCTTGTCTTTCTCGACATATCTGGGCGGAAAAGGCGGCAACCAGGCGATGGCAGTGGCCCGTCTCGGGGGAGCACCCCGCGTCGTCGGTCGTGTGGGAAATGACGATTTTGGCTCACGGTACCGCACAGCTTTTTTGGAAGCCGGAGCGACCATTACCGAAGTTCGCGACGCACCCGAGTATCCGACCGGTACGGCGCTTATCGAGGTTGATGCCACGGGTCAGAACCATATCGTCGTTGTTGCCGGAGCAAACGGTACCCTTGACGGCGAGTCGGTCATTCAAGACGTTGCCGCGATTGCGGCAAACGATATCGTCCTCCTTCAACTCGAAATACCGTTTGAAGCGGTCTGGGCCGTCGCCGAGCGCGCGCATGCGGTCGGTGCCGTCGCTATTCTCGATCCCGCGCCCGCCGCCGAGATTCCGACCGACGTTTTCCCCCACCTTTCCTGGATTACGCCTAACGAGCACGAAGCTTCAATCATTACCGGGATCGATACGAGCTCGGCCGATGGATTGGCCCGGGCCTGTGCGGCACTTCTCGAAGCTGGAGTACAAAACGCCGTCGTCAAGGCGGGCGCCCGCGGCGCCGTTTACGCCTCGCGGCAATCGCCGCGTCCGCAGATGATTGAAGGATTTCCAGTTCAAGCGGTTGATACAACCGCGGCCGGCGATTCGTTCAACGGCGGTTTGGCCTGGGCGCTCTCGATCCCCCACGATCCGGAAACCGCGATCCGTCACGCCAACGCGGTGGCGGCGCTAAGCGTGACCGGGATGGGTGCCCAATCGGCGATGCCTACGGCGGATGAGGTCGCCCGGTTTATGTCCGACAAGGAATCAAAATGATTCGGTATTCGGTCATCCTTGGAAACCTCGGCAACACTAACGATCGCTTTTTGTCGACCGGGTACAAAGACCAGCCTCCCAAAGAGGAGATGATCCGCCGGGCGTCACATATCGAAGGGGTAACGGGAATCGAGCTTGTTGGAAGCTGGGACATCACGCCCGAGAACGCGACCCATATGGCGGCTGTGCTCGCGGAAAACGGACTCGCCCCGGTCTCTATCATCCCCGACCTCTTCAGCCAAAAACGCTGGGCCCTCGGGAGCTTTGCCGCCAAAGATGCCGCCGTTCGCGCCGCGGCGATCGAGGCAACGTTGGAGGCCGCCGAAACGGCCGTCTTGATCGGCTGCCCCATGCTCAACGTCTGGCCGGGCCAGGACGGCTATGACTACTCGTTGCAGGCCGATTTTCGTCAGGAACGCCGCTGGTTTACCGAGGGGATTCGCGAGGTCGCGTCACGGTTTCCGGATATTCGATTTGCACTAGAATACAAACCAAAGGAACCGCGCACCCACTCCTACCTGGCTCGGGCCGCCGATTCGCTTCTTATCGCCGAGGATACCGGTCTGGATAACGTCGGTGTCTGTATCGATGTTGGTCACGCGCTCTACGCCTACGAGAACGTCGCCGAATCTATCGTGATCCTTCAGGAACGCGGGAATCGGCTGTTCCACATGCACTTCAACGATAACTACCGGTATTGGGACGACGATATGATCGTTGGAAGCGTCCATCTCGTGGAGTACATCGAAATGCTGTTCTGGCTCCGCGAGACCGGATACGATGGTTGGTACTCGATGGACCAGTACCCCTACCGGGAGGATGGGGCCGGAGCGATCGATGCGAGTGTGCAGTTTTTACGCGGTCTCGAGAAACTCCTCGACGACACCGTGATGGAGGAGATCCGCGGTCTGATCAGCCGCGGCGATCCAATCGAATCTTCGCACTGGTTGCGGAAGAAGATTCTCCCGCAACCCTGAGCTCGGCCCAGCTTACGCGCCGGTATCCGTTTCCTATTCGAGCTCCGCGACAAGCTCCGCCGAAAGATCCTTGAGCGCCTCATAGGTCGCTTCGTATTGATCGACGTAGGTGGAGTAGCGAGAGGCAACCGCCGGATTCGGCTCAACCGTGTGATCAAACGACACCATCGCCGAAGCGGCCTCCCGGAGAGAATCGAAAATACCGGCCGCGACGGTACCGGCGATCGCGCTTCCCAGGGAGACGGCCTGCTGCTCGGTCGGTATCACGATCGGCTTACCGATGACGTCGGCATGAATCTGCATCCAAAGATCGCTCTGCGTCGCCCCACCCGAGGCGATCACCTCGCGCACGCTAAACCCGTTTTGCTCGAAACGACGAAAAATCACCGCCGTACCGTAGGCGACGCTCTCCATAATTGCCCGATAGATGTGTACCGGCGTGTGCTTGAGAGTCAGTCCGCGAATGACCCCGCGTGAGGCGGCATCGACCCACGGCGTTCGATTGCCCTGCCAGTGTTCCATGACTAACAGGCCTTCGCTCCCGGGCGGAAGTGCGGCGGCGCGCTCGTTGAGGACGTCGTAGACCGATCCGCCACGACGTTCGGCCTCATCGGTAATCTCGGCATTGAGAAACTGCGAGACGAACCACTTGAGGACGGATCCGGTCGAAATCTGGCCGGCCTCGACTACGTCGTAACCGGGGACGACCGCGTCGGGGAAGCTCCCAAAGAGTCCGGGCGACGAGAGTTCCGTGCCTGATAGCCCTAAGTGGAGCTGACTGCTCCCCGTGATCAGCGCTACCTGCCCGGGCGTAAGGGCGTTGACGCCGATTACGCCCATGTAGGCGTCGGCGCCGCCGGCGGCAACCGGTATTCCTGCCGGGAGCCCGGTTCGTTTTGCAAACTCGGCACTCACCGTTCCGGCAACCTCGCCGATATCGAGAATTCTTGTCGGCAGCTTCTCAAAGATGTCGTCGAGACCGACCGCCTTGTACAGCGATCGCGGAAAACCCCCGTCACGTCGATTGTAGAACCAACGTATCGTCGTGGTGTTGATATTGGCCGTTATCTCGCCGGTGAGACGATAGACAAGCCAGTCGGTGTGCTCAAAAATCGTGGTGGCGCGATCGTAGACTTCGGGCTCGTTACGTTTGGTCCAAAGCGTTTTACAGGGAAACCACTCAGCGCTCACGTTTTTGAAACCGACGTACTTCAACGCGGGATCGCCGGTTGCGGCGATTTCGGCGGCCTCATTAACCGAGCGGATGTCCATCCACATTATCGCGTCACGAAGCGGTTTACCGTTCTTGTCGAGGTAGACCACTGTGCAACTCGTTCCGTCGACACCGACCCCGCGGATCTCGGCGGGCGTAACGCCGCTTTTTTTTATGGCAGTCCGGATCGATTCCTCGAGCGAACGATCCCATTGCTCGATCGATTGCTCGGCCCACGCCGGCTTATGGTGGATGTTTACGTTATCGCTGGTTCCAAACGCCAAACAACGGCCGGTTTCGTCATAAATACCCGCGCGGATGCTCTCGGTTCCCGCATCGATTCCTAGTACATAGCGTCCCATGGCGCGCTATTGTACCACGAGATAGAAATCGGTGAGATCCATCGGCGTACTTTATTGAGTAGAGCGCTGCGTGTATGCTCGCGTTATGCACGCGCATCCTGTTCATCTGAGCCCGTCGATCCTGTCGGCAGATTACGGCGCTCTCCGTGAAGCGGCCGTCGCGATCGAGGCGGCGGGCGGTGACTCGATCCACGTCGATATCATGGACGGCCATTACGTCCGAAATTTCTCATTTGGGATCGATCTGATCCCGGCCCTCAAACCACACGTGTCTATTCCTATCGTCGCCCACCTCGAAATCGCCAACCCCGACGACTACATAAACGCGTTTGCGACGGCGGGAGCCGACGTCATCGTCGTCCAGGAGGACACGTGTCCCAATCTCCCGTTTACCGTTGAAGCGATCCGCAGCGCGGGCGTCGCCGCGGGCATCGGGGTTAATCCCGATCGCAGCTTTCGACGGATCGAGGCCCATCCGCACCTGCTCGCGGAGATCGCGGTACTCGTCGTGATGGGTGTCTATCCCGGATTCGGTGGTCAGGTGTTTGCGGCGACGACGGAGGAAAACATCCGCGACGCCGTAACGCTACGCGACAACGCGCACGCGCAATTTGCCATTGGCGTCGACGGTGGAGTCGCCGTCGCGACCATTCCGGCGATCGTCCGCGCCGGCGCCGACTACCTCATTGCGGGATCGAGCGCATTTATCGACAACCCGTCCCGTCAGATTCCGATTTTGAGAGAAACCGCGGAAGCCGCGCGCGCGAAACCGTAAAACGTTTGATCGGATTTGCGCGCGACACAGCGATCGACGATACTAATCTACGTGGGAGGGGCTACATCCAGAGTTAGAAAGTTTGTCGCACCCGAGTACGTATTCGGTTTTGGTGCGCGAAACCTATGCTCACAATTTGCCGGCAATTTTGGCCTCCGCTCGGTGCTTGTGGTGTGCGATCCGGGTGTCCGGTCCGCCGGATGGGTCGACGAACAGCTCGACGCGCTCCAGGACGTCGGGATCCGCTTCGTCGTTTTTGAAGACGTTTCGTCGAATCCTCGCGATTTCGAGGTGCGACGCGGCGCCGAAGCCTACCGCGACGGCGAATGCGAGGGGATACTGGCGATTGGCGGCGGGAGCCCAATGGACTGCGCCAAAGGCATCGGCGTCGCGGCGACGCATAACCGCGACGTACTCGAGTTTGAAGGAATCGACAAGCTTGAGAGTCCTATGCCGCCGCTTATCTGTATACCGACGACCGCGGGAAGCTCCGCCGACGTTTCGCAGTTCGCAATAATCACCGACACTGTCCGCAGCGTAAAGATCGCCCTGATCAGTAAAGGCCTTGTACCCGACGTCGCCTTGATCGATCCGGAGACGACAACAACAATGCCCGCGGCGACTACCGCTGAAACCGGAATCGACGCTCTCACCCATGCGATCGAATCGTACGTGTCGACAGCTGCTTCCGCCGTGACCGATCTCCACGCCCTCGCCGCGGTACGGGCGATCGCCCAGAATCTACACGCCGCGTGTCACGACCCCGATGATCGCGACGCTCGAGACGGAATGATGACCGGAAGCATGTTGGCGGGAATCGCATTTTCAAATGCGAGCCTTGGTCTCGTTCATGCGATGGCGCACGCTCTCGGTGGTCGTTTGGATCTTTCGCACGGACTTTGTAACGCATTGCTTCTCGAGCACGTCATCCGATTTAATCTCGACGCTGCTTTGGAGCGCTACGAGACGCTTCGGCAGATTCTCGTCGGTACCAGGGGTATCGAAAGAGACGTCGATCCGACGACCGCGCTTCACAAAATCGTCGCCGCGATTCGGCGATCCGTAGGCGTCAAAGATGCGCTGGGAGATTCTACGCTCGTCCCGGGAAGCATACCGGAACTCGCCGCGTTGGCTCGTCGTGACACATGCGTTGTTACCAATCCACGAAATCCAACACAGCAGGAAGTTGAGGAGCTTTTTCGTGCCCTCCTATGATAGCGGCGACACGACCGAACTCTACGAGCAGATAATCGGACTTGGTGGTTCCTCGATACGAAAGAGTCACTATCCGCAACTACTCAAACGGCTCGAACAGGTTAGTCTTCAGCGACGCGAACTCATGAAAACGCTTCGGACCGTAGAAGAGCGGGAGGAAGAGCTCGTCGCCGCGCTCGCCGCTAAAGAAGCGCTTCTTGCGGAGGTTCACCACCGCGTCAAAAACAACCTGCAATTGATGATTAGCGTCTTTTCGCTCGCAGTGGACCGCGGGCAATCCGATCCCGATCGCGCGATCCGGCGGACGATGGAGCGCATGGAGGCCGTTGCTGCGATTTACTCATGCATCGTCGATGAGGAACTCTACGTCGAAACAAGTCTTGGCGTTCTCGTATCTCGGGTCTTCGAGTCCCACCGCACTCGTCGATCCGATATTCGGATCGACGTAACTCGCAACTTCTCGGGCGAATCGACGATCAGCATCGATCGCGCGGTTTCACTCGCTCTTATCGTGGACGAAGTGATCTCGAACGTATTTGTTCACGCGTTTGATCCCGATGCAGTCAACGCCAAGCTCGATGTTATGCTTTACAAGGTGTCGGATGATCCCGTTCGCTATCGCCTCGAGATTCGCGATAACGGACGCGGATGGCTGGAGAAGCCAAACGATCAATCCAATACCGGTGATTCGGCGGGGGGATTAACCCTCATAGAGATGCTCTCCGATCAAATCGGTGCTCGGTACGGTTACGGGCCGCGCTCCGACGGGGCATCCGGAACCGAGTTTACTATCGATATATAGCAGACCGTTGAGTCTGTTAGAGGCTCTCCTCGTTTACCTCGTAGAGTTCCAGCTCCCCGCCATCAACGACGTACGAAAATGCGGCGAGGTCGTTCTCGCCGGGGTCGATGCGCAAGCGGCCGGTCAACCAGTACGGAGTAAAGGGATCGGTTGAAATTGTGCGACCGATATGGGCGAGGACCGTCTGGTTAACGGGAGGCGGAGGAACGTGAATACACGCTCCCGGGAACGGTACAAAGAGGAACGAGGACGCTCGACTAAAGTTGTCCGGATCGAAGTCCACGCCGACAACATATCCCGGTATGCGGACGACCAGTTCGTTAACCTCTGAGTTGACGCCCGGAGGCGGAGCGGTGCCCGTGGGAGTGTAATTCGGATTCTGCTCGTGTTTCGCGATCTCGGCCTCCCAATAGGCCTGTTCGGTATCCGAAATCAGATCCCACCAGGTGATCGCCGCAACCATCTCCTGCTCGATAGCGGCCTCCACGTCCACGCGGGCGGCGATGTACTCATCGCTTAGATCGATATCGGAGTCGATAACTGAATCGATGTCATCGGGAATGGCGGCCTCGAGAAGAGCAAGAGCCGATTCCTCCGGAGCGGAGCACGCCGTGACTAACAGAATCACGGCAATGAGAAATCCAATGGTGCTTTTCAAGCTCACCCCCTTATCGACAGACCGTCGTGTAAGGTCCGTCGATACGTCTGAATCGCGGGCGCAATTCCCGCGATACTTCCGGCGACAAACACGGCGCCGATCACTAGCAATTCTATTGCAGAAGGCGGCGCGATGCGAGCGTAGAATCCAAGTCTCGTGAGCGCGGTCTGAGCGATCGCCTGAACGCCGTACAAAAGCGCCAGTCCGAGAATACATCCGGCAAGCGTCACGACGGAAGACTCGCCAAACAGAATAAGCGCCAGACGCGACGGCGTCGCGCCGAGTGACCGGAGAATCGCCATTTCGCGCCTCCGCGACTCGAGTACCGCCACCTGGGTGGCAACAAGTGACAGGAGTCCTACCAACACCACCGCGATCGAGACGCCGGTCAAGGCTCGCTCGGCGACGCTCATGAGCTGCCACAACTCGTAGAGGGCGACGCCGGGAAGAATCGCCGATAACGGCTCAGGCCCGTACGTGTTGACGGCTCGCTGATACTGGAAGGCGAGCTGCGGCGTATCGAGGCCGATCAACGCCGCCGTAATACTGTCCGGTGTGAGGTCGCGCGCATCGGTCTCTTCCCGAGATACGCTGCGAACTCGCATACCGGAGTCCCAACCGATGTGGATCGCCGTATACGCCTCGAGTGAAATATATACCGCGCGATCGGCCGGCGTCCCCGTCGGTCCAAGTATTCCCGAAATCGAAAACGGTTGGTCGTCGTGCTGGTGAATCGATCCTCGCCCTTGTCCGTGGGTCACGACGACACTGTCGCCCAGTGTATAATCGAGTTCCTCGGCAACGGCGGCGCCGACGACGACGTCAAATGTATCGTCAAACGCCTCTCCGCGCGCGAACACCAGTGCTTCGTCACGCCCGTAGGTGTAGTGCTCAAAAAAACCTCGTGTCGTACCAACCACCCGGTAGCCGCGATGAGAGTCGCCGAGCGACAAGGGAACGGCCCAGCTCACACCCTCGCGGCCGGATAGTTCGAGATACGAGTCGTAGCTCACGTTCGCCGTCGGATTTCCGATGTGAAACACCGAGTACAACACCAGGTTAATCTGACCGGTCCGGGCGCCTAAGATAATGTCCGTACCCGAAATCGTCCGCGAAAAGCTGCTCCGGCTGATCTCTCGGGCACGTTGGACGCCGACGACGAGAAACACCGTAAGCGTGATCGCAGCGAGAATCAAACTCAAAGCGCGACGGCGATTGAGGAGACTCATGAGGATGATCTTAAACACGGCGTCCTCCGAGAAGATTCTCCATCTCGACGACACGCGGAAAGAGCCCGGCGAGCGATTTGTCATGACTCACGACGATCAAGGTCGAGTTGTGGCGATCGCACTCGCGAAAAAGCAGATCGGTAAAGTCCCGTGCCGTGGCATCGTCGAGCGCAGAACTCGGTTCATCGGCAAGGATCAACTCGGGATCACCCGCAAGGGCTCGGGCAATTGCCACCCGTTGTCGCTGACCGACGCTAAGGTGACGTGGAAACGCGTTGGGATCGACATCGAGCGAGAGCTCGTCGAGAAGCTTCTCGGCGACTTCCGCGATTCTACCCGCCTTTTTACCAGATCGATTGCTTGAGAAAAAAAATGCGCTTTTGATGTTATCGGCGATCGAGAGATAGGGCAGCAGGTTGTGCTCCTGGAATATGTAACCGACGTGATCGGCGCGGAAACGATCGCGTTCGGACGGTCGGAGCGATCTTAACTCGGTCCCAAGCACCGTAAGCACACCCGCGTCGGCCGAGATAATCCCGGCCAAAAGTGACAAAAGAGTCGACTTACCGCTCCCGCTTTTGCCACGGATGAGGACTCGCTCGCCGGTCTTTATAACAAACGAGCCACCGGTAAAAAGCGGTTCCGATCCCGGCCACGAGTACCTGAGATCGGTCATCTCCACCGCAGTATCGACGTTATCGGTCGGCAACGCTCTACCTAAAGGGGATCCTCGGTCGACGAGAGGTCGCCTCGCCGGCGCTCTGTCCCGCGGGCGTTAATAGAACCCAGTCGATTTCGGTCAGACTCGGAAACAGCTCAAAAACTCCGCGAGGTGACAGGTCGCGAATTCGCTCCCAATCGGAGGCTGAGAATCGTGCCTCGATGACAAAATCCGAATGGACCTCTCCGTGTTCGTGGTCGTGATCATGGTCTTCGTCGTGATGGTCGTCGTCGTGGTCGTGATCCTCGTCGTGATCATCTTCGTCGTGGTGGTGATCCTCATCGTGATCATCCTCGTCGTGGTGGTGATCCTCATCGTGATCATCCTCGTCGTGATGGTGGTCTTCATCGTGGTCGTGATGATCGTCGTGGGGATTCTCGACCTCAAAATCGACGAGCGTTACCGTGGCACCGCGACGCGTTCGGAACACAAAGAGTTCGTCTTGGAGCGCTTCAATCTCGGCGATGGTCTCTTCAATAAACGAGCGTTGGCGCTCGTTCTCGGGAGCGTGCTCAAACCCGACAACGTCGGCTGCGGGAATCGTGAGATCGACCTGTACCGTGTTACCGGATACACTTATCTCCAGATTCGCAGCGCCGTGTTCGTGAACCTGGCCGAACAGCGGGGTGAATACAAAAACGGCGAGAGTAACGGCGCCGATATACGACTTATTTATCATCAATAACTCCTTATCATCCAATCTTTAGTCAGCGGTATTACATAGTAATATAATTGCACCTATAGTGTCTCGCTTTTTAATCGTTTGTGATACTATCGCGCGACATTAAGGAGGCACAAATTTGCCAGAGTACGCCAATCAGGTTGTTATCGGTGCGGGAGGGGCGATCGCTTATACCCTGGTCCCGGAGTTGGTCGAGACAGGAACGACCGTGACCGTCGTCTCGCGGCGCGGACAAAGTGTTCCCGGCGCGACGAGCGTTGCCGCCGACGCTGCTGACTACACCGCTTTATCCGCGGCAATCCCGGAGGGAAGTGCGGTCTATCTGGTCGTCGGTCTGCCGTATCAAACCTCGATCTGGCAGGCGTTGTGGCCTCCTCTCGTCCGAAACGTCATCCGGGTATGTGCGGAAAAGAACGCATTTCTCCTCTTTTTTGACAACGTGTACATGTACGGCCCGGTCAACGGGCCGATGACCGAGGAGGCTCCCCACCGGCCGACAAGTAAAAAAGGAATTGTAAGGGCGGAAGTCGCCGAAATGCTCCTCGGGGCGTTTTCTCAGGGCAAGATTCACGGAGCGATCGCCCGAAGCGCCGATTTCTACGGCCCAGGCGCGAATGTGACCGGCATTCCCAACGTCGTGATCCTCGAACGTCTGATCGCCGGAAAGGCCGCCCAGTGGATCGTCGACGCGGACAAACTCCATAGCCTCTCTTACGCGCCGGATTGCGCCCGCGCGTTACCGCTTATTGTCGCGGACGAAAACGCCTACGACCAGGTCTGGCACCTGCCCACCGCCGGTCCGGCGATCACGATGCGGCGTTTTACCGAGCTTGCCGCCGCCGAGCTTGGCGCCCAAGCCAAAATCGCGACGCTTCCCAAATGGATGCTCACGCTCGCGGGTTTGTTCGACAAGACCCTGCGCGAGCTCCCGGAAATGAGCTACCAGAACGATCGCGACTATATCTTTGACTCCACTAAATTCGAGAAGCACTTTGCTTTTACGCCGACCTCCTATGAGCAAGGAATCAGAGAGACTATCGCTTACTACCGCGGGAGACAAAAGTGAAAATAGTAGTACTCGACGGATACACCCTCAATCCGGGCGACAATCCGTGGACCGAGGTCGAGACACTCGGTGAATTGACCGTATACGATCGCACGCCGAGCGATGAGATCGTCCAACGCGCCCAGGACGCCGAGATCCTTCTGACCAACAAGACGCCGCTCACCGACAAAACGATAGCGAGTCTGCCCAAACTTCGCTTTATTGGCGTTACGGCGACCGGATACAACGTCGTCGACACCACCGCGGCGCGGGCACAGGGAATTCCGGTGGCCAATGTCCCCATTTATGGGACGGACACTGTCGCCGAGTACGTGATCGCCCTTATCCAGAATCATTATCGCCAGGCCGCGTTCCACGCGGATCTGGTCAAAAAAGGCGAATGGGAATCCAGCATCGAGTTCTCGTTCTGGCGAACACCGCTTGCTGAACTCGCCGGCAAAACGATAGGAATCGTCGGCTTTGGGCGAATCGGACGTCGCGTCGGCGAACTCGCGTCCGCGTTTAAGATGAAGGTTCTCGCCTACGACACGCATCGGAATCAGCGATCGGATTTCGATTTTTCCTGGACGGAACTCGACGAGCTCTTCGCTCAAAGTGATATCGTAACGCTACACTGTCCCCAGACCGCGGAAAACACCGGAATGGTTAACGCCGCGTTACTCGCCAAAATGAAACCGACTGCGATGTTAGTAAACACGGCACGCGGCGGTCTCGTTAACGAGGACGACCTCGCCGCCGCCCTCAACGGTAATACGATCGCTGCCGCCGCCTGTGATGTCGTTTCATCTGAACCGATCAAGTCGGACAATCCACTTTTAAAGGCGAAAAACATCTACCTCACGCCACATATCGCCTGGGCGGCGATTGAAGCGCGAAAACGGCTCATGGAAACGACCGCCGAAAACGTTGCCGCGTTTATCGCCGGGGCACCGATACATGTCGTCAACTGAGGGTTGGTCCCGGGAGCGTCTCGCGGGTCGTGCGTTAGCCGGTCGTGGCGTCTTATATCGTCACGCGCTCGTCGACGTCGGCAAAATCGGAGCTTACGAGCGCTTCAAGTAGCTTTATCGCCTGATCCTCATCCTCACCGTCGGCCACTAATCTGATCTGATCGCCCTGCGATACATTGAGGAGAATGATCTTGATGACGTTCTTGGCGTCAGCCGACTTCTCGCCTTTAAAAACCTGGATCTTACAGCTATGCAGCTTGGCCGTTCGCACAAATAGGTCGGCTGGGCGCGAATGCAATCCGGTATCGTTGGTAACGGTAAGGTGTATCTCTTTCAAAACTTCTCCTCTGAGTTTATTTTAAACAAGGTGAACGGTCGGTCCGACGGAACGAATCGCCCGAACGATCTCCTCCGGCGCGTCCCGGTCGGTAATCATCATATCGATTTCTTTGATATCGGCAACGGTCGCAAAAAATACTTGACCGAGCTTGGCCGAATCGGCGACAAGCACAATCTCGCGTGACGCCTCGATCATCTTACGCATAATCGGCACAAACCGATCGCGAAAGACGGTGAGTCCGTAGGCGGGATCGACGCCGTCGGCCGATAGAATAAGCCGGTGACTTCTATTGCAGTCATCAAGGTAGTCGCTATGTTCGCTGTAGCCTACGGTCTGATTCTGGGCAAGCCCGCCACCAAGAAGAACGGTATCTATGTTGTGGACCTCCGCCGTTTCGAGCGCCAGCACGACCTGGTTGGTGACGAGGCGAAACCTCACATCGGTCCGTCCGGACAGGACCCTTCCGACCAACAAAGCGGTCGATCCCGGTCCAACGAGAATGTCGTCGTAGTCCTCGACAAGGGCGGCGACATGTTCGGCGATGCGGATCTTCTCGTGCACGCGTTTGCCCGCTTGCTCGGGAACCGGGGATTCGACGGTCGCCGCCCGGTATTCGACACCACCGTTCATCGTCTGAACGATCGACTGCTCGGGGGTAATTCGCTTGAGGTCCCGGCGTATTGTCGCGGTCGATACGTCGAGCTTTGCGGCGAGGTCCTTGATCGTCGTTCTGCGCCGCGCCTTGACGAGGTGAAGTATCTGGTGCTGTCGCTCTATAGTTGGATCCACGTCTCACTACCCACCAAGTTTTCTGACGATCTCGAGAATCGTGGCCTCGACGCCCTCCCCGGTGAGAAACGGGACTGAGCTCACGACGGGTACGGAGCCGACCATCTGAAGTTCTGACGTCGAAACCACGAGATCGAACTCAGCCGCGTAGCGCTCGATCTCGTGCGCGGCACATTGTTCCATCTCTACTTCGATCCCACGCGCCTGCAACTCGCGAGAGAGCAGACGGGCGACGACCGTGGAAGTTGCCGCCGCCGCTCCACAGGCGATCAGGATTCGCTTTGGGTGGCCCATACTCTCCCCTCGACGCCGGGCCGGAACCCGACCGACGTCTCATCGAGCACTTGTTGCATTTCGTCGACCGTCGCGCACGCGCAGGCACGTTCGGCAAAGCCCGTGAGCGTGGCGTACTCCTGGCGCCTCATCGTGTAGAGCGCTTCGGGGATCAATCCCGCGCTCATGCTTAGCTCACGGACGCCAAGACCGATGAGGAGCGGTATGGCGCGGGCAACGCCGGCGAGTTCACCGCACACGCCGGTCCAGATACCGGCGGCGTTTCCGGCATCGACGACATCTCGAATCGCGCGAACCACAGCCGGATGAAACGGTTGGTAGTAATCGGCAACTGAACCGTTGGTTCGATCGGCGGCGAGTATGTACTGCGTCAGGTCGTTAGTTCCAACACTCATAAAGTCGACCTGCGCGGCGATCTCGCGGGCCATAAAAACCGCCGAGGGAACCTCGATCATCACGCCGACATCGACGTGATCCGCAATCGCAACGCCTGCCTTTGTCAACTCGGCCCGAGCTTCCTCAAACAATTCGCGGGCGCGAATGACTTCGCGTACGCTACCAACCATTGGAAACATCACTTTGGCGTCGCCGTGGGCCGAGGCGCGAAGAATGGCGCGTAGTTGCGTCTTCAGCATTTCGGGATCACGGAAACTGATTCGCAAAGCCCGGAGACCGAGAAAAGGGTTGTCTTCCGGATCGACCTTGAGAAACGGCACCGATTTGTCGCCACCGATATCCATCGTCCGAAAAATGACCATCCCCGGGGCCATAGCCTCAACAGCGGTTCGATAGGCGGCGTATTGCGTCTCCTCATCGGGCTCGCGGGTCGCGTTGAGGTAGAGAAACTCGGTTCGAAACAATCCGATCGAGGTCGCTCCGTCACTCGCCGCTGCCACAGCGTCCCGATCGCTGCCGACGTTGGCGGATACCTGGATCTCGTGTCCGTCGAGAAGCGTCCCTTTTTCTCCGACAACCGTCGTGATCTCCTCGCGGTAGGCGGCGTACCGGCTATTTACCTCCTCGAGCGCCGCGATCGAGCGATCGTCGGGATCGACCAAGACCCACGCATTTCGCTCGTCGATCGCGTCGAGGGCCAATTTGGTGCCGGTCGACACATCCTGGCAAAGATTGCGGACGCCGACGGCCGCCGGAATACCAAGGGATTTCGAGAGAATTGCGACGTGGGAGGTGAGCCCGCCGCGTTCCGTGGCGATCCCGACGACGTGAGAAGGATCGATCATCGCCGTATCAGACGGAAACAGCTCTTCGGCGACAATGATCGAGCCCGCGTCAATCGCCGACAGATCCGCTTCGGGGAGACCAAGGGCGATGCGCAAGACACGGCGGCGAACATCCTCCACGTCGGCCGCTCGCTGGGCGTTGTAGTCATCGTCCGCCAGTTCGGCAAAGAGACCGATGTAAGCGCCAAAGACTTTATCCACCGCCTCGGCGGCGCTGCATCGGTCCTCGGATACGGCAGTAAGCATTTCGTCGACTATCGAATCATCCTCGGCGATCGTCTGTTGGGACCTGAAGATGTGGGCGAGCTCGGCACCCGCCGTTTCGCGCACAACAGCGGTCGTACGCGCGAGCGCCTCGGCGGCTCGTGCCATCGCCGAACGTACCTGCTCCTGCTCGGCCGTTACGTCGTTGATCGAACGCTTTTCGATCCGTATCTCGGCGGGCGCGTAGAGCACCGTCGATCCAACTACGGCGCCGCGCGACGCCACCAGCCCTGCAAGGATTTTCATTTTGCCTGCTCTCCTAAGCGGTTCACGAGATATAAGTACACCGACGAGGCGTCGGGGAGCTCGAGCAGCGTTTCGCGGAATTCCCGATCCTTGTAAACGGAGATAAGTGCCTCGAGGAGGTCGCCGATTCCGCCGGCATCTTTTAGCGCAAACAAAGAAACCAAGTGAACGGGAAATACGGTTGCCGGATCGCCCATCGCCCGGAACTCGACGGGACGCGCGAGACGGACAAAAAACAGGACCGATCGATCGACGTGTTCCGCGTTGGTATGCGGAATAGCGATCTTGGTACCGTTCATCGGCAGACCGGATGGGTGCTTCCGTTCTCGCTGGACGATCGCTTCTTCAAAACTCGCTTTAACGTAGGCCGTTTTCCAAAGCTCATTCGCCATCTGACGAAGTAACTCCTCGACATTGGTCGCCACAACGTCGGTCTTGACAAACTCAGGTCTGACAAACGTCGCCACATCCATCCCATCCTCCGTTTGATCCTGACCTGCGGACGCTGCGCAACACCGCACCACCAGTTTTCGTCGAGCTTCGTTATTGTAGGGCCACTAATTGGCACCGTCAAGAAATTTTTTTGCGAAATTTCGCAATATTTTTTCACTCTAAGGCACAAAAATGCCCGCACGCCGGTTAGGGCGAGCGGGCCGTGCGACGCGCAAGACTAGCTAACGGCGCGACTTGGATAGCCCGAATGTAAAGGCGAGGGCCGCGACGAGAACAACACCTTTGACAAAATCCTGTACGTAGTAAGGCATATTCATCATCGTAAGCCCATTGAGCAACATGCTGATAAAAACAGCACCGACGATCGTTCCAAACGGATTGGGTTTACGGACGCCGAGGACGGCGAATCCAATCAACGCCGATCCTATCGAATCGAGCAACAAGGTTCCGCCGGATTGCACATCGCCGCGACCAACGCGCGCGGCGAGGACGATGCCCCCAAGCGCGGCGATCGTGCCCGATATGATGTAGGCGGCGAGGCGATACTGGTCGACTTTTGCGCCGACGAGGCGCGCCGCCTCCGAGTTACTCCCGATTGCGTAAAAGATCCGGCCCCAACGTGTAAGAGAGAGGGTGACAAAGACGAGGACAGCCACAACGACCATGATCGTCACTGCCGTCGGAACGATTCCGAGGATTCGCCCCTGGCCGAGAAACAAAAAGTACTCGGCAAACTCACCGCGCGCGGTCTCGCCGCCGGAAAGCACGGCGCCGCGACCGATCGATCGGCCGCCGGAGGGAATCAGCTGGAGCCCCTGCACGAGAAACATCATTCCCAAGGTCGCCAGGAGGTCGGGTATCTTCACGCGAACGATGAGCAATCCGTTTATCGCGCCGATGAGAGCTCCAAGTGAAAGGGCGACGAGGATCGTGATAACCCCGTTTACCTCCCATACGATCATCAGGTACGCCGAGATCATCACCGAGAGCGCCGCCACGGAACCGATCGATAGGTCCAGACCGTCGATGACGAGCGGAAAGGTGACTCCCAGCGCCAGGATTCCATACACGGTCGCGCCGAGTAAAATCGAGAAGAGGTTGGCCGGATTCCAGAACACAGGATTTACCAAGCCAAATACGATCATCAGGATCCCCATCACCGTGAGAAATCCGTAGCGAATCGCGATGCGTTTAAACCGCTCGCCCGCCGAAAGCGTTCGAACGCCCTCTTCGCCGGCCGCTACCTGGATGTTTGCCTGCTCACTCATTGGCCATTTCCTCCGCTGCAAGCTCGGGTTCTTCCGAAACCCAGTGCAATAACTCGTTCCTGTCGAGACTGTCGTAGTCCTGTTCGCCCCGAATGCGTCCGGCGTTCATCACGACGATCCGATCCGCGATTTCGATGACTTCGTCGAGATCGGTCGCGATAACGATCGCTGCGCGGTCACCGATATTGTCGCGGAGATATCGGCCGATTTCGTGGCGACTCTTGATGTCCACGCCTTGAAACGGCTCGTCAAGGATAACGACCTCATACGGCTCCAACAACCAACGGGCGACGATAACTTTCTGCTGGTTCCCACCGGAAAGGCTGTCCATCTCCGCCTCTTCGGATTCCGCTTTCACACCCATCGACTTGATCATTTCGCGGGCGCGCCGTTGTTCCTCGCCGACGTCCATAATGCCGAATATCCGCTGAAACGCTTTGAGAAACGGCGCGGTCATATTCTGACGGACGGTGAACATCGGAATAACCGCGTTGTTGGAGCGGTCCTCCGGAATGTAGAACACGCCTTTGCGGATCGCGTCCCCTATCGACTTTAACTGGACCCGTCGTCCGTCGATCCAGATCTCACCCGATACCGGCGGAGTCATTCCAAACAACACCTGCGCGAGCTCGGATTTACCCGCCCCGATCAAGCCGGTAAGGCCGATGATCTCTCCTTTGTGAACCGAGAGATTAACGGACGGCCCGCCTGGTTCAACCACGACGTCACGAATCTCGAGCTGGGCGTGATCTCGGGCCGCAGCGCTACGGTCGGCGTCGTGCGTATGTTTAGGAATTTCCCCAACCATCGCGGTAACAACCTGTTTGACTTCAAACGGCTTCTCGAGAACGGCCGCACGCAGGCCGTCTCGGATAACAACGACCCGGTCGGCGATCCGGCTTATCTCATGAAGTCGATGCGACACGTAGAGGATCGACACGCCGGTTGTCTTGAGCTTTTCGAGGACTTCGAACAAACGCTCGGCCTCTTTGTCCGAAAGCGATGAGGTCGGTTCGTCGAGGATTAAAAGCTTTGGATTTGACGCAAGGGCGCGCGCAATCGCGATCATCTGACGTTCCGATTGCGAAAGATCGGCGACTTCCTCGTCGAGATCGACTCGGAGGTCGATGGTAGCGGCAACCTCCCGGGCCCGTTCCTTGACGGTCTGTTTGCTGTAAAACGGCGACTGCCCCGGAGCCAAAAGTTCACCGAGCGTCAGGTTCTCACCGACCGACATACTCTGGACAACACCCTGATTGATAATTTGATGGACCGTTGCGATCCCGGCGTTGTAGGCGTCGGTCGGCGTCGTAAAGCGAACTTCCTGCCCATCGATCGCGATCGTTCCTTCGTGGTCGGCGTGATACCCGCAGATAACTTTGATCAGCGTCGATTTTCCGGCGCCGTTGGCACCAACCATCGCGAGAATCTCGCCCGGAAAGAACTCAACCGAAACGCCGTCCAAGGCGCGAGTCGCCCCAAAACTCTTCCCGATGTCGCGGACCTCGACTACCGGCCCCCTGTCATTCATGTACCAAACGCCTCCCTCAGCGACTCCGTGTACGGCGGTCTAATAATACCACGGTCGGTAATCAGACCGGCAACCAGATCATGAGGAGTAACGTCAAAGGCAGGATTGCGTACTTTGATGTTTTCCGGCGCGGTCCGCCGTTGGCCAAAGTGAGTAACCTCGTCTTCGCCGCGTTCCTCGATGACGATTTTGTCCCCGGTCGGCGTGCTCAGGTCTATCGTCGAGAACGGCGAGGCGACGTAGAACGGGATGTTGAAGTACTTGGCGAGGATTGCGACGCCCATCGTGCCGATCTTGTTGGCGACGTCTCCGTTTGCCGCGACGCGATCGGTCCCGGTGATCACGAGGTCGATGAGACCCTGCTGCATAACGAAGGCCGCCATATTATCGGTAATAGTGTAAACGTCGATACCGGCCTGCTGTAGTTCCCAGGCCGTCAGCCGCGATCCCTGCAACAGCGGGCGGCTCTCGTCGGAGTAGACGGAGAACTTGATCCCGTTTTCGTGGGCAAGGTACATCGGCGCGGTGGCCGTTCCAAAGTCGGATGTCGCCAGGCGCCCGGCGTTACAATGGGTGAGGACGCCGTTACCGTCCTTGATGAGGGAAACCCCGTGCTCACCAATGCTGCGACACAACTCTATATCTTCTCGGTGAATCTCGACCGCCGCCTCCGTGAGCACCGCAAAAAGTTCCTCACCAGATTCGGCCGGCGAGGCGACGACAGCATCAACACTGCGTGTGAGCGCCCAATGAAGGTTAACTGCGGTCGGGCGTGACCCGTCAAGGTACTCGGCGTACTCTTTTAGTTTCTCGACAAAATCGACCCTCGAAAGCCCTCGATGATTACGCATCGCAACGACGAGACCGTATGCACCGGCAACGCCGATCGCCGGCGCGCCGCGCACTTTGAGTTGCTTGATCGCGTCCCACACCTGCTCCACGGTTTTCTGTTCTTCAACGACGACCTCGACCGGTAGCCTGGTCTGATCGAGAAGATACAGGGTGTCGTTTTCCCACACGATACTCTTAACTGTCGTCGCGTCCATCAGTCTCTGTCCTTATTTTCTGCTTGGCTTAAACTATTCTCGGATAGGCTAAAAGAAGGAGCGGACGCATCGGTCCGCTCCTTCCGATTAGAAGCACATAGTCGATCATGCACATTGCCGTCGAAACGGCGCGCACGATCTGGGTTTACATACCGCTGCCCGACGGCATCCACGGAGAACGGGCCGCTTCCGAGCTTGCAAACTCGGGAAACGCAACCATCAACTCGTCCATATTCGTTACGCCGGAATCGACAAGCATGCCGCTCGTGAAAATCATCGGCTCGACGAGAACGTCATCCGGGACATTTTCGCCCGCCATCAGCTGAGCGAGCGCGCGGACGGAAACCGCACCCATCTCGGCGGGGTTTACCGCGGAGGTCATCACCCACGGGCTGTTGGGCTCGGTCATGATTTCGATGTCCTGAGTCGAGATGTCGATGCTGTACACACGAACAGCGTCAGTCATGTCGAGTTCCTCGAGCGCAAGCACGATGCCCTTGGCGAACTCGTCGTACGGCGCGAGGTAGGCCTGGATGTTAGGATTGGCACGGAGAACGGCCGTCGCCTGGTCGGCGTTGCGGACCGAAATCGGGGAATCGAGCGTACCGCTCTGGGCGACGATCTCGACGCCCGGTTCGCTTGCGACAACTTCCTGGATCGGGCCGTCACGTTTGTCGAGCGGAAGGATTCCGGGCACGCGGACGTAGGCCATATCGACCTGACCGTTGAAATCATCGACGATCGAGTCAATCGCGTTCTGACCGTGCTGCGGATCGTTCTGGGCGATCTGAGGGATGTTGGGATTGTCGAGATCCACGTCAAAAGCAACAACGGGAATTCCCGCGTCAAGCGCTTCCTGCGCAGGGCCCTGCATCGTTTCCGGGAGACCGTGCTGGATAACGATACCGTCGACACCGAGGTTAATCGCCTGTCCAACCGCGTTTGCCTGAGCCTGAGCGTCCGTCTGGCGACCGAGTACGGTCACGCGCATTCCGAGCGCGCGAGCCTGCGCCTCGACACCGGCGCGATACATCTGCATAAACTCGCCTTCCTGCAGATAGCTGAGGTGGGCGATGTGGAGCTGCTTTCCACTGCTACCGTCAAACGGCGCGGGGGCTCCTTCAATCATCGTTACGTTTTCGTCGGATTCACCCTGTCCGCCGGCAAATACCATGCCGGATCCGACAACCGTCAAAATGATCAATGCCAAGGTAATAGTCTTGCGCATTTCCATTCCTCCTTGTTTTAGAGCGACGTCTTTCGACATCGTTAATGTGGTTTCGTAACCAGCTATGTTGTTTGTTAGCTGATTCCTGAATATTATGAGTCGAGTCTTTCTACCTGTCAAACACTTTTTTTGTTTGTGCCTGATTGTGTGGTTTCTTGAGTCGCTCATCCGTCGATGATCGATCGCGCGGCCTTATCGAGACTCTCTTTGACCCCAACGCCGTTGTCGACGATATCCGACAATGCTGCCGAGATCGGACCGAGCAACGCCGGCAAATCGGGGCGCGATGGGAGCGGGCGCGCGGTCTTAAGCAGGTCTTCCTGGGCGGGAAACCACGGGCATCGTTCTCTCAGGGCGCCGTCGGCGTAACTTGACGCCCGCGACGGACTCCCCGCAAACTCGCCGACAAGCTTATCACTTTGGCTATCAGTGAGTACGGCGAGTACTTCTTCCGCCTGCTGCGGCTGAGACGAGCGCGCAAGAATCCCAAACGACCAGGTAACGTTCCATGGTTCGCTGAGCGTCGCGTAGCGAAGCGTCGCGCGCGAATCTTTATCGACGATCTGCCCCGCCTGGCCTCCCCAGCTCACGCCAAAACCTACGGTGCCGCTTCGGAGCGCGATTGCGACCTCCTCGTTTCCAAACGGGGCATGACGTTGGTCGAGCCTCTGAGCGAGGTCACGATAGTACTCGGCCGCGTGACGGCCGGCGGTTCCGGTAAAGCCGGGCGATCCGTCGTCGTACAGAAACTCGCCGCCAAATCGCCGGAGATACGGCAACCAATCGAGAAAAATCTCCGAAGGTGCCTTTTTTAAGATAAATGCGGTACCGGTATCTTCGTTCTGCGCCGCGACCTCGGCAAAGCGGTCGACTTCAGCGCGTCCGCTCTGAGTATCGATCAAGCGATCAAACCCGCGGTGAGCGAAGAGAATGTGTCCGTCGGAGAACGAAGGCGTTAGGTAGCGCTCACCGCGGTAATACATCTCGTCGCCTACGCCGGGGAGAATGTCCTCGGGATCGTACTCGCGCGCGAAAAGCGGCCCGTTTGGATTTAGCGCTCGTAGCGCTCCTTGCTCGACAAACTGCGGGAGCCATAGGTGTCCCGGCAACATAACGATGTCGTAGGCGGGCGCAGCGCTTCCGGCTTCGGCAAAAACCCGGTCACCGTACTCGGCCCACGGGAGAATAGCAAAATCGACCGTATGTCCCGTGATATCACGACAGCGATCGACGAGGTGCAAATCGGGATCGACGTAGGCGTAGACGGCGGGGTCTCCAACCGCGAGAACGCGAACGGCCATTATCCGACGACCGCCGGTTCAATCGCATCGCCCCAACGGAGTTCGACATCCGCATCGCGAATCGTCGTTTGCCATTCCTCTGATAGCGGTTTGTCGGTGACAAGTACATCAAACTCCGAGAACTCGGCCATGTGAACAAACGAGGTTTTGTCAAACTTGGTCGCGTCCACAACCAAGATCGAGCTTTCGGCTTGACGAATCATCTGTTTGCGAATTTCAGCCTCACGCTCATTTGCGTCGGTCACGCCGTGTACACGATGAACGCCGTCACAACAGATAAACGCTTTATCGGCGAAGTAATTGGTCACTGCCGTCTCGGCCGTTTTCCCGACGGTCGTTAAGGAGGACGGACGCAGCGTTCCACCGGTACATATCACCTTGTTTCCCCTGCCACGAGCGAGCGCCTCCGCTACCTTCAGGGCGTTCGTGATCACAATCAAGTTCTTCTTTTCGAGGATGTTCTCGGCGATGTGGACTGCGGTCGTGCTGGCGTCGAGAAAAATCGTATCGCCGTTATGGATGAGCTGCGCGCATAGCGCTCCGATGACGTTCTTCCCCTCGACGTAGGTGTTTACGCGCATATCGACGGGAATTTCGTAGTGCATCCCGGCGTTGAGAAACGCGCCGCCGTAGGTCTTTTGCAGTAATCCGCTGCTCTCCATCTTGGTAAGGTCGCGGCGGATCGTCTCGTCGCTTACCTCAAACTGCTGCGACAAATCTACGACGGTGACGCTCCCGTGTTCCTTGAGAATCTCAAAAATCGCCTGGCGTCTTTCGACTGCGAGCATTGAGTGACCCCCTCCGCGACGGGATGCCGTCTAGTTCTCGTACTTCCTGACGATCGCAAAGACGTCGTCGATCGTCTGCAACTGATGGCGCTGCATTATCATATCGCGGGCGGTGTCGAGCACCGCGATCTGGGCCACCGCCCGAACGTTTGCGTCGATGATTGAGCGAATATCCTCGACTTGCGCAAGACCGACGATGCGCCGCGTCATCTTGCACCCCGCAAAACCGATCGAGTCGGCAAACAAGCGCTTGATGTAGTCTTCACGATACGTCGGATTACTCTCCAGCGGTGTCTTTACGTTCTCCTCCCACAGCGTGCGAAACTCACGCTCAAACGTATCCCAGGTGCCGCGGAAGGTATCGAGGAGATAGTTTCGGTAGGAGTCGCGGTCGGCGGCGTCCGGTTTATGCCACGCCTGGGAGGCAAAGTTGAGAAGCAGGTTAGCCAGAAACGCGCCGACGTCGAAACCCATCGGGCCAAAGAATCCAAACTCGGGGTCAAACGCCTTGGTCGAGCTTTCAGTAACAAAGACGCTCCCCGTGTGCAAGTCGCCGTGGATCAGCGCCTGCCCCTGCGTCATAAACTTCTCTTTGAGTATGGCGACGTCCTTTTTAAGCACGTCGTCGTTCCAGTTCTGCTCGGCGCGTTGGCGAATTTCGGGGTCGATTTTGTTGTTGTCGGCGTCAAAATACGGATTGCTGAACACAAGGTCTTCGGTGATCTTGCACAGATCCGGGTTAACAAACGACTTCTGGAGTTCCTTTTTTTTAAGCGGATCCATTCCCAGGTCGGAGGTAAAAAAGAGGGAGCGCGCAAGAAAGGTTCCCATATCGGTCGCGAGCTTGGGATAGCGATTTCCCTTGATAAGACCTTTGCGAAGAACGATATGGTCGGAGAGGTCCTCCATTATAATGGCATACATCTCACGGTCGTAGTCGAATATCTTGGGAGCAAGTCCGGGGCAGTGTTTGTCGTGCAGAACGAGCATCTCACTCTCGATCGTGGCGCGCTCGAGCGGCGCGTGGATGCTTTCGTCGATTCGGGCGTGGGGCAACGACTGTTTGATCACAACGGTGTTCGCAGGATTCGCGGTGTCGCGGACGAGGAAAACCATGTTTAGGTTTCCGTCGCCGATCTCCTTGCACTCAAGGGTCGAGGCGCCGTTAAACAGTTTTGTCTTTGTTCGCGCGTATTCTCGAGCGGTTTCTTCGTTGAGGGTTGTGTATGGCATCGTTTACTCCTTGTTAATGGAAATCATAGACGTTGTTTTACCCGCGCCACGATCTCGTCGACGAGACTGTCGATCGTACCGTCCGAATCAAGGTCCGGTCGGCGATAGGTAGGCGCCTGCGCCTCGCCGTCCGGACTAGTCTCCGCATTGCGTTGCCACCGAGGCGCGTTGTTCGCGGTGGCCGCTCCCGGTCGCCAGGTGTCGACGTTGATTTGGTGCGGCGATTTAGTTTCGGACGCAGGCGGGGAACAGGCGATGTGTTGCGTCTCGACGCCGTAGAATCCCCGTAAGCCCTCGAGACGGGCGAGTTCCGATTGATCAAACGGCTTGGGCCCACCGAGAATCCGGGCGTAGATCATAATCTGGGCGTTGTGCTCCAGCTTCTCGAGTTTTTTAAACGCGTCGGCGAGATTCTTGCCGACCGTCACACTCCCGTGTCGGGCGAGCATCAGCGTATCGGATTGTCGAATAAGATCCCGCATCGATTCGGGGAGCGCGGTGGTGCTCGGCGTGGCGTACGGGGCAACGGGGACGTCGCCCATCGTAACAACAACCTCGGGCAGCATACAGGTTTCGAGCGGTGCTTCGGCGATCGTAAAGGCGATCGCCTTGGGCGGATGCGCGTGAATCACGGCGCGAACGTCCGGTCTTTGTCGATACGCTTCGAGGTGAACCTTGAACTCGGTCGAGGGACGGCGCGAATCGCCGACGGGCTCGCCGTCCATATCGATGACGATCGGCGCCTCAACGTACATATCCTCTTTGCGTAAACCCGAGGGCGTAATGAGTACATGGTCGTTGTCAAGACGAATCGAGAGATTTCCGTCGGTCGCGCATACAAGACCCTCGGCATGGACCTTGTGGCTGTAGAACACGATATCTTTTCGCGCCTGTAGTTCGCCTGGAAACATCTATCTCTCCTTGTAATCGACGCTATCTACGATGCCGACGATCATCTCCTGCAGCGGCGGCTCTTTTTCGCCGAGAATCGCGCGAGATGAGTTACCCTCTTTAAGTGTGAGTACGCGATCTCCTACGCCGGCCCCAACAACATCAACCGCGAGGATTTCCTTGCCGGTCCGATGCCAATCGGGTCCGCAGATTGCCACGACCATCAGACGCCGGTTGTCGTACACGGCGTGTTTTAAGCTCGCGACGACCGTCCCCGTGACGATACCGAGGTTCATTGGGTGGTAACCTCGTCGACAATTCCCACGATCGTCACGTCAACGGGAACGAAGTTTTCGGGCAAGGGCAAAACCGCTTCCCGACCGTCAACCATAAACACCGTGTCGCCCAATCCCGCCTGGGGAGTCGCATCGCACGCGACCAACGGTGTATCTGCATCACTTCCGTCGGCGTTGATCGGCGCGACCCAGAGGAGTTTGACGCCTTCGAGGCCCGGGTAGACGATGGTACTCTCTAACGTTCCGATGACGCGTCCGAGAAACACCGCTACCCTTCCCTCCGCCCCGGCAAAAACCGAACGAGCTCCGGCGAAAACTGTGGGACGATCTCGGCCGCGACCGCCATACCGGACGGGATGCGATCCTCTGCGGCCTCAACCGCAGCCTGTACATCGTTGAGCAAGCCGGAAAGGACGACAAACGCCTTACCGCCAATACCATCGAGGAGATCGATGCTTTCGAGCCGGACGTTGGCCGCTTTGACCGCGGCGTCGCCCGCATCGATCGCCGCGACCGCCGAGAAACTCTCAATAATGGCAACTGTCTCGCCCGCGGGACCGCTTATCTCGCGGTTTATCGCCGGAATGACGCCGGGCGAAAGGTTCGGTATTAACAGATCGCCAAAAAGCGACTCGCCCGCCTGCGAACGAGCGAGAGTAACAGACTCCTCCACGCTCGCCAGATCCCCGGCAATTACGATAAAGAACTTGCCCGGACAGACCGCGCGGGCATCAAGGACGTCGATAGGCGCCTTTTTGACCATGAGGTCGACGAGGGCGTACCCACGCGCGATACTCGTGAGCTCTACGGCACCGAGTGTGTCGGGAATGGCCTCGATCGACAAGGAATACGCCACTGCGGCTACCTATACGATGCTGTAATTGCCCACGAGGGCACAGCGTCGACGCCGCGAGAACGTCCGTGCCGTCGTCAACCCGTCCCCGGTCGGAGACGCGATGGTAAACGACGTTATGCCCTCGCCGCCCATTCCGAGTCCTGCATAGTTCGGGCCGTTCTTTACAAACAGGGAGGTGTTAACACGCCGCCCCATCTCGGTGAGCTTGTCGATGTTCTTGGAGTGCATGCTCGCGGTGTGGCGGTTTCCGCGCTCAACACGAACGGCGTAGTCGATCGCGGCGTCCACGTCGGGCACGCGAACGATCGGCATCACGGGCATGAGCATTTCGGTCCAGGCGATCGGATGGTCGGCCGGTACTTCGCAGAGAATCATGCGCGGATCGCTTTCTACGCGCGTACCGATGCCCTCGAGAATGACGGCGGCGTCTTTGCCGACGTACTTTCTCACAACGGGCGTGTGTTTTTCCGGGAGCGGTTCTTCGGCAAAGAGCTCACGAACGAGGGCGTTGATCTGATTGGGCGAGGCGCGATACGCGCCGGCGCGCTCCATCTCGGCGATAAGTCGATCGGCAACCGCGTCGACGACGACCGTCACCTTCTCGGCGATACAGATAATGCCGTTATCGAGCGAGCCGCCCATAACGATATCGTGGGCCGCTTGCGCGAGATTCGCCGTTTCGTCGACTACCGCGGGGGGATTCCCCGGTCCGGCCGCGGCAACCTTTTTTCCGGTCGCCATCGCCGCCTTGACCACCCCCTCGGAACCGGTGACGGCAAGAAAGGGAATTCGCGGATGGTTCATCACCGTCGTCGCCGTCGCGATCGTCGGCTTACGAACGGCGACAAAGCAGTTGGCCGGGCCGCCGTTGTCGACGATCGCCTTGTTTAACATGCTCATCATCGTAAGCGAACAAACCGTCGCGTTTGGATGGGGGTTAAATATCACCGCGTTACCCGCCGCAAACATGCTAAATCCGTTGTTGACCACCGTCTCGGTCGGGTTGGTCGAGGGAATGACGGCGGCGATCACGCCAAACGGCGCGTACTCGTCGAGCGTGATTCCACGATCACCGGTGGTGGCGCGCGTTTCCAGATCCTCCACGCCGGGTGTCTTCTCCGCCACAAGTCGGTTTTTGTTGATCTTGTCCTCGACGCGTCCCATCCCGGTTTCGTCGCGGGCGAGGCGCGAAAGAAACTCGAGGTTTTCGAGGACGACGAGACGCATCTTTTCGATGATTTCGCCGCGCCGTCCAAGCGGAAAACGGGCAAGTTGGTCGGCGGCCGTCAAGGCAGCGTCTATCGCCGCGTCTACATCCTCAAAAACGCCGAGAAATGGCTCTGCGGCGCCGGGGATTCCGCCGGATACCGGTATTCCGACCTCGCGGGGGGCGCTCGAGACACCGGCGACCTCCGATTGGAGTCGGGCTACCACCTTATCGACGAGATCGTCGACGTACTTATCGTGTAGAAGCATCCGTACCTCCGTCTATTTCCGAAAAACGGTCTCGTTGCCGATTGCAAAGGAGTCCACAATCGCCATCACCACCGCGTCGGCCGGGCGGTCCTTGGTAAGCTGGGTCTGCCGAGCCGACGATCCGGAGGCGTAGAGGACAACTTCGCCCTCGCCGGCGCCTACCGCGTCGACCGCAACGACAAAATCACCTTTGGATTCGAGTTTCTCACTGATCCGTTCGAGAAGCAGAAACTTCACGCCACTCATTGAGGGTTCCTTTTGAGTGGCGACGACGGTACCGGCGACCCGAGCCAGGTTCATCGGACTATTTCCCGGACTTGCCGGACTGCTCTCGCCCCAGCGGCAGCGCGGAGTCAACGTTCTCGTGCGGTCGAGGTATAACGTGGACACTTACCAGGCGTCCTACTCGCTCGGCGCTCTTTGCACCGGCCTCGGTCGCGGCTTTTACGGCGGCAACATCGCCACGGACGATTGCGGTGACGTAACCGCCACCGGTCTTTTCGTAGCCAACGAGCTCTACCTTGGCGGCCTTTACCATCGCGTCCGCCGCCTCTACCATCGCAACAAATCCCTGAGCCTCAATCATACCCAGTGCATCAACCGTCATAACGTTCTCCTTGCTGTGTTGTTACGGCCGCGGTCACGTCTAAACCTCGCGACCATCGATCGACTGAATTGCTTTTTCTACCGCAGATTTCGCTTCCAATACCTCGGCTTCTTCTCCGCCTATGTACACCCGACCAAACGCCCCGATCGCGCGGACCTCAAGAATGTTGATCCGGGCGGTTTTTTCGGCTTCGTTGGCCGCGAGAGCGGCGTATGACGCCGGTTGGGTTTCAATCGTGAGCAGCGTTTCGCCCGGCAGGATCATGTTGCCGTGACGCATTCTATTGATGAGCTGACACTGAAAATCGCTGATGTTCTTGATCGTTTCGAG
The DNA here is from genome assembly GCA_965601745.1 of Alkalispirochaeta sp. GTDB lineage: Bacteria > Spirochaetota > Spirochaetia > DSM-27196 > Alkalispirochaetaceae. The sequence goes on from OZ271836.1 coordinate 2,561,425, forward strand.
ACCAACGAGGCGTGGCTTCTGCCGATCCGCGATCTTCATGCCGAGTGATTCGACAATCGCGTTCCCGGCTTCCATGACGGCGCCCTGATCAAAGCTGTGAACTTCCAGCACGCCTGCCGAACGTTCGACGTACATAATACCGGGCTGTACGTCGTTTGACTTGAGGGCGACGTCGGTCAGACGGTTGATGTCCATGCCCGGGCGGATCTCGATCCACAGGCTTGCTTGCCCGGACAGCGGGAGGTAGCCCTTGGCGATCGTGGCGACAAACGCGGTAAATTGCGGCTGCAAACGATCGAGATATGCGTAGGTCAGTAGCTCAACCATGATTCCCCCAAACGAATAATCTGCTTGCTATGTGTGATTGTAGGATCGGTCTGACCGGATGTCAACAAAAAAACACACAAAACCACATTCACAAAGAGATACGCGGCGTGTTACCCATGATTTAGCCCGTGTTGTCCGCTTCGATGACGGTTTATGTGTTATCATGAGCGATATGAGTGCACCTAAGACGATTTCGATGGCCGAGGCCGTCGCTCTTCTTCCCGCCGGCGAATCAACTCTCGCGCTCGGCGGCAACAGCCTTCATCGCGTTCCCCACGATTTTGTCCGCGGACTCGTCGACCGCAGCGATGTACAACTGCATCTCGTCAAAACGGCAGGCGCGTACGACATCGACCTGCTCTGTCTCGCCGGTATTGTCGCGAGTGTTTCGGCGGGGTTTATCGGATACGAGGCCGAGTTTGGTCTCGCGCGTCACTATCGCCGAGCCGTGGAAGGCGGCGCGACCGAAGCGCGCGAGCACGCGTGCTACACGGTCATTTCCGCATTGCGCGGAGCCGCCTATGGCGTACCTTTTCTTCCCGTTCGGGCACTTACGGGAAGCGATCTCCCCAACGCCCGGGGGTTTGAATGGGTGGAGGATCCGTATGGTTCGGGCGAAAGGCTCGTCGCAATCCCCGCGATTCGGCCGGATTTAGCGGTAATTCACGTCCAATACGCCGATACGCTCGGAAATGGCGTTATCCTCGGACCCAAAAACGAGGATCTCTTGATCGCACGCGCCGCCGCCAAAGTGGTCCTCACCGCCGAGGAGGTCGTCGAACCGGGCGCGCTACCGGTTCCGATCGATCATATCGACATTCCCTCGGTTCTTGTAAGCGGAGTAGTCGATAATCCCGGCGGCGCCTGGCCGGGCAGCTGCGCGGGATTCTATGAAATCGACCGTGAGGGCGTCGAGGAGCTTATCACGATGACCTCCAGGGAAGAACTTCACGCGTCGATCGCCCGATCCGGCCGTCCGACGCCACGTGGGGCGGGGAGCAGATGATGATCGATCCGCAGACGCAGACAATAGCGGACTCGATGGCGATCCAGATGGCGCGACTCCTGAGCGATTCTTACAACGCGTTTCACGGGCTCGCCAGCCCGCTTCCCGCGGTGGCGATCGGAATTGCCCGGCGAGTCCATAATCCGGGTATCGTCTATCTCAACATCGCCGGCGGCGTAAACGCCGCGCCGCAGGCCCTGACGATTTCCACCTGTTCGCCCGCATTTCTCGAGGGGACTGAATCGTTTTTCTCGCTGACGGATATATTCGATTTATGCGCCCGTGGCCAACTCGACACCGCGTTTCTCGGCGGTGTCCAGGTTGATCGGACAGGCGCAATCAACAATAGCGTCATCGGGCCGTTTAATAGTCCAAAGGTGAAACTTCCCGGCGGCGCGGGTAGCGCGGCGATCGTTCCCTCGGCTCGTCGGACGATTGTATGGCGCACTCGGCACGACGCGCGCTCAATCGTCGAGCAATGCGCCTTTACTACCGCCTCCGGAAGCGTCGGCGACGTCGTGACGCCGTTTGGCCACCTGAGAATCGAGTCCGGCGAGCTGAGAATCGCCGGCTGGTTCCCGCACAGCAGCATGGAAGAGATCGTGGAAAACACCGGTTTTGCGATCGCCGCGGCAACAGGAAGCACGGAGATCCCCGGCCCGAGCGACGCCGAGCGCGTAGCGCTCGCGGCGGTTGACCCGACGGGAATTCGTTACAGCGAGTTTTAGTACCGTCCGGGAAAGGCGATTATGTCATTAAACGGACGGCGTATCGTCGGGTACCCGCGTACGTCGGGCGCCCGTGGCGTCGCTATTGGTCGACGACCAGATTAAAATCCGAGCCGGCGACAACGTCACCGTTAATCGTCAACTCGATTCGGTGGGCGCCGGTGTAGAACGACTGATTTCTGTAGTTTCGAAAGACGTGAGAACGCCTCAGCGTTAGCGTGGTCCCGGCCTCCACGGTCTTGTCGGGTAGGCGGAACACTTTTGGACGCGTCTGACCGCGTGATTTAACAAAGTGGACGACGTAGTTTATTGCCAGCCTCTGCTGCTCCGCCGAGGTAGAAACGATATCGACCGAAAAGCTCAGCGTGTCGCCGAGGTGGATATCACGATCAGAAACCGACCACCGCGTCACGTCTATTCCCTTTGTTTCAAAACCCAACATCGCGAGAGCGAGAGGATCGTTCTTCTTGATGAGGGTACGCAACGCGTGTCTGATCAGTCGTTCGGTCTGCTCACCGGGAAACGCCTCACGCCATCGGGCCAGCGCGTCGACCGCGAGCTCGGGGTTGTCCTTGCTGATGTCGTTGACGTTGTTGGCGACCGAACGTCGTACCATCTCGCTTGGGTCGGCGACCAGGGGCTGGATCAAGTCGAGGACCGGTCGGGGATCGGCCTGGAACTCGGGCAAGCGCCCCGACAACGGCAGGCGCGGTCGTGTGCCCTCGGATACAAGTCGACGGGCATAGGGACTGGGATCCTCCCTGAGGCGGCGAAGAAATGCCAGCGTTTCGTTCGGATACCGTTGGATAAACGGCCGGATATCACCTTCGGCAGTAAATCGTTTTGTCATCTCGTAGAGGGCGTTTAAACTCTCGGGCAGGTGCTCCATACCGAATCGAGCGACGTACATCGTGAACGGCATAACGTAGAAACCGTCGAATCCTTCGATTTGACTCTCCGGATCCGGCTCCGGTCCGAGAGCGCGGATCAAAATATCCACCGCGTCCGGAAACACATGAGGAAGAGTTGCCGCCAACCCGTCGACGATCCGACGCGCCCGGGCGCCGTAGCTAAGCTCGTCGTAGTCGGGAAAAACAAGTTCCGTGAATCGACTCGCGGCAAACTCCGGCCACGCCGCCGAGAGGCGCGCCGCGATAGCGTCTACGACGCCGCGAGAGAAAGCTTCACGAAACAGATTGTCCTGATCCATCCGTGGTTAGATCAACCTCACTTATTCCTTGGAAATCGCATGACAAATGTCGGCGGGGACCGATGGAGCTCAATCGTCCCGCTGAGTTGCTCGACAAGGGACTTCACCAGGCGCAGCCCGAGTGTCGCGGGACCGTCAAACTCCACGTCCTCGGGAATTGCGGGGCCGTTGTTGGTCACGTCGAGAACCAAATCGTCCGCCCGTTGGTCCGGGCGAAAATCTACCAAAAACCGCGGTTGTGTAAGCTCCGGAAACGCATGCTTCATCGCGTTGGTTGCCAGTTCATTAAGGATAAGACCGAGCGACGTTCCCGTTCGTGTATCAACGAGGATATCGGCGATGTTCGCCTCTATCAGTACCGGCGCGGCCGTCCATTGAGAAAACACCTTCTCAAGTAGTCGCGGTAAGTACTCGCGTACCGCGATTTGTCGATAGGTTCCGACGTCCTGTAGCTGCTCATGGACGGCGGCAATCGCGTCGACCTGGTTGAGAAGATCGCCCAACGCATCGCCCGTGGAGGTCGTGCGTAACTTGAGTCGGATGAGCGAGGCGACCATAGCCAGGTTGTTTTTAACGCGGTGGTTGATCTCGCGGATGAGATCGATATTCTCGGAAAGCGCTTTGGTCAGACGATCCTCCGTCTCCCGGAACGGCGTAATGTCCTGGGTGATTCCGATGAGACGAGTCGGAACACCATCGATAGACTCAACTTCCCCGACGGCACGCACGTAACGTTGTTCGCCGTCGACCGCACGGACGATTCTATGTTCTATCTCGTAGGAGCCCCCGGCTCGTTTCGCTCTGTTTAGCGCAATTAAGACGCGACGGCGATCGTCGGGGTGGATAAGGCGTTCCAGCCTGGTTATCGATTCCTTCATTCCGTCGATACCGTGGATCGCGCGCCAGGTCGGCGAGTAAACCCAACGTTCACGGCGAATGTCCCATTCAAACCATCCGACGCCGGCGAGTTCTTCGGCGTGTCTAAGAAGGGCACGCTCCTTGTTGAGAACTCGCTCGGCCTCCTTACGTTCCGAGACGTCGCGGATAAAACTAACGTGGCCGCGTCCATCCTGATCGACGACCGAGCTAACCTCGACGTCAAACACCGATCCGTCCTTCTTCCGGTGTTTCGTCTCATATCGATTTCCATTGTTGTCGTAGATTTCGACTAAAAACGTCTCAATCGCCTCGTCGCCGCTGGCGTCGAGATCAAACACGCTCATCCCGATCAGCTCTTCCGGCGAGTATCCGCTCAACTCGTAATAGCTCGCGTTGGCGGATGCGATCCTGTTTTTATCGTCGACCTCAACAATACCGTCGACGGAAGAATTGAGTATTCTTTCAAGTTTTCGTGTGAGCTCGGTGTGTTCGGTCACGTCCTGGACGATACCCCTTAGTCCGTAACCGTGGGCTCCTCGTGACAGATCGGGACGACATACTGAACGAACCCACCGCGGTCCTTTGCTCGGGAGGTCTAATCGGATCAGAATATCGTAAGGAGTTCCATATTCTCGCGCATCGGCAAACGCGGCTCTTAACTTTTCGATCTGATCCGGAGCGCAGATTGCGTCGTACTCGTCCAACGGCAGCGGCCCGAGCGCGGGGTCGCGGTCGTACATTCGATATACCTGCTCGCACCAGATCGCGGTATCGGTTTCCGGGTCGTATTGCCAGCAACCGATGTTACCGATTTGATGGGAAAGCCGCAGATTGTCGAGTTCGTTCTCGATCTCCGTCCGCATTGCCCACTGGATAGAGATGTTATCGACGTACATCACGACGACGTTTGGAGGCACCGCGACGTAGGTGATACTGAGCACCTTGTGCTCGTTTGTGCTTGGGGTGATGTACTCGGTCGTCTGGAGGATCGTCTTTTGTGTGCGATTGCTCTCGTGGATCTTTGCGACGATATCGGGTCGATCGGGATAGAACTTCTCGGCGCTCAGGCCGATAGACTGCCCGGCGGCACCATTTGTCTCCTCTATAGCGGCGCGGTTTACCTCAAACAGCGTCGCCGAGTCGCGATCGATACACCACGAGTACGTTGCAATCGGGGCGTTGTCGTATTGCGCGCGCAATCGCTCTTCGCTTCTGCGGAGGCGCGAGAGCGTTCCCACCTGGCTCGATACGTCGTAGGAAACAACCTGAACGAGGTCGTCGCGCGTCCCGAGCGGCAAAAAGATGCTCTCGTATACGCGTTGCGTGCCATCCGGTAGCGTTATCTCGTCGCGATAGACCTCGTCGCCGTCACCGCGGAGACAACGTTCGATCCGTCGAACTGTCTCGGCCTTCATGTCCGGTACGACGTCACCCAGCGATTTCCCGATGACGTCGAGCCGATCTCCGGCCACTCCGTCCAAGCCGGCGTCGTTGAGATCGACGATCGTCGCGTCGCGATCGTACACCGTAATCGGATCGCGAAAAGAGTTAAACAAACTAAAATACCTTTGTTCGCGTTCCTCGAGGTCACGGTGAGCGCGGTGGAGCTTTAACGCCATTCGGATTGATTCGACAAGTACAAACGTTCCCGAGTTCTTCAACACGTAGCCGTAACCGGAAATACCCTCGACGCGTTCCACCATTTCGCGTTCTGAATGGGAGGTTAGAAAAACGATCGGAACGTCGACCCGCTCAAGTATACGTCGGGCCGCGCTTGTTCCATCCATCTTGCCGGAGCCGAGGTCGATATCCATCAAAACGAGGTCGAAAGCCTGTGACCCAACAAGGTGTACCGCTTCTTCGCCGTCGCCTGCCGTCGTAACGGCAAAACCGTGCTGCTCGAGACGCGTTTTTTCGGCCATCGCAATTAATGCCTCGTCTTCGACGAGCAGGATGGCGTTCGCGGTAGACACCGGCCGTAGGATATTACAATCCCGACTATTGTTCGAGTGAGGCGTTATTGCGTGGGTCCGTCGCGAGGGGTTTTGCATTCCGGGCGGTCGATCCCGTAGAATAGAAAAAGATACCCTTAGTACTGGAGGCTCCACCTGAGTATTCGTCGCGTGATCGTTATCGGGATCGTCATTCTTCTTTCGTTCTAAGGGACAAGCGCCTCACAGTTCGCGCACCATCTCCCACTGTCGCACGTACGTCTCAAAACCGTGACGTTGCAACGCGGCGTCCGTCCGCTCGTCGCTCTCGGGTATGTTGCTGAGACGGATCGTATCCAGAGCCGTATTTGCGGCAACCGCCACCAGAACCCGCTCCAGCGCGCGACCATCTGCCTCCCGCCATCCAATCTGGCGAATCGACCCATCACTCGGCGTGAGAACCGCGAGCGCGCTCGAATCGCCGTCCAAAGTCACCGCCAGGGCGATCGATTCATCGCGAATTGCGGCGATCGCGGCGTTAGAGTTTTGCCAGGACGGGGAATAGGAGACGTTCTCGGCCAACCATCGTTGGACGCGTTCGTCAAAATCTACGCGGACGAAGCTTTTGTCGGCGAGAGTACTAGCGGAAAGGCGCTCGCGCGGTATCGCGTAGCAGTTAAGAAGTTGCGTTCGCGAAAACCCGCAGTGTTCGTAGACGATTTGCGCCGCGCGATTTCCCTCGAGGACCTCAAGGAGGTATCGTTGATGATCGGTTCGCGTAAGAACGGCTATCGATCGCTCAACAAGAGCCGTCGCGATCCCTTGATGTCGATGCGCAGCCACAACACCGGTCGCCGCGTTGTAAGCGGATAGGACTCCCCCGGTCATTCGGCTGCCGTTAAAAACAAAACCGATCAAACGAGAGTCGATAAACGCGCCGACCGACAGGGCCGGATCTACCGCGCCACTGCGAAAGCTCATTTCAAGCTTTGATTCGGTAACAGCTACGGACAGCTGATAGTCTCCAAATGCATCGTTAAAGCTGTCGGACAGCGTGGCGAGGGGCACATCAACCAGATCACGGTATTCGATCATCTCCTCGATCCTACCATAAGCCATTTATTACGCGGTATATGTGGTATCCTCATCGCCTATGAACCTCCGTATCTTATCCGCCGTCCTCGTGGCACTTGCGACGGGTGGGGCGATCGCCACTCAGTCGTCTATCAGCGGTCGCGTCGGTGGGATGATAGGTCCGATCGGTACGGGCCTCCTCGTAAACGCGCTCGGGGGCATGATCGCCCTGGTCACTATCGTTGGCCTGATAACGGCCGGCGCATTTCCGCTCGCGACTCACGCGACGGGACGTATCGTCGGACTGACGGCGATCGCCGGTGCCCTTGGTGTGCTCATAATCATCGGTATCTCCTACTCCGTCCAACGCGTCGGTGTAACGGCCGGTCTCGCCTCGATTATCGTGGCCCAACTTGCCTTTGGCGTTTTCGCCGACGCCTTAGGCGCGACGGGCGGTGCCGCGATTGCCGTCGATCTCCGGCGTCTCGGCGGCATTGCCGCCATGATTCTCGGTGTCTGGTTGCTTGTCCCCCGCGGATGATCGGATAGGTGCAGCGGAACAACGACGCTTTGCGCCGTTTCGCGGAATAACACTATACTGCCCACCGAGGTGAGTTTGTCGGACGAACGCCATATAGACGACCTAGCTGAGGAACACACCCTCCTCGCCCGTACCCTTGAGCGCCATCGCTCCGACAAAGCACGCGAAGAAGTAAACGCGGTGATCGAGTCTCGCCTCTCGATCCACGACAAGCTCGACAAAATCAAGGAAATCGACCGGCGCTACGAGCAGACTCACTACCTCTCCCGTCCGAAAGAACTGCACGGCGAGATAGCGTATTCCTCCGACTTACCGGAGTCGCCCCCGGCCTCGATGGTGTCATCGCTTATCGGTATGCCGGTATTTGTCTCGCCGTCGCGTGAATCTCGTCGCGAGCTGTATCGTCGCCGAGCACGCCTCAAGGTGGTGCCCCACGTGGCGCGGATCTGGGATACGCTGTTTCGCCAGGCGCCGAGGATCAGGGAGTTTAACCGTCGCGTTCACCTCATTCGATTTGGAGTTATTCCAATTCGACCGCGCCTCGACGCCGACGGTCTTGCTCGGGTCCGCCAGTTTGTCCGCGACGAAGTGACCCTCTTGCGCGATGCGCTCGTTCCGATGATCGCCGAAAGTTGGATCATCCTTACCAAGTTTGAATACAACTTGCTCGTCTGTTTGTATCGGCTCACTCGGGCGTTAATCGAATGTCCGTTTTCTCCGCAAGCGCGACGCGGTCAAGTGCGCCTGGACGAGTATGCCGCGATCGAGCAGGAGCTTTTTGTCTTGCTTACCGAAGACCGTGACGGATCACGCGTGGCGAGTGCACTCGACAAATACAGCGCCTCGCGACACACGGAAGACCAGGCAGATACGCGCAAGCTTATGGCTATCGTCCATACGATTATTGACACCGAGCAGAATCCACGTGGCGTCGGTGCGTTTGTACGAGCGATAAACATGTGTGTCTCCGGAAGCTATCTGCCGATCGACTCGATACTGGTAAGCGGTGTTGAGAACCTCATTCCGCGAGACTACTTTGAGTGCGATAGCGCCACGGGCGACGCGATCGCGGTCTATCTCGAGACGTTGATCCGTCGAATTCCCATACTGACGGCGCGGCTCAACGAGATCGCCAGGGTCGAGACATTCTCCGCTAAAAACCGGGATAAAAAAGAAGCTATCGCCGTACTTCAACGGTTTGCCGGCTGGGACGATTCCGACGAGAACCTGCTCCGGCGTATGATAACGCTTCATGAATCAATTCGTCGCAACGTAAACGGATTGCTCGACGGACGGATCGAGCTCTCGGGAGGTACGACGGCGACCGTGTTTGACGAATCGTGTTTTGATGCCGAGGTCAACCGGATAAACCGAATTGGCCATCGACTCGAGAAAGTTTCGTACGATCTCCCGCGGTTCTCGTTGGAGCGTTATCGACGCATCCACCGCGGTAACGATACCGGCACAAAATCTGAACGGGAGGCGGTCACGCTCATCGAAGATCTCGCGGACCAAATGGTTCGGATCGCAACAAAGCTGGCGCGATTTTCGGGTAATCGCCGCGAAGCCGCCGGAAGCGCGGATACCGTGACGATGCCCTACTCACCCGTATGCTTTGGCAAAGCTTTTGTCGCTCCGGAAATCGAACTCCTCGTCGGCGGCGACGGCGAGTTTGCGGGCGGTTCAATCCTCGATGCAATTACGAGAATCACACAGATCGGGTATCTGATCGGACGCTATCTCGAAGACAAAAACGTGATCAACGATCTACGCGAGATAAGCGCTCTCCGAGCTGAACTCGAAGGTATTATGGCCGGAATCAAACGCATCGCGTCATCGGAGGTCGCGACCGCTGTTTCGTCCACCTGGATCGTCGATCGATAAGTCGGTCCGGTCCTCGATCTACAACGTTGTGTGGTAGACGCGGTGCCGCTTTGAAACGACTCCGCCGAGGGTTTGCATATCGGCAAGCATCCGGTCGGTCGTCTCGGCGATCTGGGTCATCTCCGCGCTCAAGGCGCCGCGTTCCCGAAGAGTCTGGTCCAGCAAAGTGTAGAGAAGCGCCGTACCGCCGTTATTGCGATACTCGGGCAGGATGCCGAGACCATTGATGATAAAGTGCCGAGTTTTTTGCTTCTCGCGGCGGATGTCGAGTAGGGTACGGACGCCGACGTATCCGGCGCTTCGTTGTAATGCCCCGGAAACGTCGGGAAAGGTCAAGACAAATCCAACCATCTTTCCGTCGCTGTTTCGCAAGCAGACGATAAGATCAGGGTCGCTCACCAGCATCAGATCGTTAACCGTGTTCTTGAGTTCGGCCTCGGTAAACGGTCGAAACTCCTCGTGGTCGGCCCAGGACTCGTTGTAGACCCGGGCGACCTCCTCGCCGAATACGCGCATTTCACGCCGCGACCGCGGACGGTCCACCACGAGTCGACTCCGAGCCTGTGCTATTTCGGCGACGCGGCGGACCTTGTCGGGGACGCGAAACGAATCAGAACTCAAAGCCGCGCAAACAAAGTCCTTGTACTTGGTGAGGCCCTGCTCCTCGATACGCTTGTGATAGTAAGGCGGCGTGAACGGCATCATCGTCATCGTCGCGCGAAGATCAAAACCGTCGATCTGTAATCCCGACCCATCCATCGGTGTAAAACCGCGCGGCCCGAGGAGGCGGCGGGCACCGCGAGTCCGGCCCCACTCCCGAGCGTGATCGATCATCGTGCGCCACGCCTCTTCGTCGTCAATCGCCTCGGGGATCATGATCCGCGCATCGGCGTTGTCGCTGTAGCCGTTGTACTCGCGGGGATCGAGGAGGAGGTATCGCGCCACGGCGCGTCCGTCTTCTGAGACGAGGACAAACGCCTGGCCGTCGCTGTGTTCAAAAAACGGGTGGCGACGCGCGATGATGCGCTGGAGCGAACGTCGAATAGGCGGAACCCAGGACGGTTCGCGCTGATAGATCTCAAACGGAAGTTGGATAAAAGCCCGCGCAAGCTTACTCGAGGGATCAGAAACAAGCCGAACTTGAAGTGCCATTAAGCGAGGAGTGTAGCCTCGGCGACCAAAACGAGGCAAGCTGCCCGGAATTCGCGCACACCGGGAATACGCTACTCGCCGATACCCGTTCCCGCGAGTGGAATCGTTCCGTACATCTTTCCCGCGCGGGTGTTTTTAATCAGATAGGCGAGGCGCTTCTCCATTTCCGTCCGGCGCAGCTGACCCGCCTCTGTGATCCATCCGATTTTTAATCGGCGGTAGTGGAGCGGAAACGAGTCAAACGTCTCGCCGACCTGGGGATCGGCCTCCAGCGCCTCTCGAATCCAATCCGGTGTCTCGAACGGGTCGTCTATTTCACCGACTTTACCCGCGATCGCGGCCTCGCCGATCGTTGTCATCAAGCCGTCGACTCGTAACTTCCACACCCGTTGACGGTTTAACTCGGAGAGAAAGCTGCGCGGTTTTCGCGGAGTCGTCCGAATCACGTTACTCGACTCGTCGAGTCTTTTGGTGAGGCCGTCAATCCACCCAAAGCACAGGCATTCCTCGACGAGGTCGTCGTAGCTGATACAGGGTTGGTCCGCATCTTTTTTAAATCGCCGAACCCACAGCTCCCGCTCCGTCTCGCCGTGTACGCGCAGCCATTCACGCCACTCACCCCGCTCCCGTGGGTAAAACACCGTCCCGATTTCCATCTGCTACGCTATCCGCGGCGACCCGGCGGACAGTCTCCTCATGGTTTGCGTGCGCTGACGCTTATCGAGCGCGTAATCGCGGCGATTTCCTCGAGATCCGCCGGCGTTACGCCCGCAGCCGTCGCGAGCGCCTCGAGATGCTCCATCTTGGCGTACTGCTGGGACGACTCGATCACGACATCGACAAAACCGGCCTTTTGTATCGCCGCGAGGTATGTATCCTGCAGCGACGCGCCCGAAATACACCCGGATAGAAGATTGGCGTTCTCGGTGAGCCCTGGTCGCAGCGGTCGCGATAGAACGATATCAGAAACGCTCAAGCGTCCGCCCGGACGAAGGACGCGGGCGGCCTCGGTAAACACCCTCGCCTTGTCGGGAGACAGATTAATCACGCAGTTGGAGATTACGAGGTCGGCCGTCGCATCGGCTATCGGCAGATTCTCAATCTCGCCAAGCCGGAACTCAACGTTGGTGTAGCCGCCGGAGGCCGCCGCCGAGCGCGCCCGGGCGAGCATCTCGGCGGTCATATCAACGCCGATCACCCGGCCGTTCTCGCCGACGCGCCGCGCCGCGAGAAAACAATCGATACCGCCCCCTGATCCGAGGTCGACGACCGTTTCCCCGGCTTGGATCGAGGCGATCGCGGTTGGGTTGCCGCAACCGAGGGCGAGATCGGCCCCGTCGGGAAGAGTTCTGAGCTCGTCGATCGAGTACCCAAATCGTGTGCTTGTCGCATCTGATCCACAACACGATTGCTCGTCACCGCCGCTTGCGCAACAGCTATCCCCGCTTGTCGCCACCATACTGTACCGTTCGCGAACGATTTCGCGTACGGCGTTGTCGTCGAGTTTTGCTTTCATTCTGCGCCCTCCCCACTGCCGACCGCCTCGATAACCTTGCGCACTCCTGCCGCGAGGGCTTGTGCCGGAACGAGGTTGATGCAGCACGGTATTCCTCGCGATCGCATAACGACAACGGCAAGTTTGCTCCCGCCCTCGAGTTGGAGCTCCGCCCGGACCTCTTTAGGCAGGACGATTTGCCCGCGGCTATCGATGGAAACGACCGCTTCGATGTCGTACTGATTTTCTCTCGTACTCACAATAATCAGAATAATCTGAATTTTCAGATCTGTCAAGATATTGCGAGACTATTCCAGGTCCTCTTCGAGGTCACGACAGAACCCCTGCACCTTTGTGCGAATCTCGTCGCGTATCGGGCGGATATAGGCGAGTTTTTCCGCGAGCGAGCCGGTAGCCCGCGAAGGATCGGGGAACGGCCAATGGAGGCGTTTCCGCTCCGCCGGGAATATCGGGCAGCGTTCGGCCGCCTCGGGATCACATACGGCGATCACGTAGTCAAACTGGCGGCCCTGGGCATGGAGGTCATAGACGCTGCGCGTCGGTTTGCCGCTGATGTCGATTCCGTCCTCTTTAAGGAGGTGTACGACGTTCTCGTTGAGCGTCCCGGGCTCGATGCCGGCGCTCGTCACCTCGATGCGATCGCCGCACTCCCGGCGCAGGAACTCTTCGGTCATCTGACTCCGGGCGCTGTTATGGATACAGATCGCCAATACTCGGGGTTTCACGCACTCATCTCCTTTCGCGGGTTTCGTTCCCTGACGACAAACTGAATAACCTGATGTTTGATTTCTTTCGCGACCTGTCGAACCTGATCGAGAATCTCTGTCTCCGTCCCGGTAAACTCCGAGGGATCCGGAAACGGCCAGTTGAGACGGCGGACGGGTCCGGGAAAACTGGGGCACTTCTGTTCCGCGTCACGGCTACATACGGTGATCACCCAGGCGTAGGTAAAACCGCGTCGGTAGATATCCGAGACTCGGCGAGTTTTCTTGGCTGAGATATCAATTCCATCTTCGGCCAGAACGCGAGCAACAAACGGGTTGATCGTTCCCGGCTCGATACCGGCGCTGACCACTTCAAAAAGGTCACCGGCCTCGCGTCGCAAGTATTCTTCCGCGATTTGACTCCGGGCCGAGTTATGGACGCAAACAAACAGGACACGTTTGTGTGTCGGACCGGTGCGCACGTAACCGTACGGGTTATAACCGCGGGTATAGGTTACGACGCAGCGGGAATCGACCCTCAAATCGAGCCGCCATCTGAGCCGCTCGTCGTCGATGGCAAGTTTTTCGCTTGTGACCGTATCGGCCACGATCCGGTCAAGGGCGTAACGCTCCGCGTCCTGGGCGATATCAACGTAGACCACGCGACCGTGACGGTACTCGCGGACAAGACCGGCCTGTCGCAATACGCCGAGCGCACGCGAAATCGCGTATTGTGGTTCCATAAGAATGTCGACAAGTTCGGGGACGCAGAGGGCGGTCTCGGCACGAACGAGTACGCGAATTAACCGTAGGCGCCGAGCATCGGCGAGCGCCTTGTAAACGTTGAGAACGTTATCGAAACTCACGTCGGTGGCCATGTATGCATTATTACGCATAGTTGCATACGTTTCCAGGCCATGGTTTCACAAAGCCGGTAAGTTGTCGATATTATTGATTAAGGACGCCTGAGTAATGAACCTAATGCACAATCCCCGCGCCTATCTGGTGGTCGCACTTGTTCTTCTGAGCCTACCGCTCCGCGCGGGCGGCAACCGCGAAAGTACTGAAGTGGCTCCGCCACCGGATGTCGCCCCGGCGATTGAGGTCCAACCTGAAACCGACGAGCAAACACCCGTGGAGCCCGATCCGTTACTCTTGGCGCAGATTGAGCAACTCGAGAACAGTGTCGCGTCGGAGACGCAACGAAACGAAGAACTCACCGTTGAGAACCAACGCCTCAACGCACGAGCCGAGGAACTCGAGGAACTGATCGATGAGGCCCAGTTTATGCTCTCGCTCTTTGCGCCCGATCAATCCCTTGCCGAGCGTCTTGAGCGCGGCGAATCGCCGCTGGATTTGGAATTCGAGGAGCGCGCAGACATCTTTGCCCGCCCAACCATCATAGATCGAATCAGTAGGACCGACCCGCACATGCTGGTCGTCGATGTACAGTCGGCCACAATTATCACGCATCCGCGATTTAACCGCTTGACCGAGTCGACAGTTGTTATTGAAATCGAACGGACGCGTCTCGAGACCACCGCCGCGATCCTCGTCCAGGTGGTGACACCCGTCGGCGACGAACCGCTCTACGTCCAGTCGGTTCGCGTTTCGGCGGGTTCGGAGAGCCGGTTTATCAACCTCTCGCGCATCGAGCGGGTTACCGACGGACGGTACCGCCTCGAACGGGCGTACCTTGATATAGACGAGCGCAGTGTGGACACGGTTCGGCTGCTCCTCGCCGCCGAGTCGTCGGTAGAGTTTGCCGGTCCGCGGCGGGCGGTGGTCAGGTTTGTCGGCGAGGATGAACGAACGGCCCTCGCCGAACTACTCTACCTTTATCGCGAACTCGGCGGTCTGTTATAAAAAACCTTGCCTAATCAGGACTCATCGCCGAGGCGATAATCGCCGTCAGAGGTCACCTCGGATTTAGAATCGCTTTGCGCGGGTTCCGGCAGGGCCCGTTTACCGCCCTTCTCCCGAAATGAGATCTCGCCTTTTCTGGTGCCGACGAGTATATGGCTTCCTTCGCCAAACCGACCGCGAAGGATCTCAAGTGAAAGCGGATCCTCCACCTCGCGCTGAATCGTCCGACGAAGGGGTCGCGCCCCGTACTTCACGTCGTAACCCTTCTCTATCAGAAGATCGCGGGCACCGCGATTGAACTCGAGGACGATATCCCGTTCGGCGAGACGTGTCTGAACCTCGCCGATAAGGATTCGCAGAATATTGCGGACTTGCTCGTCGGAGAGGCTGTGAAAAACGACGATCTCGTCGACCCGGTTGATAAACTCAGGGCGAAACTGGCGACGCAGCTCGTTGAGCGCCGACGCGCGGATATCCTTGTAGTCCATCAGACCGTCTTCGGATCGGAATCCAACCGCCGCGTCGCGCGTGATCTCCCGAGCGCCGGCGTTTGAGGTCATGATGAGTACGGTGTTGCGGAAGCTGACCTTGTGTCCAAGGTTGTCCTGGAGTTCACCCTCCTCGAGCACCTGAAGAAGGACGTTAAACACGTCGGGGTGCGCCTTTTCGATCTCGTCGAGCAGAATGACGCTATACGGTTTACGCCGAATCTTCTCGGTGAGTACACCGCCTTCGTCGTAGCCGATATACCCCGGAGGCGCTCCAACAAGACGGGAAACGTTGTGTTTCTCCATAAAATCGGACATATCGATTCGAATAAGCGCATCGTCGCTGCCAAAGAGGTACTCCGCGAGCGTCTTGGCGAGGAGGCTTTTCCCGACGCCGGTGGGGCCGAGGAAAAAGAACGAGCCCATCGGGCGCTCGGGAGCGCTCAACCCGGTACGGCTCCGGCGGATCGCCGACGCTATTGCGGTAATCGCATCGTCTTGGCCGATCACCCGCCGGTGGAGCTCCTCCTCGATGTGGAGCAAACGCTCGCTTTCGCTTTGCGCGAGTCGGACCAGGGGAATGCCCGTCATGTCGCTCAGGACCACGTTTATGTCGTCGCTGTCGACGATACTCTGCTCGCTGCGGAGCGTTACCTTCCACTGCCCGCGGAGTTCTTCGACCCGGGCGCGGATCTGTCGCACCTCGTCGCGCACGGCTGCGGCGCGTTCGTAGTTCTGGCTGTTGACCAGGGCGAGTTTCTCGCCGTTGAGGTCCTCAATCTTTTGCTCGAGTTCGGCGATCTCGGTAGGTCTGACGCTGTTGCTGATCCGTTTTCGGCTCCCGGCCTCATCGATGAGGTCGATCGCCTTGTCGGGAAGAAATCGATCGGCGATGTAGCGCCGGCTCAACACCGAGGCGACCTCAATCGCTCCGGGGGTGTACGAAACGTTGTGGTGTTCCTCGTAACGCTCCTTGATGCCTTTGAGAATCTCGATCGTCTCGTCTACCGACGGCTCGTCGACGATGATCGTCTGGAACCGGCGTTCGAGCGCCGCGTCTTTCTCGATGTACTTTTTGTATTCGTTGAGGGTTGTCGCCCCGATCGCCTGCACCTCGCCGCGCGAGAGCGCCGGTTTGAGCATATTGCTCGCGTCGATCGCTCCCTCGGCTCCACCGGCACCGATAATCGTGTGCAACTCGTCGATAAAGAGAATAACGTTTCCGCTGTTGCCGATCTCTTTCATCACCCGCTTGAGACGTTCCTCGAACTCGCCGCGATACTTGGTACCCGCGATGAGGCTTGCCAGGTCCAGGGTAAGAACGCGTTTGCCCATCAAGACCTCGGGCGCCGTACCGTCGATAATCCGTTGGGCCAATCCCTCGACGATCGCCGTTTTACCGACGCCGGGCTCCCCGATCAGAACCGGATTGTTTTTGGTACGTCGGGCGAGAATCTGGATGACGCGCTCGATCTCTCGCTTACGTCCGACGACGGGATCCAACTTGTTTTCTCGCGCCATCGCCGTGAGATCTCGCGAGAACTCGTCGAGCGTTGGTGTCGCCTTCTTTCCCGCCTGTGCGGTAGCAACACGGCGTCGGCTGCTGGATGAAGAGCTACTCTGCGAGGACGATGACCCGGAGTTGGCCTGGAGGGTCGATCCTCCGCCGGAGAGCTCGGTGATCACCTCGCGGAGCATGTCCGTCGTGACGTTGAACTGCGACAGGAACTTGTTTGTTTCGCCCCCCTCCTCGCGACTGCACGCCAGCAGGAGGTGTTCGGTGCCGATGTACTCGTGGCCGAGATTTCGTGCCTCTTCCGCCGAGTCCTCGAGAACTTTTCGTCCTCGCGGCGACGGCGGTACGTCGCCGAGCGTAAAACCACCGCGCTTTTTCGGGATGGAGTTCTCAAGTTCGATCTGCATTTTCGCGGGATCGATCATGAGTTTCTCGAGTGCCTTGTACCCGAGCCCGCCGCCCTCTTTCAAAAGCGCGAGCATAATGTGCTCAGGGAGCAACTGATCGGAGTGAAACCGTTTTGCCTCATCCTGGGCGAGAATCTGGAGCACCCGTTGTGCTCGCTGCGTCAATCCTTTAAACATCGTAACTCCTAGTTATCGGTGCTTTTACTTTTCGTCAGAACAGAGCGCACGAGCCGTGCCCGTCGCTCCTCGATCGGGGCAGCGTCGTCGTCCTCCAACGCCGCTACCTGACTATCCTGTACCAAGAAAAGCAGGCGCGTACTATCGCGCGCCTCAACCTCGTTAATCTTTCCATCGACGGCCGCCATTCGAACTACCGAAAGCAGTTCAAGTGCTTCCTCCACGCCGAGGCGGCGGGCGTGCAGGAGCGTCCCATAAGCCCGGGAGGCGGCTTCGATCAGATCCTCGCCGTGGTGCGCATGAAGCTGATCGCGGGCGGCTTGCTCATAATGTAATAACCGACGAACAAATCGTTCAAGCACGGCGAGCGTCTCTTCTTCCGTCTCGCCAAGTGTCGCGTAGCAGCTAAACACGTGCAACGACGCCGCGCTTTGCTCGCCAGTCCCAAATCGCCGTACCGTAATCCTGTCCGATTCGGGACCGACAAGCTGGTCACCAATCGCTTCACGTTCCTCGCTATGAGCGAGCGCCGGGACGTGCATCATCACGCTGGCGGAAAGTCCCGTCCCGACGCGATCGACCATCGGTGAAAGATAACCAAGGCGCATCGAGACGGCATAGTCGAGCTTCTTTTCCAGTTCGTGGTCGAGACTCCGCGCGGAGGCGGTCGCGGTCCCCAGGTCGAGACCTCCCGCAAATCCGTGTATCCGCAGGTGGTCGGTCATTGCCAGTCTCAAGGCAATCCGTTCATCGAGCGAGAGAAAGGTCAGTCCATCCTCGGCGCTCAGAAGACCGCGTCCCTCAAAAAATCGTCGTGTCCGGTCGTGGAGCGTCGCAGCATCGACGACCGCGTATTCTTGTTCGATCTGCTGCAGGACCTCTTCAACCGTTCGACGCAACTCAAGGCGTTGCGCGCCGGTAAGACGGTGAGTAAATGGGAATGTGGTCAGATTACGCGCGAGGCGGACCCGCGAGGAGATTACGGTATTGTACTCGGGCCCTTCCCAGGCAAACCACCCCTCGCGCCGTGTTTCGACGGTGTGAGAGAGCACTTACGCGTCCTGCGTCGGGTCCTCGTCCTCAATCCGGATCGAACTGATTTCGTCACGAATCGCGGCCGCGGATTCAAAGTCCTCGTCGTCGACGGCAACCCGGAGACGGTCGAGGAGCGATTCTCGATCAAATAGGAGACGCCGATACCGCTGCATACGAACCGGAATACGCCCGCTGTGGGCAACATCGATTCGGTCGACGCGGAGCATACGTTCCACCGTCTCGGAAAAGGTATCAAAACACTGTTCGCACCCCGCCCGGCGACGAACGATAAGGTCGCGTTGGGAGGTTCCACAGTGAGGACATAGCTGATCGCTTTTTACTCCCGCGGCGTGCCAGGCGAAGACGCCGTCCATGATATACGCCACCGATCCGGTCGATGGGGAGTCATTTCGAATCCCCAGCTCGCGCGCCTCGTCGATCGATAGTACCAACTCCTCGCGCTCCCCACCGGAAACCCGAACGATGCGAACACGTCGCAGGTCGTCGCCCATACGAGAAGTTTAGCACATCCGTTCCGCGCAGGCCAACGAGCCCGCTCTATCCATGGCGACGAAGAATGCTTTGTGGCGGGATTCGAGCCGCCCGGAGGGCGGGTATAAGCGCGGCACCCGCGGCAAGCACCAAGGTGAGGAAGATCGCCGCAAAGAGGGGCTCCGGGACGATAACGACCGGTACACGCTCCAGGTAGAAATCGGCACTGAACAGTTGGACGTCGCGAGCTGCCAGCGCCGCGAGAAAGGACTCGAGACCGCGGAGCACCTCGTTGATGTTGAGCGCGGCTAACAGTCCGATTGACGCGCCGACGAGGGCGCCGATCACCGCGATCACGAGGCCCGCCGCCAGAAACAAAAAGGCAACGTCCTTACTACGCGCACCGGTGGCTCGGAGAATCGCTATCTCGTTTTCCTTCTCGACGACGAGGAGCACAAGGGCCGAGGAGATGTTGACCATCGCGACGAGCACGATCATTGCCATCACAAAAGCCAGTAGGTTACGACTGGTGAGGAAAGAGACGTAGCGTCCTTCCTCGAGCGAGTACCAGTCAAACAGGAACCAGCGCAACCCGAGTTCAGCCCCCAGCGACTCAATCTCGGTCTCGATCGCACGCGACTCTTCGCGCGACGAAAGCGCGCGAACCCCGCGCCCGACAATCGGATTGGGAATCGCCCAGGGATTCTCAACCTTTATTCCGATAAAATCCCGCGCCGTCTCGTCCGGGATGATACGCCGACCCCGCTCGTAGGATACAAAGACCCACAGACGATCAAGGTCTCGATATCCGGTGGAGACGATACCGGCCACGGTAAATCTGCTGACCCGAGGAAGGATTCGCCCCTCACCGAGCGGGCGAACGGTCATCAAGCGGATTTCCTCGCCGACATCAACCTCAAGGCGGCGCGCGGTTTCGACGCCGAGAACGATCGGCGATTCACCGGAGAGATCAAAACTCCCGTCGACGACGTCCAGATATCGCCGAACGCCGGGGTCGTCGCTGTAAAACTCCTGGGGAACGGCCCGAATCGTTACACCGGCCCGCGCCTCTTCGGTGTACAACAGACCAAAACCCTGGCGCTCGGGATTGGCGCGGATTACTGCATCGCGCGCCGCAATACGAGTCGCGACTGTCTCCGGATCGTCCTCGTCGATCGCACCGCGGAGAACGGCCTGTAGGTGATAGGTACCGGTCTCGACAAAGCGCTCCGTTATGCCGCTAATCATGCCTCCGGCCACCTGTTGAACCATCACGAGCGGAACAAGGCTCAGCGCCACACCGGCGATTGCGCCAAAAAATCGACTGCGCCCGCGACGCGTTCCGGAGAGAAACCTTCGAGCGAGGGCAATTATCGTTCGTGGAGACATCCCTTTTCCAGTCGATATCCGCCACCGGTTCGGTCGGCGAGGTCCAAGTTGTGGGTCACAAGCAACAGTGTTTTGCCGTACTCGGCAACCAGATGAAACAGCGTATCTTCGACAGTTCGAGAGTTCTCGTCGTCAAGGTTCCCGGTCGGTTCGTCGGCGAGAATTAGTCGGGGATCGTTGATCAGGGCGCGCGCGACGGCGACTCTCTGACGCTCGCCACCGGACAACTGTGCCGGGAGATGCTCGGTTCGATCCGCCAGGCCGACTTTGGCGAGGAGATCCGTTGCGCGTCGCCGCGTCTCGTGACGGTCGCGGCCCTGCATAAGCGCGGGGAGCATAACGTTCTCGCGCGCGTCAAAATCGCGCAGCAGATAGTGGAACTGAAACACCAGTCCCACGACGATTCCCCGGTATTTACTCAAGGCGTCGCCCTGCAGTTGATCGACGCGATCGTCGCCGACCGCAATCGACCCGTGATCGGGCGTGTCGAGGCCGGCGATCAGGCTCAGGAGGGTACTCTTTCCGCTCCCGCTCTCACCAACGATCGCCACCTGACGGCCTGCGGAGACGGAAAGATCGACCTCGCTGAACACGCTCAGACGTTCGTTTCCGTTGGGAAAGCTCTTGGCAAGCCGGCTAATCTGTACGTCTACGCTCATCTGCGACCTATCTCCTCGTACGCAGTTACTTTACTCGGCACGCAAGAGCTCGAGTTCGCTTCGGCCGACCACCGACCGAGTCGCAAGTACGGCAGCACCCGCGGCGATTACCAACGAAACCAGCGAAATGGCCAACAGCTCGGCAAGAACGAGGCGGCTCGGCACCCCTTGAATATAGAAATACGCCGGTGAAAACGCCCGAATACCGCGACTACTCGCCAGCTCGGCGACCGTTTCGAGAAACGCAAAAATGGCATTGACGTTCTCGGCGATCAGGAGCCCGACCGCCAGGCCGAGCAAGGTCCCGATCACCCCGATCAGGGTGCCCTCGATTAAAAACACAAGGCGGACGCTTCCCGGCGGAGACCCCAACGCCCGCAGAACCGCGATGTCCTCGCTTCGTTCAAGAATACTGCGACGGAGGAGTTGGTAGATGTTCCCGGCAACGACAAGAAAGATCAGTCCGATCAGAAAAACCATCATCGCTTTTTCAACGCGGAGGGCGCCGAAAATTCCACGATTGTACTCGCGCCAGCTCACAACTCGATCGGTCGCCCCGACGAGGGCGCGGACGCCGTCTATCGCCTGAGAGTCCTCAAAGCGATTGTTTAGCTTGATACCGATCACAAGAGGATCTCGCGACGGGAGAGTCTGGGCGGCGGTTGAAAGCGAGATAAACGCCCAGTTGCGGTCTAAATCGAGATAGCCGGTCCGAAACAACCCGACCACACGCATTTCCTGCTCGCGTGGTCGCGCGCCGCCGCCGGGGATGTGACTCAACTGGATCGGGTCGCCGACCCGTACACCGAGCGCCCGCGCGAGCTCCGTACCAAGAACGATCGACTCCGGGTCTCCGATGGCAAACTCGCCCACCGTAAGCTCGATGCGGTCATCGGCGCCGCGATCGCTTGCGAGCCAGTCCTCGGGAACCGCCCGGATGACGATCCCCTGCGGCTCCGGCCAGAACCCGCGCGCGAGTGTCTGGATTTCGATCATCGGGATCGCGCTGCGGATCCCCGGAACGTCGACCAGACGCTGGGCGATCCGATCCGCGCTAGCGGCTTCAAGCTGCCGATCCGTCTCGACGCGAAGATGAAACGAATTGACCTCCAGAATGCTCTCGATCGTGTCAAACTGAAAGCCGTTCATCACGGCGAGAACGACGATCAACGTCGCGACACCCGCGGAGACGCCAAACACGGCAAGTTTTGCGGCGCCGCCGCCGCTTCGATAGGATGAGCGCAACATGCGTCCGGCGACAAAGAGAATCCACGACCGATTCATTGGGCGTTCTCCAAACGCTCTACGCTCAGAAGCCGGCCCTCGAGCCAGGTTTCCCGTCGCAGCAGCTCTCCTCCATCGCGAACCTCGCGTACGGCGAGAGAGCCTTCGCTAAACCGTTCGCGGATCGTTTGACCGTCGGCGTCGATCACCTCACGCTCGATGAGGACGCCGTTGAGAGTGCTCTCGCGCGTAAAGTCCTCGCCGTCTCCATAGGTAAAGGTATTCACGACAAGGTCGCGGCGACCGCGAATAACATGGGCCGTGAGGCGCCCGCTCGTGTCGTAGTCGTAGGTTTCCTCGGAAACGAGACGTCCGTTCTGCCGTTCGACTCGCGAAACGATTCGACCGCCGTCTCGCTGCTCTATCGTCTCGGCCGCCCCCTGGGTCGTCTCGACGGTATCGAGTAGATCGTCGACGTAGACAAAACGTCGCTCGATCGGTTCGGCGTCGCCCTCCCGTTCGTACTCGGCTACGATCCGCCCCCGTTCATCGTAGTGATAGCGAATATCGACCTCGGACCCGCGCAGGTGTTCGCCACCGGCAATGCCGTCAAATTCGATCTCTATGCAATCCTCGGGATCATCGCAGCGAAGAATTGCGCGTAAGGTCCCGTCGGACCGATACCGTAGTGTCTCTGCGAACTGTAGCTCGCCCGCGGCATCGTAACGGTCTCGACTCGTAAGGGCTCCTGACGGCAAATAGGAGAGCTCTTCACGCCCCTGGAAGACACCTTCGAGATAAAGCGAGTGCCGGGCGTCGTCGCGACGGCGCTCGACGAGCAGCGTCCACCCCGAATCCGGAGGAACCGAATCAAAAACCGCAAGCTCATCGAGCCGCATAAAATCGCGGTTGGAGAGAAACCAAGTTATCTCCGGGTCGTCGAGCTCTTGCGGCAAACCGGAGCCGGAAACAGAAACGAGGAGAACCGCGCCGAGAAGAATACAAAATAATCGCCCTGCTCGATCGTCAGGGTGCAAGGAGTTCGTCCACATAGCGGGCGGGTTCAAATCGCTCGAGCGCGTCGTAGCCCTCTCCCGTTCCGATAAAGGCGCAACCGAGCCCGAGTCGCTGCGCGATAGCGATAAGGATACCACCGCGGGCACTCGAATCGTACTTGGAGAGCATGACGGAGGTAATCCCTACCGCCTCATGGAACATCTCCGCCTGTTGTAGCGCGTTCTGCCCGGTCGTCGCGTCGATGACCAGCAGCTTCCGATAGCGAAACGAACCGTCGTCGTGCCGTTTGACGATGCCGTGGATTTTCTCGAGTTCGCGGATAAGATCAACGCGGTTGTGCATTCGACCGGCGGTGTCCGCGAACAGCAGCTTATCGCCCCTGGCGCGTGCACTCTCGATCGCGTCCCATACGACCGCCCCGGCGTCCGCACCGATCGACTGTTTTACCAGGCGAACGTCGAGGCGATTGGCGTGAGTCTCGAGTTGCTCGATCGCCGCCGCCCGAAACGTATCTCCGGCGGCAAGCGTGATTCCGGCGTCCGGCCATTGGGTCTGATAAAACTTGGTCAGTTTGGCGATGCCCGTTGTCTTGCCGGTCCCGTTGACGCCGACGACGAGGACGATATTGAGCACGGAGGGATCGAGATCGAGGTCGCCGGCGACCAATCCCTCGCTAAGGAGCTCGCGCAGCACCGAAACAAGCGTCTCGCGGGAGGAAAGTCCGCGACGACGGCGTACTTCCTCGCCGATCTCCATCGTCAACCGCGCCCCAATATCGGCTTCAATGAGAAGATCCTCAAATTCCTCGTAGATCTCCTCGTTGTTTCGACCGGGTCGAAACAGATCCTTTAGCCTCGCGCCGAGGCGTTTATGCACAGCCATCGTCTCTCCGCTCGCGCCTACCGGCGGTGATACTCGCCCGCGGTACGGACGTATTGGACGAGTCTCCATATCATATGGCCAAAGAGACCGCTGCTCAAGGCGAGACTCGCGTAGTACCCGTAGAACAAAGCTTCTGATTGCTGGGCGAGCCGATCCGCCTCGGAGGCGGAAAGATCAGCGCGCGCGTCGCCGTTGGGAAACAAACTGCCGAGGTTTTGAAACACGCCGTTGATGAGAATGGGTCCGGAAAGGGAGACGGCGAAGGCACCAAAGGCGCGGTAAAAACGACGCCGGTCCGACTCGACGCGCGCTTCCCAGTCGGTTTCGAGACCGATGAGGTTGCTTTCAACGACCGGCGGAGTCGTCGGTGTGAGAGAAAGGCGCGAATCGTAAAACCCATTCTGAACGATACGGTACTCCACCTGGCCAAGCGGTCGCGGGAGCGCCAGGGGCGTAAAGCCGCGCCACAACGCGCCTTCGTACACCGCGGCGCCGGCCGGTCGGCTGAGGAGCGTCACCGCGTCGGTGGTCACGGCCGGCATCGTTAGGTTGAGCGAGAAGCGTTCGCCCCCGGATAGGGTCACCGCTTGCTCGATCCGCCGGCCGTCGCTTCGATCTGCCGTGATGAGATAGGTTCCCGGCTCGACAAAGCTCTCCTGCGCGGTCCCGATACCGATCAAACGCCCATCGAGCCTGATCCGCGCTTCTTCATCAAGGGTGCCCTCCGTGGAGCGAACGACGACCGCTATTCTCGCCAGGTCACGCGCACTCACCGCCCGGAGCACCTCCGAAAGCTCGGTCTCGAAGCGTTGCGGGAGATCCTCCGGGGCCGCTATCACCCGTCCAAAGGCCTCTTCCCGGTCGAGCGCTCGGCGATACCCTTGAAGCGTAATCATGCGTAACTCGCCGAGATCCCGTACCTGAATAGAAAACAACAGATCGGCGTCCAAAGTCTCCGCGGTGGCAGCGAGCGCCGGCGCCGAGCGCCGAAACGATATTTCGGTGTCGAGAACGTGGAGCGGAAGCACCGGCGGGAGGACGATCTCCTCAAGCGAGACACCATCGAGACGTTCGAGCCGCGTCGCTATCGCGGCCAGTGGTTCGTCGTCAACGCGTCGTTGGGGCGGATTTTCGTTGGGTGCCGTGATGGCGTCTCGTTCGAGCACCTCGCGTCGCTCGTCGAGTTCTACACGCGTAGCCGCGAGCTCGCGATCCAGGCGGTCTGCACGGATTGCCCGCCGCTCTTCCTCCGGCAGGTAGCGACGCGGAACCGCCAACAGGCTGTCACGGAGGATTTGAGCGTAGCTCCCATATATCGCCGACTCCTCACTTCGACCCGCGTCGTCCACGACCGACACAACTGCAACGCGATACTCGCGGTCCTCGAGCGAGAGGTCGAGCAGGAGTTGGGCGCGAGCTTCTTCCTCCTCGTCTACACCGCCGGCAAACGTCGGCGTAGCGATAATGAGAAAAACGAGAATACATCCGGCGATGCGTCTACGACTTGATAGCACCGTGGTCGGCGTTGAACTTGAGGTATGCTTCGATAAAGTGATCGATGTCGCCATCCATCACCGCCTGAACGTTTCCCGTTTCTTCCGCCGTACGCAGGTCCTTTACCATCGTATAGGGCTGGAATACGTACGAGCGAATCTGATTCCCCCAGGAGATATCTTTTTTCTCGATAGCGGTGGCTTCCTGTTTGGCTTCCTGTTCGGCCCGATAAAACTCGTATAAACGGCTTTTGAGGACCTTTGACGCAGTGGCTCGGTTCTTATGTTGACTTCGTTCGTTTTGACACTGGACGACCAGGCCGGTCGGGAAGTGCGTGATCCGAACGGCACTGTCAGTTTTATTGACGTGTTGGCCGCCCGCACCGCTGGCTCGATAGGTATCGACGCGAATGTCTTCCGGCTTGATCTCAACCTCGATCGTGTCGTCGACGAGCGGAGAGATGTACACCGAGGCAAACGAGGTATGGCGGCGACCGCTGGAGTCAAACGGCGAAATTCGAACGAGACGATGAATCCCGGCTTCTGCTTTTAGGTAGCCAAACGCGTAATCGCCGGAGACCTGGGCGGTTACGGACTTAATCCCGCCCTCAGCTTCCTGCATGTCGATCACCTCGATCTTCATCTCGTGGCGTTCGATCCAGCGACGGTACATACGGTATAGCATGCTCACCCAGTCACACGCCTCCGTTCCGCCGGCGCCGGAATGGATCGTGAGAAACGCGTCCGCGCCATCGGCCTCGCCGCTCAAAAGACGTTTGACCTGGAGACGCTCAAATCTGATTTGGAGCGAGTCGATCGCCTTGCGCAATCCCGCTTCTTCGTTTTCGGCTTCTTCCTCGCGGGATAGCTCCAGAAGTGCTTCCGCATCGTCGAGATCGGCAAGAAGTTCTTCCCACGGTTCTATCTGATCGCGCAGTCGCTTGATCTCGGTCATGACGGTTTCGGCACGTTCGCGATTATCCCAAAAAGCGGGATCCGCTGTTTCCGCCTCTTTGACTGCTATCGTTTCTCTGACCGTTTCGGCGTCAAAGATACCTCCAGGTCGAGCGAATTTCGGTTTTTAGTTGCGTAAGCGGAGCTTCGAGTTCTTGCAGCATCGGTTATACCTCTGCGTCAAATCCTACCACGCGCCGTCCGGCGCTGTCATCGGCGGAACGAGCCACCGCGGCGGCCAGGCGAGCGTTGTTTTTTACAAGCGCGATATTCGCCTCCAACGACTCACCATCGGAAATCTCGACGATCCGGGCCAGGAGAAATGGTGTGACTTCTTTGCCGTGAACGCCCTGCGACTCGGCGTCCGCGACCGCTTTTTCGATCGTCCTCTCCATCCGGGCAAACTCGATTTCGTCCTTTTCGGGGATAGGATTGGCGATGAGAACTCCCCCCGCGGCCGGTAGCTGCCAGTGGGCCGCGAGAGCCCGCGCGATTTCCTCGGCGGATCCCGCCGTTCCCGGCGAGCTAAACCCGCTACGCCGACTGTAGAACGCGGGGAACTCAGTCGAGCCGTAGGTAAACACCGGTACCCCGAGGGTTTCGAGATATTCGAGCGTGCGTCCGATATCGAGTATCGACTTTACGCCCGCCGAGACTACGGCAACCGGAGTACGCGCGAGTTCGGGCAGATCGGCCGAGACGTCCATCGACGCGGTCGCCCCACGGTGTACACCGCCGGTTCCCCCCGTCGCGAAGAGACGAATCCCCGCCAGATGGGCCCCGATCATCGTTGCGGCAACGGTGGTCGCTGCGGTCACGCCCTGGGCAAGAGCAAGTCCCAGGTCGCGACGGCTTGCCTTGAGGACGTCGCGTTCCGTCCCGAGTTGATCCAGCTCATCGGCGGACAGGCCAACCTTGATCTTGCCGTCCATAACCGCGATTGTGGCCGGGATCGCGCCGCCATCGCGCACAATCGCCTCGACGGCGAGAGCGGTCTCGACGTTGCGCGGATAGGGCATCCCGTGCGAAATGATCGTCGACTCCAGCGCGACGACCGCAGAGCCACGACTTCTGGCACCTTCTACTTCGTTTGATATCGCCAGGATCGAATCCACAGGCTTACCTCTCTATCAACTTCATAATCGCGTCGACGGACAGATCGACCGAAACCGCCAGGCGTGATTCTACCGTTATGGCACCTGCCGCTATCCCCCAGCTCATCGCATCGCGAAGGGCGCTTCCGCCATGGATTGCCGCGGCAACCGCGGCAGTAGCGGCGTCTCCCGCGCCGGTAGCGTTGGTTACGCTGCGCGCCATCGACTCGCCGAGGGTAACGCGATCCGAACCGTTTATCCATAATGCCGCCCCGCAGGAACCGCGGGTGACGATCCAAGCGGCAATCCACGGCGCACCCCAGGTCGCCAGCGCGTCGGCCTCGTCGCGGTTGGGCATTATCAGGTCGACAACTCCCTCCAAGTCGCGCAAGCGCTCCATCTTGGCGACGCTGACCGGGTCAACGATGAGTCGCGCGTTGTTCGCGGCCCGCCAGTTGAGACAGGCCCACAACGCTTGACGGGGTAAATTGCAGTCGGCGATGAGAATCAACGGTTCGGATCGATCGCCCGACACGAGATCGTCCCGGACCTCGTCGAGTACGCCGTTCACCTCGGCTCCATCAACATCCTCGATCGGTCCAAAATCGGAAACCGCAATCGCCGGTTCGCCCGCTTCCAAAACCGAGACATATCGCGATCCTTCGTCGCCACGTATCTGCGGGTAAACGATCACCCCGGCCTCCCGCGTTGTATCGACAATCCACCGCGACATGGCGTCCGCACCGAGCCAGGTGACCAGCGCAACGGGGACACCCAGGCGCGCGAGATTCTCGGCCACGTTACGGGCGACCCCGCCGGCGCTTACTACAACCGTACCGGGATTCGAGGTACCGTAACGAAGGGGGGCTGGGGCGAAAGCGTGAAGGTCGACAGAGGCTCCACCGATGCAGATCACCATCGCGCCATTGTACCACGCTACCCGCGCCACTAATATGGTCCGATGGCTCATACACAGCTGCAGCGCGGACCCGCCCCCCGACATTCGCGTTTTCTCGTCGGGATTCTCAAGCCACTTCTCGGCATCTGGCTCCGCAAGAGGTTCCGCATATTAATCACCGAGGATGAGAAAGTACGGGCCCTAAAGCCTCCATATCTGGTCCTCCCGAACCACGTCAACTTTTGGGATCCGTTTCTTGTCGGCACCTCTTTGCCTCACACGACGTACTTTATGGCCGCAGATGGAAACTTTCGATCGACGATCATGCGTATGCTCCTCCCTCTTTTCGGCGCAATACCAAAGGCCAAAGCGCGCAATGACTTGGAGAGCATCCGCGCCCTCCAGACGCTCGTTGCCGGGAGACAGACGATAACGTTGTACGCAGAGGGGCAACGCACCTGGGACGGCGAGAGCCGCCCCCTACTTCCCGGTATCGAGAAACTTGTCAGACTTCTGGGGGCGCCGGTTCTGGCGGTCCGGATGCGTGGAGCCTATCTGGCAACGCCACGGTGGTCGCGACACCACCGCCGCGGTCAGGTCGTCATCGAAAAAGAGCTTATTATCACCGCGGCCGAAGCACGCAGGCTCTCGCGCAACGAGATCGCCACGCGCATCGCCAACGGGATCTCAGTCGACGAGACCGCCTGGCAGCGTTCGACGGGATTTCTCTACCACGGTCGGCGCCGGGCGGAACACGTCGAATGGACCGTTTTCTTCTGCCCGACCTGCTCGAGTTTCGGTACGCTGCGCTCGACCGGAAATGAGTTTTTCTGCACCAACTGCACAGAGCGCCACTGGATCGCGCCGAGCGGACGGCTCTACAAAGTCGATAAGAACCGCGGAGTCGTTTACCCTCGTTTTGCGTCTGTTGCGGCGTGGAACGCGTATCAGATGGACGTACTCCGGACTACCGTCGCGACGGCTGTTGACAACAAGACCGAGGATATCCTGAAGGTCGAGAGCTGTCGCTATCTTACCGGATATCGATCACGCCCCCTCGTGGACAAGGGAGATGTTTCGATCTCGATCTCCTGGGATCGTGTACGCATCGATCCGGTCGGTACGGTAGTTCCGATAAGCGAACTCAGCGGCGTACACGTTCAGTTTATCGAGCAGCTTGAGTTTTACGCCTATGGCCGCCTTCACGTACTCCGATTTATCAAGCCGCACGATTCGGCGTATCGCGTTGAACAGACGATAAACGAACTTTACCGGCGCATAGAGAATTAGTACTTTTTGGCCATGGAACGGGCAACCTTGGAACTTGTTGGCGCAACCTGCACCTCGTGTGCAATCGGGATCACGCATATGGGACGCCGGATCAACGGTGTTGAAGAAATCGATGTCGATCGAGCGACGGGCGAGATCCATCTGGACTTTGATGGTAACCCGGAAACGATCGAGAAGATTATTGGGTTTGTTCGTGCGATCGGTTACGACGCGACCGTCAGACAGACTGCGTCGCAACCTGGCGGTTGAGTCTCGAAAGGCGCTGAGCCAACAACCGGGCGAGGAAAATGCCGTAGTGCGGTTGTTTCTGAATCCCGTTTACAAATACGTTTTTGGTGACTTTGACGAGATGGACGGGTCCGACTGCCCGGACGGTGGCGGATCGCTGGTTTCCCAGTAGGAACGACATTTCACCGAGGAATATGTCGTCGGCGGTCAAGGTCGCAACGCGTTGATCGGTACTGTAGATCTCGAGCTTACCCGAGACGATATAGTACAGATCGTTTGATTCCTCTCCCTCACGGAAGATAATCTCCTGATCGGCGAATGAGACGGTCTCCTGGTCAACGAAGATACCCGGCATCACGTTTGCCTGCTTTTGATGGGGCACCTCGAAGTTTACCTGATTACCCTTTTCGTTGTACGACAGATTCTCAATGTAATGACGCGTCATACGAATGCCGTGACCGTGCTGGGCAAGGTTGACCTCGGCGTCGGCAAACCGACTTCGCCAGTCAAATCCTTCGCCTTCGTCGGCGATCGAAAATGACGACCGATCCTCGGAGATGCGATAGGTGACCGTTACCCGCCGGGCGTTGATCGCGGGATCTTTACACTTTTCACGGATGAGCGGGATGATATCGCCGTACTCTTCAAGATGGGCCGTTTTCTCGTCGTAGCTTATGCCGCAATTTCCATGTTCGACCGCATTCATAATCATCTCGAACAGAGCGACGTTGACGCGATCCCGCATCTCAATGTCGACGTAGTTTGAGTTGAACAGAAAGTTTGCCAGAAGCGATGCATAGGTGCGCGCGTTGTACGGATCGTTGTCCATCTCAAAACTGCCCTGTATCTCGCCGAGAAAATCGAGCTGGATATCGCGCTGAAAGAGGATTTGCCGATTCTGATACAGGATCAACAAAACCCGAAAGAACGTTTCCACAAACTCGCCGCGGCGGATCATCGTTACCACGTTTGTCTGGCGTGGGAGCGCCTCTACTTTGCCGCGATCCGCGCGCGCGTATACGCCGATAACTCCGCCGTAGTGCAACCATGGATCGGTCATCGTCGACTCAACGAGTCTCATGACGTCGAGATTTTCGTCAGAAAAGTTGAGCAGTTGAAACTCGGGTAACTCGTAGCGAACGTACTCAAGCGCTTCGTCGGTTGAGCTGAGAAACTCCGGCAAGAAGACCGGATCAAACTTATTGCAAATCTTTGTGACGCGATCGTTGAGCTCGGGATCGGTACTCACAACGGGAAAACGGCGCATATGAACACTATCGGCAGATTTGTCGAAACTTTTGATCACCGACGCGGGCAAAAAAGAGAGCCGCGAATGCGGCTCTCCTCCCTCTTGCGACCCCGTCTTCTTTTGACGGCGGCGCTTCCCCAGGGAAACGCCGGTCTGCATGTCTCTCGTGTCGTCTCTACTTGGAGTAGAACTCGACGATAAGTTGCTCTTCCGCGATCGTCGGGATCATATCCCGAGTCGGCAGCATCGCGACCGAACCGTTGAGATCATCTTGCGAAACCTCAATCCACGGTGCGACCTGGCGCGCGGAGTTCTCCGAGATAAGCCGACGCATAAGCATCTCGGTGCTCTTCTTGGTCTTAACCGAGATCTTGTCGCCGGGGCGTACCAGTGCGCTGGGGATCGTAACTTTGCGTCCGTTCAAATGAATGTGCCCGTGACTCACGAGTTGTCTCGATTGTCGTCGACTGGCAGCCATCCCCATTCGATACACCACGTTATCCAGGCGTCGCTCCAGTAAGATCAGCATGTTGTCGCCGGTTACGCCTTTCATCGTCTTCGCTTTGTAGAAGAGATTGCGAAACTGTCGTTCCGACAGTCCGTAGGCAAACTTGACCTTTTGCTTTTCCTTGAGCTGACGCGCGTATTCCGTCTCACGGATGCGACCCTTCTTTGGATTTCCGGGTCCGTACGGCTTCTTTTTGAGCAGACGGTCGTACTTGGGATTGCCAAATACGTTTACACCCAGGTGTCGTGCGATCTTCCCCCGGGCTTTTGATGGTCGAGCCATACTTGATTTCTCCTTCTCCGGTCCAACGGACGCGTTGTGAGGCGCAATACTACGGAATCACCCGGGTTGCGTCAAGTCGCCTGCGAGTGAGCGATCAGTCGTTTAATCGTTACCAAACAGCGAACGAATCGCGGCGCCAAAACCGCGTTTTTTCTTTGTTTTTGAACCGCCCGTTTCCTGTTTCGACGCTTTTTGGGGACTCTTGGGAGACGACGTCCGGCGTCGTCCGCCTTTCCGATCGTCCATACTGGCGAGCATCTCGTCGGTCGGCTGAAAATCCTCGCCGTACTTTTTTCGATAGTAGGCGAGGCGCTGTTCGAGGCTATCGGACGAGCGCGGTCCGGTCGCGCCGGTCCCCTGTCGCTGAGGTCGCTCGTGATGAGGACGCTGTCGTCGATTTTCGGGTCGGGCGGTGGTTTCCGTCTGTCCGCGCTCGGGGGGCCGGGAATCGCGATCGGTCCCGCCGCGCGCCGGCGCTTTGCCGCGCGTGCTTGAGCGCCTTCGATCGCCACCTCGTGGCGCGTTTCGTGACGGACTCCTTCCACTGCGCCCTCGGGATCCGCCGGGCCGTTCGTCTGACCGCAAATGAACTCGACGCCCGGCCGACGCGTCTTCGGCGTACAGGTCGTCGCTTATCTTGGCGACGGGTATCTTCTGCTCGATCAGAGTTTCGATCGCGTCGAGACCAAAGACGTAACGCTGACAGGCGAGGCTGACCGCGAGCCCCGACTCGCCTGCTCGTGCCGTCCGGCCGATCCGATGGACGTACGCCTCCGGATCCTCGGGTAGGTCGTAGTTAATCACCATCTCAAGGTTGTCGATGTGGAGCCCGCGAGCGGCGACATCGGTGGCGACGAGAAACTCGGACTCGCCGCTCTTGAGTTTTCGGATAATCGAAAGGCGTTTACGCTGGGGTAAATCGCCCATGATGTACTCGGTTGGATAGCCGTTGATCTCGAGTCGTTTGGAGATCTCTTCCGCGTACCGCTTGGTGTTAGTAAAGATGATCGCGTTTTTTGGTTTTTCGGCGGCCAGAATACCGAGGAGGACCGACATCTTCTCTTCAGTGGCAACGTGGTACAGACGCTGTTCGACCGTATCGACGGTTATCTGTTCCGGCTGCACCTCGATCTCGACCGGGTCGTTCATATGGTCCCAGGCGATGTTGCGCGCCTTTGTACTAAGTGTCGCGCTAAACAGCATGTTGACGCGCTGCTCTCGCGGCGGAACCATGCGCATGATGCGTCTCAGGTCGGGGTAAAATCCCATGTCAAACAGGCGATCGGCCTCATCAATCACGACGAGCCGTACCTCTTTGAGCGGCATTTTACCTGACTGCGTAAGGTCGATTACCCGGCCCGGCGTGCCAACCATGATATCAACGCCTTCGGCGAGGGCGTCGAGCTGTGGCTTGTACCCCACCCCACCGTGAAACACGGCGGTCCGAATATCAAAGGTGGTGGCCAGTAGGTCCGCCTCTTCCTTGATTTGTACGGCCAGTTCCCGAGTCGGTGCGATTATCAGAGCCCGCGACCCGGCGAGGTCGTCATCATTTCGGAGTAAATGAAATATCGGTAGCAAAAATGCTGCGGTTTTTCCGGTACCGGTCTGTGATTGAACCATTACGTCGCGGCGTTGAAGAACAACGGGGATCGCTTTTTCCTGAACCTCGGTGCACCGTTCAAACCCCGCTTCCTCGACGCCATGTAGAATCTCCGCGTCGAGCTGGAGCTGATCAAAGGTCATATATCGCCACCGTATACGCTTTTGGTATGTTTCGCAATCAAGACGCCGGTAGCACGTCGACAAGCGGTCCGCGGTGGCGACGCGGTTGACTCTCCCACTCTTCCACGCGGCGAACGACCTCGCCGACAAAGACCGCCAAATCACGATCGAGATCGTCATATAGCGAGGCAAAACGGTCCAAGTTTCCGGTGTATGTTTCGAAAAGGTCGACGTACGCGTTGTTTATCGGTTGTTCCGCTAGAAAGAGAAACCGATCGCTCAAATATCGCTCCGGATAGGTTGCGACAAACTCCGAGCGAAACTCCTCGATGATCTCTTCCTTGCGGTCCAGGATCTCCTCCTCGTTCGCGCCGCTTTTGTAGAGGGTATCGAGTTGATCGCGGAGTCGGGACATGTCGTCGTTAAACGTTTCGCGATCGCGACGGGCTTCTCTTAGCTCTTCGACAAGCGCTGAATCGGCGCCGTAGGTCTCGGCGAGAAACTGGGCGGATCCCTCTCGGCCGACAAAGGTGGCGAACTCCTCGTTAAACTGGCCTTCGTCCCGGACCCAAAGCGTCGCGTGGGCCATTTCGTGAATTATGAGCTCGGTGAGCCGCGCCTCTGAGTAACGCAACATGTAGGTAAACAAGGGATCGCGAAAAAAGCCGAGAGTGCTAAACG
Organism: Alkalispirochaeta sp.; assembly: GCA_965601745.1. Classification (GTDB taxonomy): domain Bacteria; phylum Spirochaetota; class Spirochaetia; order DSM-27196; family Alkalispirochaetaceae. Next base: position 2,595,931 of record OZ271836.1, read on the forward strand.
CATCGACCCGCCGAACGATCGTATCCCAACCGTCGTCGGATAGTCGTTGGGCAAGACGCCGGGCCGGCGGGGTCCGGTAAAATCCTTTGTACGGAAACCTTCCGAAGAACGGAAACCACCACTCTTTTCGAGTAAAACTCGTTTTCGCGGCCGCGGAGACCACGTCCACCAGGTACTCGCGATCGGTCGATACGTATGTCGTGTAGTTATCGCTGTCATTAAGACCGATCTCCTGCGCGGCAAACGTACGGACGGCCTCTACCCGGTCAAAAAACACCCGCTCCTCGTCGCTGAGACTTTGCCGCGCGCGCAGGCGTTCAACCGAGGTCGCCGAAGCCTGGGTACGCAAGAGATGGTATCCCTGCGTCGTCACGTAGCAGGAACTCAGCAGTAAGACGGTGACGACGCCCCCCAGCCCGGTAAGAAATCGGGCGAGGGCACTCATGCGTATGCCTCCCCGTAGACAAAGATGCCGTGTTTGCTGTGACCGTACGTTGTAACCGTAAGTCCGGCGTGCTGCATCCGCGCTAGAGTATCCCGGTTAAGATTGCATCCACCGGCTATCCGCCGCCACAACGGATTGACGGCATCAAAGACGCGCCTCAGTCGTTTTTGATCGGGGCGAACGTGCTCGAGAAATAGGTAGCGGCCACCGGGTGCAAGGACGCGAAGAATCTCTTCGAGTCCGCATGACGGACATTTCACGGAGCAGAAGACGAGCGTCGCGACGACGGTATCAAAATGGTTATCGGGAAACGGAAGACGGGTCGCGTCGATGATCGCCGTTGAGAGAGGCGGCATCCTATGCTTCGGCGTGATTCCAAAAAACCGTCGACGATAGTGTTCTTCACGTCCGGAAAGGTCGCTCATGGTGAGACTAGAAATCTGACTCCAGTGGTAAAACGGCAGATTTGCCCCGGTTCCGGCGCCGATCTCGAGGACGTCGCCCCGGGCACCCTTGACAACGCGACGGCGAAAACGGCGCAGATTGTGCCGCTCCAGTGGCGCCATCGATATGTCGTAGAGACGCGTCGCGATGTATTGTCCGATCGAGTCCATCGTTACCGCACCTGTGCTAATGATTTGATCTGATCTAACGAGAGTGGGAATGAGAAACGAATTCGAGCGCCAGGTTCGTTGTCTTCGAAACTGACTTTCCCGTTGAGTTGCGAAGCAAGCGCCTCGACGAGTTGCAAACCAAGCGACGCGCCCGCGTCGGAGACCGCGCGTGTAAATCCGTTCCCATGATCCGATACTTCCAGGATCACGCGTTCGTCGTCGTATCTGATCTCGATTTTCACCGTCCCAACGTTTTCAGGATAGGCGTACTTGTAGGCGTTGGACACAAGCTCGTTTATGACCATTCCGAGGGGTACCGCTCGATCGATATCGATCGAAAAATCCTCAATAACGATGACGCATTCAATCTGACCGAAGGAGGCATCAACTGAATCGACGACGGTCGTTACGAGGTCTTCGACGTACTCACGAATCTCTATCCGCGCGAGCGAGGGAGATCGGTAAAGGTGCTCGTGGACAAGCGCCATCGACTGCACGCGGGTACGACAATCCTGGAAGTAGCCCGAGACGAGTCGATCTTCGACGTATTGGCTCTGGATGTTGAGCATCGAGGATACAACCTGCAGGTTGTTTTTCACCCGATGATGAACCTCCCGCAGAAGCGTCTCCTTTTCTCGCAGGGAGTTGGCGGCTTCACGAGCGACCCGGCCCCGTCGTTGGGCGATGAGAAGAACGATGAGTACAGCTGACGCCATCGACAAGAATAAGACCGCCGCGAGAGCTATCTCGTAGCGAAACTCGGTGAAGATACGAATCGGCGCGTTGTAAATCACACTATCGGGTGGGATCTCTCGTTGCTCGACACCAAATCCGACCAAGGCAGCGTAGTCGAGGATCGGGAGATTCGGGCTCTGAGTCACAACGGGGATGGCGTCCGGATCCTCGCCCGCGAGAATCCGTTGTACGAGTTCGGCGGCGTGCATCCCGTGTTGCGATCCGCTGATCATCACTCCACCGGCGATACCGGTTGACATGTAGAAGTCCCAGAACGAAAACACCGGAACCGCGAGGGACTCAGCTGCCAAGCGTCCGCTATCCGCATACTCAAGCAGGATTCCATGCTCGTTTTCGATCAAACCCGCGAGCAGGACAAAATCGCGCGGTCCGAGCTCGGTAGAAAGCTCATCGAGGACGGCCTTTGTCGATCGCTCGATCGTGACCACCTCCAGATCGGTATCCGTTATCGCTCGTTCAACGAGGGCGAGGGTCCGCGTCCCGGTTATCGTTTCCGCGCCGAGAACGATAAGTCGATTTCTATCCGGGAAAAGTCGCCTCATCAGATCGACGGTTGGCGCGACACTCAGGTTCTCGGCGACCCCGGTTACGCGATCGAGGCCGGCGATGAGATCGGCGGTGTAGTCGTTGATTCCCGCAAAAACGACCGGCGTATCCGGCCACAACGACTCCCGATAGCGGCGGATAAACTCCAGGGCAAAGTTATCGGTCACGACAATCGCGTCAAACTCCCAGCCTTCGTATTTCCTGAGAATAAACTCAAAGGCGTCTTGCAAGTACGGCTCTTCATAGTGGTACTTTGCGTCCAACATTTCGCTCAGGACAATCACATCATCGCTTGCGAGCTCGGTTCGGATTGCTGCGTCCAGATCTACGGTCCAGCGAAAATCGATTCCGTATGAATGGATGACCAATACAGGTCGGGAAGCGTGATCGGCTACAGCCGGGAAAGTGAAAACGAAGTAGAATATTAGAAGAAGCGGCGTCGTGCGCCGCCACAACAGACGCATGGAGTAATTATATATGATCGTACGTTCAGTTGCCGTGTGGGTAAAACCAGATCACTGTGACGCTTTTGAGGAGGCGACAAAACTCAACCACCTCGGATCGGTCGGCGAACCCGGCGTTGTACGTTTTGACGTGCTTCGCGACGAGATGACCCCCGGATTGTACATGTTGTACGAGTTGTATCGTTCCGAAGAGGCGGCACTCCTACACAAGGAAACGGACCATTACAAGAAGTGGCGCGACACGGTCGAACCGATGATGGAAAAGCCGCGATCCGGTTGGGCGCTCCAGGTGCTGTACCCGGAGTCTGAGTAGGCGGTTTACCCTATTCCCAAAAGGCTCGGCTGACCCGACGTCCACCGTCGCGGTTATCCATCTCTAATAGCGCGGGATCGTCAACGGGCGGCCGCGTTGGATCAAATGTTCCGGCAAAGCCTGCCGCAGATTTGGTCGGAAGACCGTTGCGACTACCGAGTCGCGGAAGCGAGTCAAACAGATACTGGGTGTACGGGTGCTCGCGCGTGGCGAGAATCGCCTGGGCAGGTGCTTCCTCAACGAGGAGGCCGCGATACATGACCCCGATCCGATCGCTGATGTAGCCCACGACGGCGAGATCATGGGCGATAAACACCATCGAAAGATCGCGTTCCCGTCGAATGCGCAACAGCAGGTTGAGAATTTGCCCCTGAATCGAAACGTCCAGCGCGCTGACCACCTCGTCACAGATCAGTACCTCGGGTTTAGTGATCAGCGCCCGCGCGATCGAGATTCTCTGGCGTTGCCCACCCGAAAAGTCGGCGGGACGTCGATCCAGGTCGGTTTCTTTAAGGCCGACCTCGACGATGAGGCGCCGCGCCTCGAGTTCGGCGGCGGTACGGCCGGGCCAGCGCGGCGAGTAGCGATAGCCGGAGAGGAGAACCTCGCGAACACTGAGGCGCGGGTTGAGCGAGCGAGCGGGATCCTGAAATACGTAACGAACGCGGTTTCGAAGCTCCTTTAGCTCGCGCCCCTCGATAGCGTTGATATCGAATCGGCGTCCGTCGCGGGCCGTATACGTGATCGCACCGGCCGACGGGCGTTCCATCCGTACGAGCATCCGCGCGGTCGTCGTCTTGCCACATCCCGATTCGCCGACGAGACCGTATATCTCGCCCGGCTTGATCTCCATGTTAATTCCGTTGACCGCGTACACGTGCCTCTCGTCGCGAGCGAAAAAACCGGCGCTCAACGGGTAGCGTTTCTCTAAACCTACAAGCTCGATCATCGATCCTCCGTCGCCTCGCGATCAAGCGCAAACATCGCCGCGTCCTTTGGTCCGGGCACGATACAGCGGTGGTGGCCGGTCTCCTCTTCGCGTAGCTCGGGGATCGACTCGACGCATTCCGCACGCCGCAACGGACAGCGCGGCGCGAACGGGCACCCGGGCTCCGGATTGACGGGATCAGGCGGGGAGCCTTCTAGGATGTGAAGCGATCGGTCGCTGTGGTGAGCGCCAAAGGGAACGAGACTCGCCAACAGGCCGGCCGTATACGGGTGGCGCGGCGCGCTCAAAACCTGGTCGGCGGGACCCTCTTCAAGCATAAGTCCCCCGTACATCACGACGATCCGATCCGCAAAACTCGAAATCAGGGCCAGGTTGTGAGTGATAAAGACGATGGCGAGGTTGCGAGTTCGGCGCAGCTCGAGCAGAAGCTCGATAATTCCGGCCTGAATCGTCACGTCGAGCGCCGTCGTGGGTTCATCCGCGATCAAAACCGACGGATTGGCCGCCAAGGCGTGAGCGATCATTACCCGTTGGAGCAATCCGCCGGAGAACTGGTGGGGGAAATTACCCAGCCGGGATTCGGCGTTGTCGACGTGGACCTCCTCGAGAAGGCGAATCGACCGCCGCCGGGCCTCCTCCTCACTCAAATCGGGCTCGTGCGCGCGAAGGGTCTCGCTAAGCGAGCGTCCGATCGAATAGATCGGATCGAACGAGCGCCCCGGTTCCTGGAAGATCATCGCCATCTCGTTGCCCCGGAAAGCGCGCAGTTGTTCGGCGGACATCGCGTACACGTCCTCGCCTTTGTAGCTCACCGTACCGCGCTCAATCGCCCCGTTGGCGGGGAGGAGTTTCATCATCGCGTGAGCGGTCACGCTTTTCCCGCTCCCGGATTCACCGACGACGCCGATAATTTCCCCCGCGTCGACGTCAAACGACACGCCCCGCACGGCTTTAAGGCGGCCACCACCGGTCGTAAAGTCGACCGCGAGGTCGGATACGCGGACGATCACGACCCGATCCTCCGCTCGCGGTAGTAGGGGTCGAGCACGTCGCGCAGAAGATCCCCGAGAAAGTTAAACGCGAGCGTAACGAGGAGAAGGAAAAGACCGGGATAGAGAAACCAGGGAAAGTTCCGCAGGTTTGCGAGCGTTGTGACCTCGCGGTTGAGGAGACTTCCCCAACTCACCGCGGGATCGACGATGCCGAGACCCAGGTAGCTTAACGCGGTTTCTCCGAGAATAAATCCCGGAATCCCCAGGGTGATGCTCACGATCAGAATCGAAGACATCTGCGGGATAATGTGCCGGAAGACGATGACCGGCGCCGGGATACCTTCCAATTGGGCGTTGGTGATAAAGTCCTCGCGTTTGATGCTGTGGACGAGGCCGCGAATCAGACGAGCGCTCCCGGGCCAGCCGACAAACGAGAGAATCACCGTGATGATGATAAAGCTCTGCCCGCTGTCCATCTCGCGCGACAGAAGGCTCCGCAAGAAAAGAATCAGATAGAGCCCCGGTATCAGGATAAAAAACTCGGCCATTCGCATAATCGTCCAGTCGGTCGCGCCGCCGAAGTACCCGGCCAAACCACCGAGGAGGATCGCGAGAGTCAACGATATGGCGATACCGATCAATCCGATCGTCAACGAGATACGGCTGCCGTACACGACGCGGCTAAACAGATCACGACCGAGATTATCTGCTCCCATGAGGAAAACAGGATAGGTCCGACCGCCGGAGTCCCAATCCCCGACACCCTCTGCGTATGGTTCGTTTGTCCCGAACAGGTGAATCGACGACGGTATGACTCCCCAAAACCGGTACTCGGGGCCGCGCACAAACAGGCGCACGGCCACAAACTCACCGCGAACCGGTGCGTAGCTCCAGTTGATGTCATCGATCAGCACATGCTTCTGGAGTTGCGGGCGAAGCCCAAGTTCCGGCGACCACAGGCGGAGATTCGGCGGATGATAGGCGTGATCCCGAAATACCGTCGTTGCCCGGTACGGGGCAACAAACTCGGCGGTCAGCATCGTTCCGTAGAGGAGAGCAAGGACAAAAAGGGCGATCGTCGCCTGCGGTCGCCGAAAAACGGCGCGCCAGAACCGTTTCATCGCTCCGCCCCAAAGCGGATGCGTGGATCGACGAGGGCGAGGAGAATATCGCTGAGGATCATCCCGAGCAGAACGAGAAAACTGATAAACATGATGTTGGCGAGGACGAGGTTGATATCCTCCTGGCGGACCGCCTCGTACATCAGTCTCCCGATCCCGGGATACGAAAAGATGATCTCGAGAATAAGCGATCCGGAGAAAAGACTCGCAAACAGATTGGCGCTTGAGGTGATGTACGGATTGAGCGTGTTTCGAAACGCGTGGGCAAAATACACCCGACGCTCAGATATGCCGCGGCTCCGCAGGCTCGTGATGTACGGTTGGCCGAGTTGGTCGAGCATAGTAGCGCGGATCATGCGCATCGTCCCACCGATCCCGCCGAGAAACGCGCCGATAAGCGGCAACATAATGTGATGGGCGTAGCTGAATACAAAGCGCACCGGCGCCTCCGATGCGGGAAAATCGGGATACGCCGTAATCGGAAAGAGGCCGGTAAGCGCCGCAAAAAGCTGCAAGAGAATAAGCAGCAGTATCCCGGGAAACGCGTGGAGCACAAGCGCGACCAAGGTCGCGACGATATCAACGCGGGTGCCGACCTTGGAACTGAAGTAGATTCCCAGACCAAAGGAGATAATCGTCAGAAAAACGAGCGAAATCAGATTGAGTACGAGACTGTTTACCATGCGGTCGCGGATCAGGAACAGAATAGGTGCCCGAGAGATCAAGCTTCGCCCCAGGTCGCGCTCGACGACGACGCGCCGTAGCCAGGTCATATACTGGCGATAAAACGGTTGATCCAGCCCCAGGCGTGCTTTTGCCGCTTCGATCGCCTCCTCGGTATACTCGTTGTCGCTTTGCCGGAACTCCTCCTGACTGAGCATTTGGCTGCGGACGTAGTTCTCGACGATATCGCCGGGCGACAACGCCATCAGCCCAAATACCGCAAATCCGAGAATAAACAACATCGTAACCATCGAGGCGACGCGCGAGGTGATAAACGCGGCGAGCGGTCGACGCGATCGGAAAATGAGCCATGGCGATGCGATCGCGCGCATCACCGCGTAGAGTCTCGAAGACAAACGGGGCGTAGCCGAGGTACTCATTGCGCGAGAAAGAAGCGCTCCGTCTCGGCTCCGCCGAGCGTGTCGTAGAAGACGTTCTGCCATTGATCTCGGACGGCGAGAAACGAGAGCGAGTGGACGATATACATCACAGGGAGCTGTTCAAGAATGATCCGCTGGTATTCGTCGTAGATCTCCTGGCGAAGCTCCCGGTCGACGGTAAACTTGCCCTCGTTGTACAGGAAATCGATTCGCGCTTCCCATTCGGTCGCCGGTTCGGCCTGAAGAGGATGCCACAGATGGAGATTTCCGGAGGACGGCCATACATTAGACCCGCCGGTCGGCCAGTAGTTAACGCCGAGAGCCAGAATGACGACTTCCCAATCGTACGAGGCGGTCAATCGACCGATAAGCGCCTGCCAATCGATCGGTCGGACGTTCATCGTGATGCCGATCTCGGCGAGTTCTTCAGAAAAAATCGTGGCAATGTCGATACCGATCGTACCTTCGGCTCCCATGTTGATTGAAAACTCAATTGCGTTTCCGTCGGCGTCGCGCATAATCCCTTCTTCGTCGCGAGTCATACCGATCCCGGCGAGAAGCTCAAGCGCCCGCTCGGGATCGTAGGTGTATTCGAGCGAAATGTCGGGATTGTAAAACGGATTGGCCCGCGCAAAAAAACCATGGGCGGGTGTAGCCAGACCGCGATACACCTGGGCGGCGATCCGTTCGCGATTTAACATCGAGCTCATCGCCTGGCGAAACTCCGCTTGAATAAACCAGGAGTACTTTGTCGGATCGAGGTTTTCGGGATTCTGATTAAAGCTGATTAACGACGATCCAAGCGTCTCGCCGCCGTTATAGACGGTGTAGTCCGGGTTTTCAGCGCTCACGAGCTCGTCGAGGTCCTCCGGACGCGCGGTATAGGAATCACGGGTACCGTCGGTAAACAGTAAGAATTCGGTGTTCTGATCGGGTACGATGCGGTAGATCACGCGCTCAATATAGGGAATGCCCACACCGCTCTCGTCACGTTTCCAGAAATGCGGGTTGCGTTGCATGACGATGCGGACGCCCGGTGTGTACTCGACGATATGGTAGGGACCGATCGACGGGATCTGTGTAACGTCCGTATCGGCGCTAAACAAGTTGAGAACCGCTTCCGTCCCACCGGACTCCTTGGCGGCTTGATAGATGTAGCGCGGACCGAACGTCAGGTTAGAAGACAACAAGGGATTAGCCACGATCCGCGGGTAGATCATGACAAAACTGAGATCATCGATGCGTTCCGCCCGGATTCGCTCCTGAGAGCCATCGGGCATCGCGACAAACTGCTGGGCGTTGGCGCTCATTTGAAACGCGGGATCTCCCGCGATCTCGTTGTACCAGTAGACAACGTCGTCGGCGGTGACTTTGACGCCTTCTTCGATCGATTGCCCCGGTAGTGTCCAGTAAATATCGTCTCGAAGGGTAAAGATCACCCGAAGTTCATCGTTCTCCTCGTCGACCACGATTTCCCAGTCGGCGAGGTTGGGTTTCCATTCGCGTTCGTAGGGATCGTAATCGACGAGAAAGTTCTGCAGAACATCGACGATCGAGGCGGTCTCCCCATCGGTAACGTTTACCTCGTTAAAGGTTTTGGGGTCGTTGTTGATGCTCGTAACCCACTCGCCGCCGATCTGTCCGGGAACAAACTCCGGTGGACCGGGTTTCGAGACCGTTTGGTCGAGGAGTTCGTTACGACTCTCGGCTCGCTGCGTTTCCGCCTCCTCGCGGGTCACTTCGGCCGTTCCGCCGCCACACGAGGCAACAAGCGCTACCAAGGCCAGGATTGTACTGACAAAAAAGTATCGTCGGAGCTTCATTGCGAATAAATATACGTCAATCCGTATAGCGCGTCATCTCTCGGAGCAAGATGAGCACATCGGGGGAGGATCAGACCGTCTCGACGCTATGTCCGCGATCGCGCAACTGCTGGACCGTACCCGGATCGATACCCCGGTCGGTCACTATCGTCGAAATGCGATCCAAACCACAGACGCGGTTATAGGTCGCTCGTCCAAACTTGGTGGCGTCCGCGGCGAGGATGACGCGTTTTGAAACGGAGAGCATACGTTGGACCGTTTCAACGAGGCGCGTCTCAAACATCGTAACGCCGATCTCGAGGTCGATACCGTCGGCGGACATAATCAAAGTGTGACGGTCGTGACAGCCGGCAAAGTACTCAAGGTGTCGATCCGGATAAACTGAGTAGCGGTTAAACACCTCGCCGCCGAGAATCACGGTCCTGATGTTTGGAGCGACGCTGGTCTCGATCGCAAGCTCAAGTGAGTTTGTGATAATCCGAAAGCTCCGATCGGTCACGCCGCTCAGAATCTTGCCGGTGAGGAAGGTGGTCGATCCCGGCCCAATCAAGATGTCGTCTTTGTTTTCGACGAGTTCAGTACAGTACTCGGCGATGCGTATTTTCTGTTCGATCGCCCTGGACTCAGCGTGCGGGTCTACAGCACCGCTATGTTCTGGTTGGTAAAGGACGCCGCCACCAACGGTTTGAATAACCGGGGTTTCGGACTCCAGCGCCTTGATGTCGCGCCGTATTGTGGCGGTTGAAACGTGAAAAAATCCCGCGAGGTCTTCTATCGTCGCCTGACGCTCAACTTGGATTTTGGTTCGAAGCCGCGCAAGCCGCTCTCTCCGCGTCTCCACCTCTGTGGTATCCTTACTCCTTGATGTATTCGACGATCTTTTCGATGTCTTTCTCGATACCGACGCCCGTGAGAAAGGACACGGAATGGATCACCGGCACATCGCCTGTTCCTGAGACAAAGGTCGTAGTCACAACCAGGTCATGACCCTCGACTTTCGACGGTACCTCCGACGCCTTACACTGCGTCGTATCAACCTGGATACCGCGTTTTGACATCTCTTCTTCTATTTTTCGCGCAACGACGGTCGACGTCGCGATGGCAGTCCCACACGCCACAAGAATTCGTTTTTTCATTACTCTGCAGCTCCCTTCTCGCTATGGTCCTCGCCTCATAATGCGCGTATTCGCCCCAGTCAGTCCAGAGCACCCGCCTCCACCGCACGCGAAAGAATACCATACATCGCGGGCGCGTCGGGAGCGTCAAGAAGGGCCATAAGCGTTTTCTCGTCCTGATACGCGGTGATGAGCGTCTGAAGCAGGTCGCCGATCAAGCGTTTTTCTTTTAACGCGAACATTGAGACGAGTTGAACCGACAACGACTCGTCCGGATCGCCCATCGAGAAAAACTCAACGGGTTGCGATAGACGCGCAAACAGAATTACCGAGGATTCAACGTGAACGGCATCGGTATGGGGAATCGCGATCTTCGGCCCCGGCATCGGGAGCCCGGACGGATGGACCCGCTCGCGTTCGAGAATCGCCTCCACAAAGCTTGGTCGACAGTTGCCGCGTTCCACCAGGAGTGACGCCATTGCGCGAAGCGCTTCCTCACGCGAGGTCGCCGCGACATCGTGTAATACGTACTCCGGATCTACCAGGTCGGAAAATACCGCCGCATCCGAGTCCATCGTTACTCCTTTGAGAGGTAGCGCGAGTAAAGGCCCCAACATAAAGGTTGGGGCCTCCGATTCCGTTTGGGTCGCCTACTCGTCCCGGTATCCGGCCATTCGATGCCAGGATTCGGTGTTTTTCTTAAAGATGACCCAGATAGCGACGAGCCCGATGACGATAAGCGCGTGGCCGAGCCAGAAGTTGCCGGCCGCCCAGGTAAAGAGCGCCGACAACCAGTTGCCGCCGTCGACCATACTGGTAATTTGCGTTGCGCCTTCGGGAAACTCAAAGTTTGCCGCTTGAGCCACTTCGGTGTGGACTCCGGCGATCGCGTTCATGATGTACAGGGTTGGCACCATAACGATGGTGCTTGTAATCGTCGCCCGCACCACGTTACCGCGGACGATCGGTACCATCATTGCCACCATAAACGGGATGGTCGCGAGGTCGCCAAATGGAAGGACGCGGTTACCCGGCAGGATGACTGCGAGCAAGAGGGTAATCGGCACCATAATCAGCGACGTCGCTATCGACGTCGGGTGGCCGATCGCTATCGCCGAATCGAGTCCGATGTAGATCTCGCGATCGCCGGCGCGTTTCTGCAGAAAATCTCGAGCCGCTTCTGAAAGCGGAATAAGACCTTCCATAAGAAGGGAGACCATCCGCGGCATAAGCACCATTACCGCGGCGAGCGCGATAGATACCTGGAGCACCTGCGTGATCCATGATCGTGCGGCGCCTTCGCCGGCGTAGGCGATCAGCGAGATGACGATACCGATGAGGACGCCCTGTAGGACCGGCTCACCAAATACGCCAAAGCGCTTGCGAATCGACTCCGGGTCGGCCTCTATCTTGTTGAGCCCGGGGACGTAGTCGATAGCCTTGTTGACGATCATCGCCGGGACGACAAAGGTCGTTGAGAAGCCGTGGGGAAGTGATATCCCCGGCATGCCCATCAGTTTCTGGACCGCGGGTGCCGTCCAGTCGGCGAGGAAGAGGATTACCGCGGCGTAGATCATCGCCGAGGCGAGACCAAGCCAGATGCTATCGGTGATAGCCTGAACCATCGCGCCGACAAACGCGTAGTGCCAAAAGTTCCAGATATCGACGTTGATCGTCTTGGTAACTTTGGTGAGCAGAAGCACCACGTTGAGAATAATACCGGCGGGGATGATCAAGGCCGCGATCTGACTTCCAAAAGCGATCGCCGCCGACGCCGGCCACCCTACGTCGATAATGCTCAACTCGATTCCGAATCGCTCGACCATCGCTTGCGCGGCCGGACCGAGGTTGCTAAAGAGGATTCCCAGAACGACACCGATTCCGACAAATCCGACACCAACCATAAGCGCGGAACGAATCGCTTTGCCGACCTTGGCTCCAAAAGCGATTGCCAGGATGAAGATCACGATCGGCAAAAAGACACTTGCCCCCAAGTCCAGGAAAAACTGAACTACCGTCTGAACGCCTTCCATTGAGTACCTCCGTGATATCCATCGTACACCGGATATAGCGTACGTCAAGCAATAATTGAAATCGAATTGCAATTTATTGCAATCGAATCGCGGTTGCCGGCCGGTTCGCCACGTATTGAGTTTACCTGTAGAATGACGCCTGTATGATCGTGGGTCTCCAGCGATGCCAAAGCTATGAGGTAGATCAGCTCCTCGATGCTCTTTATACCGCCGTGGAGGACGCCGGCGCCTATGACGTGAGCGGCAAGCGCGTCTTGCTCAAACCAAATATCCTCCGCGACGCGAAACCGGAGCGAGCGATCACCACCCACCCCGAGTTTCTCCGGGCAGTGATCCGTCTAACACGCGACGCGGGCGCGACGCGGATTCTCGTCGGCGATAGTCCGGGTATCCATCGGTCGAATTTTGACGCCCACATAAGCGGTATTCGTTCCGTCGTTGAACAGGAGGGCGCCGAATGGGTTGATTTCGATCGGGGCAAGACTAACGTCGCGGTCCCGGATCCGTTCGAGGAGCAGGAGTTTCCGGTCGCCGAGGTTGTACAAGACGTCGACGCGATCGTTTCGGTGGCCAAACTTAAGACTCACGAGCTTATGCTGTACACCGGAGCCCAGAAGAACCTCTACGGTCTCCTCCCCGGATTCTCCAAGGCGCGCTACCACGTCAGCTACCCCGGTCGCGCCCGGTTCGGACGAATGGTCGTCGACCTGATAAAGGCGCTCAAACCGGAGTACTCCTTTATGGACGGTGTCGTAGCCATGGAGGGACCCGGTCCGGGGAATGGTTTTCCTCGGGCGGTGGGCGCGGTCGCCGCATCACCAAGTGCGCTCGCCCTCGACATCGTTATGTCACGCCTGATCGGCTATGACCCGGACGAAATCCCGACAAACAGCGCGGCCTACGGAGTACTCGACGGCATCGCGGACGCGTCGGACGTCGAGGTCCGCGGCATCTCCGAGGAAGAACTTGCGCCGCGAGACTTTATGCTCATCGGCAGGCGGCGCTCGCGGTGGCAACTACCCGGCGTGTTTAAGCAGTTTGGCGTGGTTCAGAAAATTGAGACTCGTCTCAGGCCGCGCCCGCAATTTGATCACGACCTTTGTATTCGCTGCGGTGAGTGCGTTTCTATCTGCGCTTCACACGCCCTTGCGTTCCGCGAGGATCGGAGCGAGGCCGGCCGCCACGTGGCGCTAAAATCTCGGGCGTGCATTCGCTGTTACTGCTGTCATGAGATATGTCCTGTTCGGGCGATCGTCGTCCCGGGACACCCGGACTAAGTAAATCTTCGCGCGCCCGCCGCCGGTTATCGCCTTTGACGGTTCGGAATTCCGTCAGCGGCGCGCTATCCTTGCCGATATGATGAGAACGAGAACTGCATTTGCGATATTGCTTTTTGCTGCCGTAACCAGCTCGACCTTTGCTTTTGGCGGTCGTGAAGAAGAAAACGCGGCCGCTCCGGAGCGCCGCGATATCGTCCTCGTCGGTTCGGTGATAGCCGTGCGGGAAATAGACGCGGATCGCACCGACGTCACGATCGCGACCGACGCTGGACCCGAGGTGACCGTCGAGGTACCGACGCGGATGGCCGGTACGCTGCGGATCGCTCCCGGAGACAAGTTTCAAAGTCGGGAGCGAGTCGCCGTCGGTAGCGACGAGCGACTTCGCGTCCTCGAGTTTGAAATCTCCCGCGGGAGGTAAGGTTCTACGGGGTTGGGCGCCAACTACGCGGCGCGGTCGGTTTGTTATCAAGAATCGCTTCGATCGCCTCGATAACCGAATCGTCGATTTTGGCGGCTACGTCGAGCGCTTTCATGTTCTCGCCGATCTGCTCGGCTCGCGATGCCCCCGTGATAACGGTGCTGACGTTCGGGTTTTTGAGCGTCCAGGCGAGGGCAAGCTGGGCCAGGGTCGCGTCCAGATCGGCGGCGATCGGTCGTAGTTTTTCAACCTTCTCGATCCGCTCCTTGCCTTCATCCGATTCATAGATCTGCCGCAACCACTCGTAACCCGGGAGGGTCAAGCGACCGTCCTTGATTCCCTGGCCGTATTTTCCGGTCAGGACGCCGCTGGCCAAGGGACTCCAGATCGTCGTTCCAAGCCCAAAATCGCGGTAAAGTGGAGCGTATTCGATTTCGAATCGCTCACGATGAAACATGTTGTACTCGGGTTGTTCCATCGTCGGCGGGATCAGACCGAGCCGGAGCGCGACCTCGTACGCTTGCCGGATCTGCTCGGCGCTCCACTCACTCGTACCCCAGTAGAGGGCCCAACCGCGATCGATGACGTGATTCATCGCGCGGACCGTCTCCTCTATCGGCGTGTCGTAGTCCGGCCGGTGACAGTAGACCAGATCGACGTAATCGAGTTTCATGCGATCAAGGGCTTTGCGCGTTCCCTCGACGACGTGTTTTCGCGAGAGTCCATGATCGTTTGGACCGGATCCTCCCCAGAAAATTTTGGTCGAGACAACGTAATCGCTTCGGGTAAGACCAAGTTTCTGGATCGCCTTACCCATCACAATTTCGGACTGCCCCGCCTCGTAGACCTCTGCGTTATCAAAAAAGTTAACTCCCTGATCGAGGGCGAGCTTCATCATCTCGGCTGCGAGATCGATATCGACCTGCTTGGCAAACGTCACCCACGAACCAAACGATAGGGCGGAAACCTGCAAACCCGATGATCCGAGTCGTCTGTATTCCATGTACATCTCCTTTGTATGCTCTGAAGGTAGTGACGCACGGTATCCTCGGCAAGCGGGGGCGGGGAAGACAAAAGGCATTCCTCAAGCGGTAGACGTGTGGGGTCGTCCCGTGTACGCTCGCTCCGACCAATGCAGACCGAGGATCGTTCCACAACTGCGCCCGCCTCATTTGTTCCGGCACTGCTCCGCATGGGTCTGCCGATCGCCCTCCAGGCGTTTATGATGACGGCACTCAACCTCGCGGACACCTTTATGGTGGGTCAGATCGGTGAAGTACAGATCGCCGCAATCGCCCTTGGGAACCAGGTGTTTTTTCTACTGATCCTCTTTTTGTTCGGGGTCGGGAGTGGGTCGGCGGTGTTTGGCGCGCAGTATTGGGGTGATCGAAACATCGCCGGCGTGCGTCGGTCACTTGGACTCGCGCTGGTTTTTGCACTGGTTGGGGCGGGCTTATTTTCGTTCGCAACGATCGCCGCGCCGCGAGCGGTGCTTTCCGTGTTTACCGAGGATCTGGCGGTTATCGCGGAAGGTGAGCGCTACCTCCGAATCGTCGGGATCAGCTACGTTTTTACCGCGATCAGTACCTCGTACACCTTCGCGCTCCGGAGTATCGGTAGTACTCGTTTACCGATGTGGGCGAGTGCGATCTCTATCGTTCTCAACATCGTCGGTAATTACGTGTTGATCTTTGGTGCGTTTGGTCTGCCGGCGATGGGAGTTGCCGGCGCCGCGCTGGCGACCGTTATTGCGCGGCTCATCGAGACGGCGATGATTGTCGTCGTTGTCTATCGTAATGGCGGTCCAACTGCGGCAAGCGTGCGCGACTTGAGCGATTGGAATCGCCCATTTGTCGGTGGCTTTATGCGCAAGGCGGTACCGGTCGTTCTCAATGAAATTATATGGTCGACCGGTTTTACGATGTACACCGTTGTCTTTGGCCGAATCGGCACCGACTTGCTCGCCGCCTACACGATCGCCGGGACGATTGGGCGGTTGATGATGGTTGTCTTTGTGGCCAGCGGTCAGGCGTCGGCGGTTCTCATCGGTAACGAAATTGGTGCGGGGAGGCCGGACGGAGCGCAGAGATTAAGTCAAACGCTCGTACGCGGCGTTCCGATCGTCGCGGCGATAATGACGCTCGTCGGATTTTTTGGACTCGCGATCATCGTTCCCAATCTCTTTCAGATCTCAGCTGAGGTACAAGTCCTTGTACGACGCTTTATCCGGCTGTTCTCCGTGCTTATGCTCCTCAAGACGCTCAACCTGCACATCATCATCGGGATTCTACGCGGTGGCGGCGATACAACGTACGGCCTTATCGTCGACATACTTCCGCTTTGGGTAATCGGTGTACCCGCCGCGTTTATTACCGGTTTAATCCTGCGATTTCCACCGGAGATCGTCTACCTATCCTTGGCGGCCGAGGAGATCGTTCGATTTGTCTTTGCGATTCGTCGTGTGCGGTCAGGTCGCTGGATTCACGACCTGACCGGTCACGAGCGCGATACGCTACCCGGTCTCGAAGCCGCGGGCGCGCCCCCGCTTACACCAGAATCGTCGCCGGATGCTCTAGATACTCGATAAGCCGTTTCAAGAACAGCGCTCCCTGGGCGCCGTCGATGAGTCGATGATCTATCGTAAGGCTCAGGTCGATGACGTGTTGCCCGACCGCACGCCCGTCGTCGTCGATCGTAACGTCCTGGCGGATTCGCCCGACGCCGAGTATCGCCGACTCGGGTGGGTTGATGATCGGCGTAAACGTTGTGATCCCGTACATGCCGAGATTGGTTACCGTGAACGTTCCTCCCTGCATCTCGTTAATGTCGAGTTTTCGGTCACGGGCTCTCCGCGCAAGATCGCGACTCACATCGTTAATCGCCGACAGGGTAAACGCCGCGGCATCGTGGATCACCGGCACGACGAGACCACTCTCAATCGCAACGGCCATCCCGAGATTTACGGCGCTCCGTTGCACGATCTCCTCTCCCTCGAGGCTCACGAGCATCCACGGGCACTCACGCAGGGCTCGAGCGGTAGCGAGAAGGAGAAAGTCGTTGTAGCTGTACTTTCGCCCGCCGGCGGCGTTGAGGGTCTCACGGAGCTCACCGAGCTGATCGGTCCGCGCGATCGCGTTGAGCGTAACGGGCGGTATGGAGCGATGGCTCTCGAGCATTCGCTGGGCGATAACTTTGCGGACGCCGCTTAGAGCGGTCCTTTGATCACCGGCCGACGGCCCGACCGCAGTCGTCGACGGCGTCAAACTGCCGCTGTCGCCGGCAAAGCGCTGCGTCGCCGCGACGACGGGTGCTTGCTCGACAACATCTCGCCGTAGAACGCGACCGCCCGCCCCGCTTCCGCTCACCCCCGAGATGTCGACGCCGGCGCGTTCTGCGGCCTGTTTCGCAAGCGGCGAGACTCGCTCTCCGCTACCACCCCCGATTGCGGCGAGGACGTCGGCGGTCTTTACCTCACCGACCGCTCCGGAAGGAGACACGGTGGCCAGATCGATCTGATGTTCTTCGGCGAGTCGTCGCGCTTGGGGGGTGGCCTTGACTCGCGGTCCCACCACCGCCGAGGGCGCTGAGTACGGAGCGGGCCGCCCGGCCACGCTTGCGGTCTCGACCGATCCTGCGTCCGCTACCGACGGCCCGGAAGGAGTCGCCCCCGAATCGGCGGCCGCCGCGACGGATGATTCCTCCGGTACGGACTCACCTTTCTCGCCCAGCCATCCGATCGTGTGCGTTACCGGCACGACGTCACCCGCTTGGTGCGTTATCGCCAGGACGTAACCGGAGGTCTCCGCTTCGACGCCCATCGCCACCTTGTCCGTCTCGATCTCGAGAATCTCGTCTCCGGTCTCGACGTAGTCGCCGACCGCGCACTTCCACTCGATGATCGATCCGGTTTCCATCGCCATGCCCGCCTTGGGCATTATTATCGCCGTTGCCATAACCTACTCCTATGCGAGAAGCGAACGCACGGCCGCGGTAATCGTCTCGACCGTTGGTACGACGTTGGCCTCGAGAACGGGATTGTACGGGATCGGAACGTCGAGGCCCCCATGCCGCTTAATCGGGGCATCGAGGTAGTAGAACGCCTCACTGTCGGCGATCCTTGCGACGATCTCCCCTCCATAGCCTCCGGTCTGGACCGCCTCGTGCACGACGAGGACGTGGCCGGTTTTCTTGGCGCTTTGGATAATGGGCTCGACATCAAGCGGCATTAAGGTCCGCGGATCGACAACCTCAATCTCGATCCCTTCCGGCGCAAGCGCGTCGGCAACTTCGAGGCAGCGGTTTACCATGCGACCCCAGGTTACGATCGTAACGTCTGATCCTTCGCGCTTTACTTCCGAGGTACTTAGGGGAACGGTGTACTCCTCCTCGGGAACCTCGCCTTTGACGCGATACAGAAGTTTCTGCTCGAGAAATACAACGGGATTGTCGTCGGCGATCGCGCTCTTGAGCAGGCCCTTGGCATCGTAGGGAGAACTCGGGGTCACAACCTTGAGACCGGGTACGTGCGTGTACCATGCTTCCATACTCGACGAATGTTGGGCGGCCGCACCTGTCCCGCTTCCCGCGGGCGCACGGAGCACCATCGGAACCTGCGCCTTACCACCAAACATGTAGCGCATTTTGGCAGCCTGGTTTACAAGCTGATCCATCCCGATCGTAATAAAATCGCTAAACTGTATTTCCGCGATCGGTCGCATTCCCGTGACGGCTGCTCCCGCCGCAGCACCAACGATGACGGCCTCCGAGATCGGCGTATCGCGGACCCGTTCGGGGCCAAATTCGTCGATCATCCCGTAGCTCACGCCGAACGCTCCCCCATACACACCGACGTCCTCTCCCATGAGATAGACGTCTTCACTCTTGCGCATCTCTTCGCTCATCGCCTCGCGGATCGCTTCGGCATAGGTTATTTCACGCATTTTGTTCTCCTTGTCAGGCGTACACGTCGTTGAGAATGTCGCTGAGATCGGGATCCGGGCTCGACTCGGCAAACCTCACCGCCGCCTCGATTTCCTCGCGCGCGTCTGCCTCGATCGCGGCAAGCTCGGCCTCGTCGGCCACGCCTTTTTCGACAATAGCTTTTTGCAGCATCGGTATCGGATCCCGTTGCTTCCAGTCGTTGATCTCTTCCTTTGTTCGATACCGGTTAGCGTCACTCTTGGAATGTCCCATGTAACGGTAGGTTTCGCTCGCGATAAACATCGGGCCCGTTGACCGGACGTGTTCAAGAGCCGCCGCGACTTCGTCGTAGACTTCAAATACGTTTTGACCGTCGATCGTCTTGCCCGGGATACCGTAGGCGCGGGCACGCTCCGCCAAGTCGTCGATCTTCATCGACTTTTTCCGGCTCATCGACATGCCGTATTGATTGTTCTCGCAGATAAACAGAACCGGCAGATCCCACACTGCGGCAAGGTTAACCGATTCGTGAAAGCTACCCTCGTTTAGGGCCCCGTCGCCAAAAAAGCAAACGACGACGCGGTCTTCTTTACGAAGTTTTATCGTAAGCCCGGCACCTACCGCGATCGGAATACCACCCCCGACAATCCCATTGGCTCCAAGGTTGCCGCGGGTAAGATCGGCGATGTGCATCGAACCGCCCTTGCCTTTGCAGTAACCGTTGGCCTTTCCGAGAAGCTCCGCCATCATCCGGTTGATGTCGATTCCCTTGGCGATCGTATGGCCGTGTCCCCGGTGGGTACTCGTCATCACGTCCTGATCGGTGAGATTAAAGATCGTTCCCACCGCGGTTGCCTCCTGACCGATGCAGAGATGCGTCGTCCCGTGGATCATCCCGCGGGAGAAGAAGTACGCGACTTTCTCCTCAAAGGCTCGGATAAGGTTCATTCTCTTGTACATGTCGCGGAGTGTCTCGGCGCTAAGCGCTGCCGACGGTTTTGCGGAAACGCTGGATTTTTTTGCCATGCTCTCTCTCCATAACCGTGAAATTATTTTCACGTATTGCAATTTATTACAGAGAAAGGGTAGCGTAGTTGCCAGATTGCGTCAAGGATAGAGGTTTACCGGAATGGAGCGGAATCGACTCGAGAAAATTGCCCGCCTGTACTACCTGGACAATCTCAATCAAAAAGCGATCGCGCGCAAACTCAACATCAGCGTTGCCAGCGTCTCGCGCGCGATAACCCGTGCCCGCGAACTCGAAATCGTCCAGATCACCATTCAGAGCGACGGTACCCACTACCATCAACGTGAATACGAGATTGAACAACGCTACGGGATTCGAGAGTGCGTGATTACGACAAGTTCGGAGAACAACGAAAGCACCTTTGGGGCGTTTGCGCACGCACTTGGCGATGTGCTGACCCGCGTGCTCCCGCGACGAGGAGTGCTCGGTGTGAGTTGGGGCGAGACACTCAAGTCCCTCGGCGAGCAACTCGATAACCTCTCCACGATTGAGGCCGATGTTATCCCGGTGATCGGCGCAATGGGTACGATAGAAACGGGGATCTACCCCAACAGTATCGCCGGTACCATCGCTTCACGACTCGGGGGGAACGCGTATCTCGTCAACGCCCCCGCGGTACTCGACAGCGCCGATACGGCAGATCGAATACGTCGTGACAGGAACTTTGAACAGGTTCGCGAACTCTGGGATCGACTCGACGTCGCCATCCTCGGCGCGAGCGGGATGGAGACCGACACGAGCGTCTACCGCGAGGGCATTTTCTCGGCAAGCGAACTCGCGACGATGCGCGCCGGTGGTGCGGTTGCCGCAACAAACTTCCTGCTCATCGGTGAGGACGGGACCGTCCTCGACCAAGCGTTGACCCATCGTATCGTTTGCCTTCCCGAAAAAAGCATGCGCAGCATACCAAACGTTATTGTCGTCGCCGCCGGCGCCCACAAAACTACCGCCCTGCGCGCGATACTCAAAAGCGGTCTCGTCGATATTCTGATCACCGATGTTAACTGCGCCGCTGGCTTGTAATCGGAAGTATGTTTTAGGTGATGAAGTCTCCGGCGCCGCACGACAGGATTCTCGACATCCTCCGAACGTTACCAACCGTCGACGGCCAGAACCGCCTTCTGCGTATCAGCGACGCCAATCTCGCCCTGGCCCTTGTCTACATGGCCGACTGGCAGCAGGACTACGTTCTGTCGTTTGTCGGAGCGGTCAAGGAGCGTCGCGTGCGTCTGGAGATCGAACGTCAGGTCCGCAGCCGGCTCCCGTACGATCGCTATCTGCGGGCCGCCGAGGCGGTCGAATCGGTACTCCGTGGAGAATCGCCCGGCGGACTTAGAACGTACTATCGGCCTAATCGGGAGCGATAGACGACGTCCTGACCAAAGATCGATACACCCGAATTGAGAACGACCAGTCCCGCCGTACCGAGGAGAAACCAGGGCTCCCCCGCTCCTTTGGAGATTATCGCCTCGCCGACGATACTGACTCCCGCGCCGATGAGAATAAGTCCGCCGACACTAAAGACAAGCCAGGCGACACGAGTCGAGCGCATCCTACATGTTCCCCAGCAACTCCTCGAGCGAGCCGGTAAACTCGACCGTGGAAACAACCTGTCCGAGCATCTCCCGCTGATCAAGAATGTCGTTCATCTTTCCCGCGGCCATCGCAAAGACGATAACCTCGTCCTGTTGCTGGGCCAGTAAAAAGAGTCCCGAAATATCGGCGCTTGGATCGGTAAAACTCACCGTTCCGACCTGAGTCGCGCCGTAGGTCAGTACTTCTCGGTCGTTCTCGCTCACGCCGTCGTTGCTATCCATCATGCTTTCAAACATCCCCTCTACCATCGCTTCGATTGAATCGACGGGAACCCCCATCATGGCGAGGAAAAACGAGGGAATAAAACCGACCGCCATAATCACGTCTCCGGGTCGAACGTCCGGTTGGTCGGCGCCAAGCTGCGCGGCTAACGCCTCGCGGTTGACGATGCCGAGGTTGCCCTCCTCCTCCACCACAAACCAATCGCTCGGGTAGGAGAGCGAGAGCATCATCTCATCGCTCTCGTACTGCGAAAATCCGGTCGGCGTCGAACCGATCTGGGCATAGGCGCTGGAGAAGACAAAACCAACGAGAAGAATTCCGACAATTGCACGTTTCATGCGTAAAGCATGGCCGCTGGCTACTCCGCTGTCAACCGAGCTTGCAGCATACGCGTTATGTTGAGTATTTTCGGATGATGACGGTTACACAGGACCAATACGTTACGATTGAATATAGTTTTTCCGCCCCGGATGGCACCCTTCTCGGCTCGAGCGACTACAGCGGGCCGTTCACCTTTCGGCAGGGGGCCGGTGACGCCGTACCGGGTCTTGACGAGCACGTCGAGGGCCACGAGGTAGGCGAGGAATTGGCGTTTGTCATCAGCCCGGAAAGCGGGTACGGCCATCGCGACGAGACCAAGGTACACCGAATCGCAAAAGACGCGCTTCCGCTCGATCGGCAACCCGAACCCGGTATGCAGGTAAGCGCCAACGGTCGACCGATGACGGTCACCGAGGTAACGGGAAGCGAAATTGTTCTCGATGGAAATCACCCACTCGCCGGTATCCCGCTCCATTTTACTGTGAGAATAATAGACGTCTCCGAGACCGCTCCCGAGGTCGACGCGGCATGTGGGTGCGGCGGGAGCTGTAGCTGCGGTTGAGATGATAGCCTACGACCCTGAGCGCCACCATCGCGATATCGTCCGCATCTGGGAAGAATGTGGCTGGATCGAGCGAGGTAATGCTGAGCTCGCGTCCGCGCTTTCTACCTTTGCCGCGGCGCATCGCTCGTGGGTATTAGAGGCTGACGGCGCGGCCGAGGTCGCGGTGTTTCTCGCCGACGGCGTCATGCGCTGCTTTGACAGCGATCTTCCGTTTTCGGCGGTGACGGCCGTTACTGCCGGCTTGGTGTATCGACAACGGGGTGGCGCCGGTCGACTCCTTGCCAGGGCGTTGGCGCAGGACGCAGCCGCCGGGAAAGTTGTAGCGGGTCTAGGTGTTTTCGACATCGGGTTTTACGATCGACTCGGATTTGGAACGGGGTGCTATGAGAAGTGGTACCAGTTCGACCCCGGAGACCTCCGGGTTCCCCGGCTCGATCGCGCCCCGCAGCGCCTGACTATCGCCGATGCCGAGCACATCCACGCGTCGCGATGCGCGACTCCCGCGCGGCACGGCGATTGCTATTTAACTGACCCGCGATTGACCAGTTCCGAGATGATTCTCGAGAAAGGCGGCTTTGGCCTAGGATTTCGCGAGGGCAACGAGATAAGCCACCACATCTGGTTTCAAGCGGAGGATTTAGAGAAATCGACGTGGCGCGTCTTGTGGTATTCGTACCGCACAAAGCGGCAGTTCATCGAACTCCTCTCGCTCATCGCCAGTTTTCGCGATCAGGTCCGTAGCGTGTACATCCACGAGCCCTCCTGGATGCAGATACAGGAGCTCGTCGATCGTCCCTTCCGCGCCGAAGTAATTCGCCGCGGGACCGACCAACCAAGTCTGATCAACGCCGACGCCTACTGGCAGGCGCGGATCCTCGACGTACCGCGCGCCGTTGCCGCGATACCCGGCGCGAACGATGAGGTCCAATTCTCGCTCAACCTCAGCGATCCGATCGATCGTCATCTCACGGCGGACGCGGATCCGTGGACGGGTTGCGCCGGGCAGTACCAGGTTAAGCTTGGCGCCGAGCCATCGGCGAAACGAGTTAGCGACCGATCAGACAAATCCCTTCAAACCCTCAGCTGTTCGATCGGCTCGTTTACCCGCTTGTGGCTCGGCGTCGTTGAACCACAGACCCTCAAAGCACTTGGTGAGATCGACGCCCCCGAGGAGCTTATCGACGACCTCGCGCGCTGTCTGCCGACGATTCGACCGCAGCGCTCCTGGGACTTTTAAGGCGCAACACGACTTCAGACCTTTTTTCCGTTGCATAATCGGGCCCGCTGACCCACCTTCCGTCCGAAATAGCGACTAAACGTCTCCGTAGGCACAAGAATCGTCGATTTTGCTTGACACCGACCGACGGTCGGTCTATATTGCAAATTGTTACCGACCGACGGTCGGTTGGGTGGTAGATTCACCGCATACTGGTGTTACAAGACTTGGACAAGGAGACCCGTGTGAGTGCAAAACCGTACGCCGAACGCAAGACCGAAATCGTGAACACCGCAATGACGATGTTTTTCTCGCAAGGCTACGAAAACACGACAGTTGCGCAGATCATCGACGCAATCGGAATCGCCAAAGGAACCTTCTATCACTACTTCGCCGGTAAAGAGGACCTCCTCGAGGAGATCGTTGAACGTCGCTCCGAGGAGGCGATTCGGGAGCTGTCGGTCATCGTCGAAGATCCGACGTTAAGCGCGACCGAGAAAATCGCCCGCTACTTTCGGGAGGCGATATCGTGGAAATCGCGTAACCGCGACCTCACCCTGACCGCGATGCGTGTCCTTTACCGCGACGAGAACCTGAGGCTCCGCCGCCGAATGCTCGAGGGCGGCGTCGTCCGCGTCGCGCCGATCATCGCCGAAATAGTCCGTGAGGGAATCGAAAGCGGCGAGTTTACCGTCACCGATGCCAATTTTAGCGGAGATTTTCTTATCCGGAGCATAACTGCGCAAAACGAGCGCCTAGGGAACTACATCCTCGAAAATGAGGACTCTCCCGATCTCGTACCGTACCTCAAGCGCTATTTTGACTCGCTCGAGCGGGTTGTCGAGCGCATTCTCGGACTCCCCCAACAGACGCTATACCTCGCCGACCGTGACTCGATAGCAGCTCTGTTTGGACCAACAAACCAAGACGAAGGAGATAGACAATGATCACGATTAAAAACTTGGAAAAGACGTACCATTCCGGTGACACCTCGGTGCATGCGCTCCGCGGGGTCGATCTCGCGATAGATCCGGGGGAGTTTCTGGCTATCGCCGGCCCCTCAGGGTCCGGGAAGACGACACTCCTCAACATCCTCGGGTGCCTCGACAGCCCTGACGACGGATCAGTCACGATAAACGAGACGCGTGTCGACTCGATGTCGCGCAAGGAACAGTCGGATTACCGTCGTGGCAACCTCGGATTTGTTTTTCAGAACTTCAACCTAATCCCCGTACTCACCGCCTACGAGAACGTCGCCCTCGCCCTCAACCTCCTCCTGACCGATCCGGGCGAGGTGCGGGAGAGAACCAACGAAATTCTCGCTGAAGTCGGGCTTGCGGGGATGGAGGATCGCCGCCCTACCCGACTTTCGGGCGGCCAGCAGCAACGCGTTGCAATTGCGCGCGCGCTCGTCAAAGAACCCGCAATCGTACTTGCCGACGAGCCGACCGCCAACCTCGACTCGGAGACGGGCGAGGCGATCCTCGACCTGATGGTCAAGCTCAACCAAGAGCACGCGACGACTTTTGTATTCTCGACCCACGATCCGATGGTGATGCGCTACTCTCGGCGCCTTATTTACCTCAAAGACGGAAAAATCGCAGCAGATCGTACCCGATCTTTGGGAGATGAACTATGAAGTTAAGAGACCGTGCGATCCTCGCGTCGCGCAATCTGCTCCGACATCCGCGCCGCACCTTTATCACGGCAAGCGCGGTCGCCGTCGGGCTCGGGCTGTACATCCTTCTCGATTCGATGCTCGTCGGGATTGAACTGGAAAGCGAGCGCAACCTCATTTGGTTTGAGACGGGCACGGCACAAGTAATCCACGAGGAGTACTTGGATGAGCGCGACGAGCGACCGCTTGAATACGCGATCGACCGTCCCGACGAAGTCATGGCGCGCTTGGACGAGGCGGGTCTCGCCGCGACACCGCGTACGGTATTCCGGGCGGAACTCGTTGTTTTTCGCGATCCGTACCCGGAGGATGGTTCGATGATCATCACCGCGTACGCGATCGATCCGACGACCGATGGCGAGGTCTACCGACTTGGGGACTCGATCGCTGAGGGTGTGATCCCTGCACGCGGCGTCCCCGGTGCGGTACTCGGGACCTGGCTCGCTGAAGATCTCGGCGCAGAGATCGGATTCCCGCTCACGCTCGTGACGCGGACGCGCCACGGGTACTACCAGACGATCGATCTGGAAGTAGTCGGCATCGCCAACACGCCCAACCCGATCATCAACCGGACCGCGCTGTTTCTCCCGATCGACGTCGCGGACGAGTACCTACAAATGGAGGGCGGTGTCACCGAGGTCTCGATCGGCGGCGGTGTGATCCGCTCCACGGAAACGATAACCAACACCGCGGAGGAACGCGTTGCCGGTATCGGGTCGGTTGACGTTGTCGGATGGCGGGAGCTTGCCGCCGAGTACGTTGCGCTTGCTCAGGCGAAGCAAGGCGGGAGCGACATAATTATGCTCCTTGTATTTGTAATTACCGCGGTTGGTATTTCGAACACCGTACTGTTGTCGATTCTGGAGCGAACACGTGAGCTGGGCATGCTCCGCGCGATCGGTCTGCGCGACAGGGACATCCTGACGACGCTTCTTATGGAAGCGGCAGGGATTGGCGTTATCGGCGCCACTCTCGGATTGATTCTCGGTGCGATATTCACCTGGCTCATGGTTAACGTCGGCATCGACTACGGATCACTCCTGCGCGATATGGACGTCGGGTATCGACTTACCGGGCGCGTCTATGGGGCATGGAACTTTCCGGCGTTTGGACAAGCGGCAGCTACGGGGATCGTTCTTTCGATTCTTACCGCTATTATCCCGGTTCGACGAGCGCTCAAGATGCACGTCGTCGAGGCGCTTCGCGCCGCGTGATCGGAGGAACTTATGAACTTAGTAGCAATTGCGTGGCGCAATATCGGCCGCAACGGCCGACGCACGATGCTCTCGGTGCTCGCGATTACGCTGGCGACCGCGGCAATTGTCGTCCTCTTTTCTTTTCTCGAGGGAATGAAGGCCGATATGTCTTCAAACCTCATCAGGTTTTATACCGGTGAGGTTCGTATGCGGGACGGAGAATTCGCCAAGTACGACTATCTTTCACCGCTCCACTTATCGATGCCGGCCGACGGACAAACGCTCGGTGCCCTCGATGCGCTCGCCGAAACCCAATCGGTAGTACCGCGCCTGACCGTTCCCGGCGCCGTGTTCGTCGGCGAGCGTCGACTCGGCGTGATGGTGGTCGGAGTCGACTTTGGGCGCGAGATCGCCTATTCGCGCATCGACGAGTACATAGCGGCGGGCGACGCCGAACACACGTTCGCGTGGAGGGCGCCGGAGGTAGTCGACGGTCCGATTGTTGTGCCGGTCGTTGTAGGATCACGAGTCCCCGAGCGACTGGGTATCAACTTGGGCGAGGAGTTTACCGTCGTCGCACGGACCGCGTGGCGGAGTACCAATGCGATGACCTTTCGCATCACGGCAGTCGCCGATTTCCCGGTCGGTGCGCTTAACGAGGTCGCGGTATGGACACCGCTCGACCGCGCCCAACGCCTCGCTCAGATGCCGGGCCGCACGACGGAGATCCTCGCGACAGTCGCGGCGGGGAGCAATCCGACACAGGCGACCGCCGCGATGGAGAACACGATCGGACAGATTCTTCTGGAGGACAACGTGTCCGATACTCCGCCGGAAGTGCTCCACTGGAGCGAGATCGAGACGAGCTACAGCTTTATCCAAATGGCGGAGACGATGTACGCGTTTATCGCGCTCTTCTTCTTTCTGCTCGCAAGCACCGTGATTATCAACACGACGATGATGGTAATTTTTGAGCGCAAGCGCGAAATCGGGACGCTCGCGGCGATGGGAATGCGCCCCGGCCACGTGGTCAGACTCTTCTTTGCCGAGTCGGTGATCGTCGGCACGATCGGTGCCGCGGCGGGAACGGCATGTGGTCTTGGAATCGCGTATCTCCTGTCGCAAACGGGAATCAACCTCGGCGACATGATGCAGGGCGTCGATTTTGAGATATCAACGATTATGTATCCGGTAATCAACGCGCGCAGCAGTATCGTCGTGTTTTTCTTCTCGCTTGTAGTTACGGCCACGACGAGCTTCCTGCCGACGCGGCGTATCACACGGATGGAACCGGTCGCGGCGCTCCGCGACGAGTAAGAGATCGGAGGAACAAGCAATGAACAACAGAGAAAAGCAGGCAAACCGTGGCGCCGCGGCGCTCGCACTCGCCGTGATCGTCCTCGCAACCGCGACGGTCGACATCGCCGAGGCGCAATCAATCCCGAGCGCCCAAGAGATCGTCCGCCGCCTCGAGGATAACCAAACTCATGACACGAGCCGCGGGGTCGTCACAATGACGGTCGAAGATCGTTTTGGACAACGCGTGAGTACGATGACGAGTTACAGTCAGGGGACCGACCTCAGCCTCATTGAGTTTACCAGCCGCGCCGAACGCGGACAAAAAATTCTGCGCACCGCGGATGAAATCTATCTCTTCTACCCGGACGCGGCGGAACTCGTGCGACTCCAGGGTGCCGCGCTCCGCGAAGGAATGCTCGGTTCCGACGTATCCTACGAGGACCTCACCGGAGGGAGAACGCTATTGGAGACTTACGACGTCGCTTATGAGGGAGCCGAGATGATCGACGGCCACAACTGTTACCGCGTCTCGATGGTTGCCCGGCGACGCAACGTTGCGTATCCGCGCCAGACGGTGTGGGTCGACAGCGAACTGTTTGTAGCGCGGCGCTCCGAGCAGTTCTCGCTCAACGGACGACTCTTAAAGACGATTACGGCGGGCGAGATCGAACAGTTTGGCGATACAAATATCGCCACCCGATTGGTGATCTCCGATGCGCTCAAGCGCAACAGCAGCACGACGATCGAAATCAACGAGATTGAACTCGGGCTACGACTGCCTCGCGATCTGTTTAGCCTGGAGGAGCTTTCGTGGTAGCGCGGAACGCGGACAGAAATCGCCTGCTGTTTGTGTGGGCGCTTCTGGTCCGCGTCGGCTTGCTCGCTGCAATACTACTCTGGATCGGTTTTGGCGGCGGACGGGCGAACGCCGAGGTGGCGACAGGAGTTGAGATTCAAGCGTTCAACTCGTTCCTGTACGCCGATGACGAGCCGCGGGCTGCCGGATACGCCACCGCCGAGCTCGACTTATCGGCGACCGCTGTTCAAAACATCCGTAGCCGTTTTGTTTTGCGCACGACCCTCATAGAGTCGGAAGGCGAGGCCGACGCGACGGTCGAGGTACCGCGGGCGGAGATCCGCTGGCGTTACTACGTTAGTGACACCTACGACCTGCGAACAACGGTCGGTCGAACGCGCCTGAGCTGGGGCGACGGCGTCGTTTACAACGCCGGCGATGTGATAAACGGAGCGCGTCCGGCGGAGCTCGATCTCACCGCCGACGAACTGCGGGACGAAACCTTATGGCTCGCCGCGCTCTTCTTCCCGCTCGGTCGATTTGCATTTTTTGAGCCCGTGGCCTTGCTCCCGGTCGTCGATCCGACGCTCGAAACGGATGACGAGGGGGCGCCGGAGGCGTGGCGGACCGGCGCAGGTGGTCGCGTCCAGTTTCAGCTCCTCGGAATTAAAACGGAATCGGGATACCTCTATCGCGGCGAAGACGAAGTTCACGCGCCGTACCTCAGCCTCCAGGGAAATCTCTTCCTTGATTGGTACGGCGGCGTCTCATGGGAGATACAAGCGGATCGACTCGACGAGTTTCTTGGATCGTTCGGATTGCTCTATACGGGCAACAATGCACGAATGGGCGGGTGGACCGCACGGACGGAAACGCTCTGGAGCGAGAACGAGGAATCGCTCCGACTGTTCCCCGAGCTTACCTGGGCACCAAGTCAGTTGTTTACGCTTTTTGTTCGATCCGATCTCGAGCTTATCGAGAACCGGACGCTTCTCGATGCCGAGGCGATAAAATCGCTAACGAGCAGCGGATTTACCTGGTCACCGGAAACGGGGCTCTCAATTTCGCTCTACGGCACCTGGTCAAGCGAGCAAATAGCCATAGCTACGGTGGCGCTCGGGTACGTGTTCTGACACAGCTGCTTTGTCACCAACCGCGATCGTGGATCAATCGGTCCACGCCGCTTCGGATTTCCTGGCTGGCGGCGTTGTAGGTAGCGCTGATCGAAACGCCCAGCCCGGCGTTGACGAGGTCGTGTAGCAGATGAGTGGTCAGTTTAACGTAGGCGGAGGCGTTGATCTCGCCGTCTCCGGTCCGAAGAAAAAGAGGCGAGAGCGCGTAGCGCTTGTTGAGCAAGGACATACGCCGGGTGATTCCGGGGAAGACGGCGCGAACAACGTGCAGAAACAGGCGATGGTAATCTTCGTCGCGCGCCAAAACGCGGAGAATTTGCCGATACCGATCGCGATGTAACGTTCCGCCACGACCTTTGCGCCGCGGAACGAGACGTCCGAGCATCGCTCGTGCCTCCTGATCGTCAAATTCCTTGTCGGCGGCGACTAGAAACAACGCCGTCGCCGCAGAATGACGGCTAAATACGCTGAGCCGATTGTCGCCATCGGTAAACTCGGCCGCGATAAGACTCAGAAGGCGGGGGACCGCGGAACGGATGATTCTACCGTGATCAAGACTCGATTGCGCGGTAAATCCGCGACCGGAGACGGACTCAAGGGCGTCGCCGAGAAGTGCCGATAGGCGAACGAGTTCGGTGTAGAGCTCGTCTTTGGCAAGCGCTGTTAGTATGTCGCGGAGTGACGTCGCCTGATCGGCCGTGAGGATCCTAAAACGATCGGTCCGGTTAAGGCGTTTGTGGAGCGCCTTGAGTCGCGCTCGCGTTTTCTCCTCGATCAAACCGTCGAGAAACGCGTCGATACCAGCTATGTGCGCTTCCACGTCGGTAATTCGGGGATTATGGGCGACGTAATAGGTAACGAGGTCGCGCGTTCGTCGTGAAAGGCGGGCCGCTGAAAACGCGGAGCGCAGGAGATCGTCGCTCACCAGTTCGAGCACTTCGCGCAACTTGCTATACACCGTAAACGACGGCGTGAGGTCGCTCTGCAGAAGGTTGAGCGCGGGATCGGGGGGAACAAACGCAATATCGTTGAGTAAGGCGGCTTCACGCTCGTCGATCCGCAACTCCTCGTCGGCGTAGCGGTTGTAGTTGGCGACAACCGCTCGCGGATCAAATCCGCTCTCTCCGGCGGGTTGATAACGATTGTGCCAGATGCGGACCGGGAGGTTCGGGCGTATCTCAAACACGCTACGCAGATAACCGCCGGCAGACACATGCGACGTGGGTTCGGCATTGGTTACAAGCAGGAGACTCCCGACCCACGGGAGAAACTTCAGGTTCTCTTCGGCGCTGATTCCCGCCGGCATATCCAATACAAGAACGTCGTACTGATCATCAAGCTCGTTGAGAAAACGGACAAAGAGCTCGTGCTTCTGCTCCGCCGCGAGCACGCTTGCCGCCGCGTGGGGAAATACGATGTCGAGCGACCCGGAATAACCGTAGCGAAAATGGTCGATCGAACCCGCCTCCCGCGGGTTGGTTTTGACTCGATCCAATTCGCCCTTGGGAATATCGAGTATTACGGCGACGTTCGACAGCGGGTCAAGATCGAGGAGGGCGACTCGATACGACGCCCGCGATAACAGGAGGGCGATGTTGAGGGCAGTGGTGGATTTACCAACACCGCCTTTTCCGGAACCTACCGCAACGCTTTTGCGACGGATGTTGGAGACTCGATCGGGCGCAGTGGATACGGTCGCCATAGGAATAATATCGGAGGAGACGCGGTATTACACAAGGGGTAAATAGTCCGCGACGTGGTTTACGACGATAAAACTCAGGTTTATTATTCGATCGTGGATAATCTTTCCAAATCGTCATACGACGACATGCACGAGCTTGACAACGCTATACGGTCACTATCGAGCCGCGTTTGGAATCTCATAGCCGTATCCAATTTAAACGCCGCGTTTTCCATCGAGATGGTCGACGGAAACAAAACAACGCGAACCGCTGTGGAGGACGTCCGCTCGGGGTTTCGCGATATCTCCAATCAGGTTTCCAGAATCGTGGATGAGGCGAATGGCTCCGGTACCGATCTTCGCGAGACGACACAGTCGTTTGAGTCGATTCGAACGTCTTTAGACGATTTCTCGGCAACAGTTGACGAGATGGAGCATCGCTTCGACGAGATTCGTTCAACGTTTACGCAAGTTGACGAGGCGTCGATAAAGATCGGGGAGACGGTAAAAGCGATTGAAGACACCGCAGATTTGACCAATCTCCTCGCGCTTAACGCGGCAATCGAAGCGGCGCGGGCCGGCGCGCATGGTCGTGGATTTAAAGTGGTGGCCGACGAGGTACGTCGACTTGCCGATCAGAGCACCAACCTCACCGGTACAATAGCAAATCTCCTGGAAACCCTCCGTGTCCGCGTGGCCGAGACCGTAACGAGCGTAGACGAGTTTGAAATAATTAAGACCGATATCTCCCGCCAGATCGCGACGGTCCGCGAGGATATACGTCAATCGCTTGACGCGATGAACGCGATCGATCGGCGCATAAACGAGGTAACTGATGCGGTAGGCACTCAGAGCACCAAAATCCAGACGATCTCAGGGCGTCTGGACGACATTCACGCGTCAGTTGAGAACCTGCATACCTCCGCTCAGCACGTCGTCCCCAACGTTTCGAGGGAGCAGAGTTTGATCGAGCGGATCGGCAAGGACGACACTGCCGCCCGCGATAGGCTCGCGACCGTTCTGAGCCGGGAACAAAAGACCGAAACCAGCACGGCGATCGTCGTAGGTCACGACCTCGCGTATCCACCGTGGTGTTATCTCGACGAAGGCCGAAGCGCGGGGTTGAGCGTCGACATAATGAATAACATCGCCCGCCGGATCGAGCGTCCGATCGTATATCATCCCCGCCAGTTCGCGGATCTGTTCCGCGATTTTGCAGACGGTCGCGTTCGCGTCCTGATGAACGTCGGATGGCCGAACGAGGGACTAGAGTCCGTTGGCGTCATCGTCACCAAGGCCTACGCCCATTTTCATCCCGTCATTCTCGTACAGCGCGATGACGCCGAAAAAACGAATTCGCTCGATTGGACCACGCGCCGCCTCGCCGTTCAATCGGGCAGTTACGCAGAGCACAGCGTGCGCAACCTCAAATCGGAGCGCGTACAGGTGGAGAACGACATTCAGGGAATCGCCAAAGTGATTTGGCGGCGCGCCGACGGCGTCGTGACGGATCGGAGTGTCGGCGCCTATGTCTCTGAACGGTTCTTTGGTAACACGATCGTTCCAATCGGTGATTCACTCGATTCCATCGATGTCGTACTGGCTTTTCACCCGAACGACGTGGAATTGCGCGACGAGATCGACGCGATAATTGGAGATACGCACGCGCAAACCGAGATTACCCGTATCGTTGGTGAGTAACGCACGACGCCCGGCTCAACAAATGCGCGTAATTTGGTGCATACTCAGGGTGTGGAATCGCAGAAATCACCGCTTGAGGAAGTTCTCGATCGCCGTTTGATCGAGCTTACACCGGAACCGTTGATCCCGATCGCCCGAGAGATGCTTGTCGACCCTGAGATCAAAGCGCTACAGGACTACGCCAATACGGTGAGTATTAAGCGCCTGGGGTACAACGATCATGGCCCCGTTCATATGCGCAAGGTAGTCAAAAATGCGCTCAAGATGGCCACGCTTCTACATGAAGCCCACGTCGATCTCAGCCTCGAAAACGAAGGAATCGGCAGCTATACCGATAGCGTCCTGGCCATTTTTGTCGCGGGTTTACTCCACGATATCGGTATGTCGCTCACGCGCCAGGATCACGAAAACTACAGCGCCGAGCTCGCGCGCCCGATCATCGAGCGTTACCTCGCCCAATACTACGGCGACGATATGACCAAGCGCGTCGTCGTGCGTTCTCTTATCCTGGAGTGTATCGTCGGTCATATGGCGATGATCCGGATTCATTCGCTCGAGGCCGGTCTGATTCTTGCCGCGGACGGATGCGATATGGAAAAAGGCCGCGCCCGCATACCGATGCTGATCAACACACAGGCCCGGGTCGGCGATATTCATAAGTACTCGTCGGCGGCGGTTGATCGTATCCGAATAACTCGCGGCGACGAGCGCCCGATACGAATTGATATCGAAATGTCGCAGTCAGTCGGGTTTTTTCAGGTCGAAGAGGTTCTTTTCCCCAAACTCAATATGAGCCCGGCCAAACCGTACATCGAACTCACCGCGCGGGTGCGCGATGAGGAACCGCGGCGATACCTCTGACGCCAGGAGATAGCCGGCCGCGAGACCTAGCTGCGTTCGACAAGGTACTTCTCAGCCTCAAGCGCAGCCATACAACCGGTACCCGCTGCCGTGACGGCCTGTCGATATACCTTGTCCTGAACGTCACCGGCGGCAAAGACACCAGGCACGCTCGTCTCCGTTGACTTACCGTCGGTGACCACATAACCGGTTTCATCGAGCTCCAATTGCCCGTCGAGAAATTCGGTGTTTGGTTGATGGCCGATGGCGTAGAACAGCCCGCCGGCCTCGATCACTTCCTCCTCGCCGGTTTTGTTGTTCTTGACCCTGACGGCATTTAACAGTTTACCGTCGCCGGTAACTTCTATCGCGTTACTGTTCCAGCGTATTTCGATCTTGGGATTCTCAAAGACCCGATTCTGCATCGCCTTGGACGCCCGCAAGACGTCTCGACGCACGATCATCGTGACGGAGCTCCCGAACTTGGCAAGGTAGCTCGCCTCCTCGCAGGCCGAATCACCACCACCGATGACGATGAGCGGCCGGTCGCGGAATATCGGGAGCGCGCCGTCACAGACGGCGCAGGCAGACATCCCGCGCTGCCAATAGTCCTCCTCGCCGGCAAGACCGAGTCGTTTCGCTGTAGCGCCGGTGGCGATAATAAGGGAGTCGGCAAAGTACTCCTGTGAACCAACGGTCACGCGATACGGTTGGGAGGAAAGATCCACGGCGCTCACGGTCTCCGTTTTTATTCGTGTGCCAAATCGCGCGCTCTGTTTACGCATCTCGTCCATGAGAGCGGGACCCATAATGCCGTCGGCAAACCCGGGATAGTTCTCGACGTCGGTTGTCGTGGTCAGCTGCCCGCCGGCCGGGACACCACCGGCCATAAATCCCTCAAACATCAACGGGTCGAGATCGGCTCGCGCCGCGTATACCGCAGCCGTATGTCCGGCCGGCCCCGATCCGATTATGATCACTTTCTCGCGTTCCATGGTCCGCTCCTATCTCTATAGCTACGTTCGTTTTCTTTATATATATAATACCAAATATATGGCGGCTGCGTCTTGGGGCCGACGGCGTTCGTTGACACCCGATCCGATCACTACTACGATTGTGCGATATATCCCTAAAAGGAAACAAGATGGCCGATTTACGTGTTAGCTACATGGGTCTCCAACTCGCCAATCCGCTCGTCGTTTCGAGCTCCAGTCTGGCCAACTCGGTCGAAAAGATCGAAAAAGCTTCGGCGGCAGGTGCAGGCGCAATCGTCCTCAAGTCCCTATTTGAAGAGGAGATACAGGCGGCGATTGACGCCGACATGGCCGGCGCCGACTACCCCGAAGCGATCGACTACGTACGGGCCGTCGAGACCGACGCCGGCCTCGCCCAATATCGCGCACTCATTCGAGATGCCAAAAACGCCGTTTCCGTACCGATCATCGCCAGCATCAACGGCGTGACGCCCGAATGGTGGATCGACCACGTTCACAAACTCGAGGAAGCCGGCGCGGACGCGCTCGAGCTCAACATCGCAATGCTGGCCGACGACGATAGAGACTGCGGTCAGAAAGTCTGCGACTTTTACGTACAGACGGTTTCAGCCGTCGCCAAACGGGTTTCGATACCGATCGCCGTCAAAATCGGCCACTATTTTTCTTCAATCCCGGCGATCGTGGACCAGCTCAAGTGGGCGGGAGCCTCGGCGGTTGTTCTGTTTAATCGGTTCTATCAGATCGACATCGATACCAAGAACTTGCGCCTTAAGTCCGCATCTCCCCTAAGTACCTCCGCTGATCTCGCGTTCCCGCTCCGCTGGATCAGTCGTCTCTACGGGCGGACCGAGATCGAGTTTGCGGCGAGTAGCGGCATACATACCGGCGACGACGTGGTGAAGGCCGTTCTCGCCGGCGCTCAGGTGGCGCAAATCTGCTCGGTCCTCTACAAGAAGGGGGTCGAGTATCTCGAAACGATGCGCGCGGAGTTTTTGTCGTGGATGGACGAGCAGAGTTTTACCACCGTCGACCAGTTTCGTGGACGGCTGAGCCAGGCAAAAAGCGAGTCGCCCGAGCAATACGAACGCCTGCAGTACATCAAAGCCCTCGTCGGGCATGAGTAGTAGCGCGACCCTCCTCGATGTCGCGATCGGCGCGGCGCTGACCGGCGGCGAGATCGATCGCGCGGCATTCCGCTCCGGTGGACCGCAAGCCGTCGAGGAGAAGTATCAGCGCGAGGGATTTAACCCCGTCACCGAAGTCGATAAAAAAAGCGAAGCGGCGATCGTCGCCTACCTCAAACGGTACTTCCCCGATCATGCGATCCTCGGAGAGGAAGGAAGCGGCGACACGTCGATCGATAGGGCCCATCTCGCCGAACAGCTGTGGATCGTCGATCCGATCGATGGAACGTCGAATTTTATCCATGGAGTACCCCAATACGGCGTCTCGGTTGGGTATGCCGAGGCCGGGACGATGCTTGTCGCGGCGTGCTATGACCCGGAGCGCGACGAGATGTTTACCGCGGAACGCGGCGGAGGGGCGTACCTCAACGGTTCGCGGATCTACTCGTCGCGTGCGGCGAGTCTCGCCGAGGCGATGGTGTGTACCGGTTTCTACTACGAGCGCGGCGCCGTTATGGAGCGCACGCTGGCAACGATCCGCCGTTTGTTTGGCGCGGGTATCCACGGCATCAGACGGCTTGGCAGCGCCGTTCTCGATATCTCGTGGGTGGCGGCCGGTCGTTTTGACGCCTTTTTTGAGTATACACTCTCGCCGTGGGACTACGCCGCGCCGAGCCTTATCCTCGAGGAGGCAGGAGGACGTGCCGCGGCCGCGGACGGGAGTGCGCTGTCATTTCATAGCGGGAGCGTTGCCGTTGCGAGCCCGCGCTTGTTCGACGAGTTTATCCAAATCGTCGCCGCTCCAACCGAGCAGGCTTAGACGAGGCCGGCGAATCCGCCAAACGCGAGCGCCAGCAGTCCCGCAGTAACGAGCGAGATAGGCGCCCCTTTCATCGGTTCGGGGATATCGATCAGATCCATCTTTTCACGGATACCGGCGAACACGTACAACGCCAATACAAATCCGAGCGAGCTGCCGATAGCAAAAACGATTCCTTCGCCGAGCGTATACCCGCGTCCGACAACCAATAGAGCGACCCCGAGAATCGCACAGTTGGTGGTGATGAGCGGGAGAAAAACGCCGAGAGCCTGGTACAGGGACGGACTCGCTTTTTTTAAGACGATCTCGACGAGCTGAACGAGAGAGGCGATGACCAGGATAAACGCAACCGTCCGCAGAAATATGAGTCCAAGCGGGACGAGGATAAGACTCTCAATGAGAAACGTCGCGATGGTGGCCATCGTCATCACAAAAACCACCGCCGCGCCCATACCAACCGCCGTGGACAGGCGCGAGCTTACGCCGAGAAACGGACAAATACCGAGAAACTGGGACAGCACGATGTTGTTGACCAACACCGCCGATATAATGATAACCATGTAGTTCATCGCTATGCCTCCACGCCGCTGGTCTGCCGCGATCCCGCCTCGACCGCTTTCTCGACGCGACGGCGAAGCGAGTTGACGGCTGCTATCAGGAATCCGAGCGCGATAAACGCCCCCGGCGGCATGATAAAGATCAGGATCGGATTGTCGACTAAAAATGGTATCGCTGCGCCAAAGACGCTCCCGGCGCCGAGGATCTCGCGCACCGCTCCGAGGAGGAGCAAGGCAAAGGTAAATCCGAAGCCCATCGCCAGCGCGTCGACGATAGATGCGCCAACGGAGTTTTTACTTGCAAACGCCTCGGCACGGCCGAGGATGATGCAGTTGACGACGATCAGCGGTATAAAAAGTCCGAGCTGCGCGTGCAACGCGGGAATGTAGGCGGCCATCGAGAGGTCGATAATTGTCACGAAACTGGCGATCACCACGATAAACGCGGGGATACGGACCTTGTCGGGGATAAGCGACTTGATCAGCGAGATAACAACGTTGCTCCCGAGGAGTACCGCGGTCGTGGCCAAACCCATCCCGACGCCGTTTGCCGCGCTCGATGTCACCCCCAGGGTCGGACACATTCCGAGCAGAAGAACAAACACCGGATTCTCGCTAAAGAAACCGCGGACCGCCTCGCGGCGAAAATCGATCGTACTCATTCTATCCCTCCAACTTCGACGACGGCCTCGTATGCTCGCATCGCCGCCTCGCAAAACGCGCGGGAGCTGATCGTCGCGGCGGTTATGGCGTCAATCGATCCGCCGTCCGGGGCGACAACCAGCGGGTTTGCAGCGGGATCGATCCCGACAAACTGGTCGAGAAACTCGGCCTCGGTGAGCTTGGCACCCAGTCCGGGAGTCTCGGTGTGGGCGAGGACAGATGTACCGGTAATTGCGCCGGTGTTATCAAAGCCGACCATCAAGGTTATCGGTCCGCCATATCCGGACGGCGTCGCGGTCCGAACGGCGGTACCGACGCGCTGGTCCTCAAATCGCGCCGGAAAAACGACGAGTTCGGGGTCGTGCATCGGCGAGAACTGTTCTTCGGTCGGGACGTTGTCAAACTCGGGCAATACTGCAGCGACGGCGGCGATCTGGGCCTGTTGCTCTTGTGCCGCAAGAATTGGTCGAGTCTGACCGTAGGTAAAGGCCAAAGCCCCGGCCGAAATCAACGAGATGAGGGTAAGAACGACAAACATGTTGAGCAAAGTCGACTCTAGTTTTTTCATCGTGCCGCTCCCGTCGTCCCGCCGCGCGTACCGTATCCAAACTTACGTGGTTTAAGGTGTCGATCTATCACCGGTACAAAGGCGTTCATAATGAGGATCGAATAACTCACCCCCTCAGGAAATCCGCCCCAGAGGCGAATCAAGGCGGCCAGGATCCCCGCTGAGACCGCAAACACCACCCGTCCCTTGACCGACATCGGCGAGGTTGTCATGTCGGTGACCATAAACCACGCGCCGAGCATGGCGCCTCCCGCAAGTACGTGGTAGAGCGGATCGATATAGGTTGTCGGATCGATCAACCAGGCGATTCCCGTAGGGAGTGCCAGCCCAACGAGGTAAGCGATCGGCACCTGCCAGGCGATGTATCCCTTCCAAATCATGTAGAGACCGCCGATGATCACGGCGAGGGCGCTCGCCTCGCCGATACAGCCGCCGATATTGCCGATAAACAGGTCGAAGTAGCTGGGAAGCTCCACGCCCGGAGTCATTCCGGCGATCCCACCGACCCCCGCTTCCTTAACCAATCCCAGCGGCGTTGCGCCAGTGACCGTATCAAGCGAGAGCGAAAGGCGAGCCGCGCCGGGGACCGGCCAGGTCGTCATATCAACGGGAAAACTCACGAGCATAAACGCCCGGCCGACAAGAGCCGGATTAAAGGGGTTGTTGCCGATCCCACCAAACGCCCACTTGGCGACGCCGATCGACACGATTGCCCCGACGACGATCTGCCAGAATGGAATTGAGGCAGGCACGTTGTACGCCAGAAGCAATCCGGTGACCACGGCGGATCCGTCGCCAACTGTTGTCGTTTCGCGCCGGAACAGAACTTTCACGATGAGATGTTCGACAAGAACGCTGGCACCCACCGCAACCGCCGTCACGAGGACCGCTCGAATCCCGTAGAAAAAGATCCCGGCAAAAGTTGTCGGTATCAGGGCGACAACAACACCCCACATTATTCCGTTTACGCGCTCCACCGCCCTCTCGTGTGGAGGAAGTGCAACCAGTAGTTTCTCGGTACTCATACGTCCCTACTTCCCCGCCGCCACGCGGCTTCTGCGGATCGCCGTTACCCGCGCTTTTCCAAATCGAATCCAATCCAGAATCGGTCGACTCGATGGGCAGGTATAGCTGCAGCTCCCACACTCGATACAGTCCATAATCCCGTCTTTCTCGGCTGCGTCCCACATCTCTCTCGTGACGAGTTTCTCCAGGAGGTACGGCTCGAGACCCATCGGGCACACCGTCACGCATCGCGAGCAACGAATACAGTGGTGAACTGCCCGGCGCTGCGCCTCCGCCTTGGTAACAAAGATGATTCCCCCGGAACCCTTGGTGATCGGTACGTCCAGGTTGGGAAGTGCGCGACCGGTCATCGGGCCGCCCATGACAACCTTGGCCGTATCGTCCGGTACTCCGCCGACCGCCTCCACGAGCGCCCGCGCCGGTGTGCCGATTCGGACTCGAAAGTTGGCGCCGTTACCCGCCTCGACGAGCGTCTTTCCGGTCACCGTCACAATCCGATCAAGAAACGGTCGGTTCTTCTGTACCGCTTCGTACACGGCGATAGTTGTACCGACGTTACTTACCACGCAGCCGACGTCGAGTGGGAGCTTTCCGCTCGGCACCTCTCGTCCGAGTATCGCCTGTATCAGCTGTTTCTCGCCGCCCTGCGGATACTTAACCTTGAGGGCGCAGACCTCGATTGAACCCTCGGGAATAAGAGCCGCCGCGGCCTTCTCGGCCACCAGACTCGTGAGCGCGTCGACCGCGTCCGCTTTGTTATTCTCAATTCCGATGCAGGCACGGCTAACGCCCAGGGCGCGCATCAACAAACGGATCCCAACGATGAGCTCGGCACCCTTCTCGAGCATGAGCCGATGATCGGTCGTAAGGTACGGCTCGCACTCCACGCCGTTGATAAGGAGGGTATCTACCTGCTTTCCCTCGGGAATTGAGTACTTAACCGCGGTCGGAAACGTCGCCCCGCCGGCACCAACGATCCCCATTGCCACCATCCGGGCAACGATGTCGGATCCGTCGAGTTCGATCGACTCATTTATGTCTTCGCTCCGATCGATTCCCTCCTCCCACTCGTCGCCATCGACGGCGATTATCACCGCCGCACGCCGAAAACCGAGGGCGTCGACAACCGTATCAAGCTTTTTCACTTTGCCCGAAACCGAAGAATGGACCGGTGCGGAGACAAATCCGCTCGCTTTGGCAAGGAGGGTTCCAACTTTGACCTCGGTCCCGCGATCGACAACCGGCTCCGCCGGTTTACCGATGTGTTGGGATATGGGAATCGCGACCTGCGCCGGAACGGGAACGTCGCGTATCGGTATATGGGAGGTGAGTTTGTTCTCCGGCGGGTGCACGCCGCCGATGGAGAAACTTTTGAGTCCCTGCATGAACACTCCTTACTCAGACCGCTACGTGGCGGCCGGTTCAGTTTCCTTTTTCTTCGGCTTTGGTTTTGGTGGTTCAAAAGTGGCGACGATGGCCTTGGTCGGGCACACCGATACACATTGCCCGCAGGCGATACACTTGTCGGTATCGATGTAGGCGAGGTTGTTTTCCACGCTTATCGCTTGCACAATTCCGTCGCAGGTTTTTTTACATAACCCGCAGCCGATACACGCCACGCTGCAGTTCTTCTTGGCGACAAGCGCCGGCTCGGTGTTGCGGCAGTTGATGACGACGCGCCGATTTCGACGTCCGACGGGTCGGATTTCAAAAAGCTTGCGCGGACACGCCTCGACACAGGCGTTGCAGCTCGTACATTTTTGCTGGTCGACCACCGGTAAGCCGGTCTCCGGATTAATCGCGATCGCGTCAAACGGGCAGGCGATCTCACAATCGCCAAGCCCGAAGCAACCAAAAGAACACCCGCTTTCACCGACAAAGGTCTGGTGGGCGAGGGCGCAACTAGCGGGCCCGTCGTACGTCGTCTTGGCCGGCGCAGTGGTACAACTACCGCCACAACGCAGAACCGCGACCGTTTCCTTGGCGCTGCCGACCTCCAAACCGAAGTACTCACCGATTGCGGTCATCGTCTCGCTACCACCGGGTGGGCAGCTCAAACTCGATATGTCACCGGAATCCGCGGCCTCGACAAAGGCGACTGCCATTCCCGAGCATCCCGGAAAACCACACGCACCACAGTTGATACCGGGAAGCATATCGGTCACCTCGGCGACTCGAGGATCTTCTTCGACGGCGAATCGGCGCGCGACCAGGTAGAGGATCGTCGCAAACGCCGCGGCGACAACGCCCAGCGTGAGGACGGCGTAGAGAATCGTTTGAAGCACTATGCACCTTCCTTGACGAGTGGTCGTGCAGTAAATGAAATTACGCGCGCGAACATCGCCCTCATCCGATAGAGTAGAAAAATGTACGGGCCAAGGACGGCGATCGCGGCAATACCCGCAAGACTGTCGCCCGCGCCTAATCCCTTTGTGGCGAAAAAAGAGACGACAACGAGTATCAACGGCACGCAGAAAACGAGGACTGTCGCAAGAATACCCCAGCGCTCGTCCATGGAGAGCTCAACGTTTGCCCCGCACGCGACCGGTTCCGGACACCGGGCCGTAACGATTCGTGTCGCCGATTCGGTCGAAGAGCAAATCGCTTTGACGGCACAGGCACCGCAGGTACTGGACTGAACTATTTGGACATCAGCAACCGACTCGCGGACATCCACAACGACACCGGGTCGCGAAACGACGCGGCACGTCGAACTGCTGTGTAACATCGATCTACCTTAAGAGATTAAAGTTCACGGAAGTATACATGACGACGGATAATATTGCAACGTTTATCACGTTAACTGCGACAAAAAGAAAAATAAAAACCCAAGGACCATTATAATAAAAAGGAGTTGGCAATTCGTTCCATTCAGCTTGGTTCCCCCGTATCGATCGGCTATCCTCTTTTTTTATATGAAACAGCGCAGCAAGCTTGCGCCGATGCTTGTCCGACTTGGATCGGGAATTGCGATCGGGGCAGCTAACACAGTACCGGGTGTAAGCGGAGGAACTATCGCGGTTGTCACCGGGATATACGATCGTCTTGTGGAGGCGATCGGCGACTTTTTTTCACGGCGATGGCTCCGTCATCTCGCCTTTCTCGCCCCGGTTCTCGCCGGTATCGTCCTCGGTATCGGTGTCTTCGCGTGGTTTATCGAACTCGGTCTCACCCACGCACCAGAGCAAACGGCCTTTGCCTTCTTTGGTCTAATCGCTGGAAGTATTCCGTATATATATCACCAGGTAGCCGACCATCGACCTCGTCTATCCCATATCGTCGTGGCGTTGATCGCGGCGGCGTTTCTTGTCATCCAGGGCCTGGCGCGCCCGGAGCCGCTCGGAACCGCGATTGACACCGTTACCGCTCAAACGATAGCGCCGCTTGTGGGGGCCGGGGCGATCGCTGCGGCCACGATGATTATACCGGGGGTATCCGGTTCGTTTGTTCTCGTCGTCATCGGCATGTACGCCACGTTTCTCCAAGCGGTCCGCACGGGAAACGGCCCTGTACTCGGCCTACTAACCGTCGGAGCGATCGTCGGCATTGTACTTGTGAGCAAAATGATGTCGTTCCTTTTGGGTCGATACCACGCGATAACGTACTGGGCAATTCTCGGCTTGGTCGCCGGTTCGCTTGTCGGTGTGTGGCCGGGTATCAGCTCCCCTCTCACCGCGCTGACCGATCTTCTCGCCGCCGCCCTCGGTGCCGCGGCCGCCCTTCTGGTCGGGCGCCGTCCATCGCGAGATGCGACAGACGCGACGTAGGACGCGCCCGCTGAGGTAGACTACATCACGGACAATGCGCTGGTAAGAATCTCCCTTGTACGCGCAACGGCGCCGGCCGGGATTTCGTGACCTCCGTCAAACTCGTGCCAATCAACGGTAAACCCGCTCTCAACAAGCGCTTGGCGGAGCGCCTGCCCCTCCTCGAAGGGCAGGACCGCGTCTCGTCTCCCGTGGAACTGGAAAACGTTCGGCGTTTGTGCTGCGGGTGATACGGACTCCCACCATGCCTCGGCAACCAGGGCGCCCGAGTAGAGCACGGCGATGTGCGGCGCCGGGAGACTGTCGACTGCGCTCTGGCGAAGCAACTCCGCGGCCACCATCGCACCCTGACTAAATCCACCGAGGACGAGACGATGCCAGTCGATGTGCTCCGACTCGATAAGGGCACGCACCTCGGCGGCGGCCTCGGTCAATCCGGTCGGATAAATCTCGCGCAGCGAGAGGAAGTATCCTCCAAAGAGCGCTGCATCAAGATCCTCTTCTTCGCGCGGGAACCATGCGCGTCCGTAGGACATCCCGGCCACCGTTATCGGGACCGGCGCGTGGGGGAACAGCCAACGCCGAACCGAGCCGATCTCGGCCGAGAGCGGAACCAGATCCTGGGCGGAAGCGCCAAACCCATGAAGAAGACACACAACGAGGTCGTCGCTCAGCGTTGTCGTGGGCGAGCCCGTCACGCGAGCGGCGAGGTCGATCTCAACGTGTGCAAGATGGGTCATCGATCCGCGTCGTCCGCGAGAATTCCACCAACCCGAATCAGCGTTCCGTTGTTCTCAAAGTGGGATCGGATTTCTCGCGCGGTTCCATCGACCGCCTCGACGCGTATGCCCTTCACGGTTATCAGGGATCGATAGTCAGGTGCACCGACCGTCGGGTAGCTTCCAATGAGAATACCTTCGAGGTCGCGCTGAAAACCGTCGAGCCAGTCGGCAAACTCGCTCTCGTCCTCGCTCACGTACAACTCGGCCGTATAGGGAGTCTGGCGTGGCTGAAGCAACTCACCGATACGCCGCATTTTGTCGGCAAGGGCGATTGGAAGACCGGGAAAGAGATACACAGAACCGGCTCGAATCAGCGGCCATCGTCCATCTTCGCATCCGATTACTTCGGTGCCCGGGGGCAGTTCGGCCATACGGGCTACCATCGTCCCAAGCGGTTCGCCGTACCGGGTCTTGAGAAATCCGAGCATCGTTTGATTGGTCTCCAGCTCACAGCCGAGTGCCGCGGCTACTCCCTCGACGGTCACGTCG
Source organism: Alkalispirochaeta sp. (assembly GCA_965601745.1). Lineage (GTDB taxonomy): Bacteria > Spirochaetota > Spirochaetia > DSM-27196 > Alkalispirochaetaceae. Next base: position 2,640,885 of record OZ271836.1, read on the forward strand.
TCATGTGTCGGGCCGATACCGCCGGCGCTGATCACGATCTCGTAGCGGTCGATAAGCTGCCGAAACGCAGAAGCAATATCGACAACCTCGTCACGAACGATCCGTACTTCGCCGACTGAGTAACCGATTTCGGCGAGCGTCGTGATCATGAGGTGTAGGTTCTTATCGCGGACGCTTCCCGCAAGGATCTCATCACCGACGAGGAGAATGCCGACCATGGCGCAAATGATACGCAGCACATCGGGATCGAGCAAGCTCTTCGTTTTGTTGACTCATTTACTTGGGTATAGCTATGTTTTGGGTATGGAAGCGACGCGACAAATACGAGAGTCAGAACGCCTCATCAGGACCGGTAGATACAACGACGCAATATCGCTTTTGACGGAGATACTTGAAGACGATCCTCTGTTTCTCCCGGCGCTGCTCAACATCGGTATCGCGTACACCGAGAGCGGCCGAAACGCCGAGGCGGTCGACGCCCTCAGGTTTTACCTTAAACACGACGAGGAGAACAGCGAGGCCTGGGAGGCGATTGGGTGCGCCCTGTTGCGGCAAAAAGAGTTTGACGAGGCCGAGGCCTGTTTCAAGCGGGCAATCGATATCGCGCCCGAGAACGCGAGCGTTCTGAGAAACTACAGCGTCCTCCTCAGTCAAACGGAGCGGGGCGGTGAGAGCTACCGTCTGCTGCGAAAATCCCACGCGCTCGATCCCGACGACTTTCTGACCAAGTTCGCGCTCGCCGCTTCGTATCGCTACCTCGGACGCAATAGCGAGGCGTTGGCGCTTTACGAGGAACTCAACGCCACGCCCAACGTCCCTGAACGAGTCCAATCCGACATCGAACAGAACATCGTCGAGCTGACGATCGGCTGGTAACGTCTGCTCGGCTCGCTGCTTGCGAGCCCAACGCTCCTCAGATAGAGTAGACGGCAGTTGGGGGGTGCGTGAAAAAGTCAAAAGTCACCACCGGTGTCTACTGGATCGAACTCCCGGATCACGATCGCCGAATCCTCTGCGGCAGTCCCGGCGACACGGTCAAGCACTTGATGCGACGCGGTTTTATCGTTTCCGCCGAGCGCCGAGGCGTTACCTTCGAGACCGGCCCAAACGCGATTCTCCTTTCCGATCTCAGCATTCAGAACGGCGATTTTGCCAACTTGGCTGAGTTTCCCGTTTTGCAGATGCTTTATCGCCAGGGTATGCTGATTCCCAACCATCCCAACAACACCGGTCGCCGTCCGATCATCTTGGGCGCAATAGATCAGATCGAAGCGCAGCGGGAGTACATCTATCGCGGCAACTACGGCCTGGTTTCTCAGGAAGAGCTGATCGCGGCGGGCTTGAGCCAGGCGAGCGCGCGCGAGTACATGCGCATCAAGAAGATCTTTGCGTTTGGAAAAATACGACGCCCCGACGAGCTGATCGATTTCCGCGTGATCGGCGACGACCCGGTCGAGATCGATCCGGGCGTGACGATTCAACGAACGGCGTTCAACACCTTTCTCGTCGCGACCGAAACCGACGGCGAAGAGGTCTCGCTCGACCTCGGACGCGGCGAACATTACGAACCGCCCTATCACCTCGGCCAACACAAGATTAAGCCCGATTACTTCTCCGTTGTTCATACCGGTGAGGGCGATGGCTGGGACACGACCAGACCGTGCATGGCCAGCATCGTCGTGTTTCAGGGGCGCGTGTACCTCATCGACGCGGGACCGAGCGTCATCCACTCGCTAAACTCACTAGGAATCAGCGTAAACGAGATCGACGGGATATTTCACACGCACGCCCACGACGACCATTTTGCCGGACTCACCTCGCTCGTTCGGGCCGACCACCGAATTCCTTACTACGCGACCCCCGTCGTGCGCCATTCGGTCCAGAAAAAACTCTCCGCGCTGATGTCGTTCCCCGAAGAGCAGTTTGCCGAATTTTTTGTGCCCGAAGACCTCGAGATCGATCGCTGGAATATGATCGACGGATTAGAGGTCAAGCCGGTTTTCTCGCCCCACCCGGTTGAGACGACGATCCTGTTTTTCCGCGCGCTCTGGGACGACGGTTACAAGACCTACGGACATTTCGCCGATATCTGTACGTTCGCCCAGTTGGATCGCCTCGATGACGGGGCGGGACAGTTTGCCAAAAAACACAACGAGCAAGTTCGCCAAAACTACCTGATACCGACGGACGTCAAAAAACTCGACGTCGGCGGCGGCCTTATTCACGGATCGGCCGAAGACTTCCGCAAAGACGGCTCGGGACGGATTGTGCTCAGCCACAAGGCGGGCAAACTTACGCCGCTCGAGAAAGAGATCGGCGCCGATACCTCCTTCGGGATGGCCGACGTGCTGATTCGAACAACCAAAGGTGGGTTCGAGCACCACGTATTTCGACTTCTCCACGCCAACTTCCCGGGCGCGCCCAGCCATGAGCTGGCGATGCTGGCCAACTGCGACGCCCGAACGATGAGCATCGGATCGATCGTTGCTAAAAAAGGTGCCGAACCGCGCGCCGTCTACCTACTCCTCAACGGTATGTTTGAGATCCTCGATACCGATCAAGGGGTCCAGAACGTCGTCACGGCCGGCACGATGATTGGCGAACGCAACTGTCTTTTTAATCTACCGATAGAACGAACGTACCGCGCTGCGAGCTTTATCAGAGTCCTGGAGATACCCCGCTCGATGTATCGCGCGTTTATCGAGCGGAGCGACCTGACGGAGTCGATTCGCGGACACCTCGATCGCAAGTTTTTTCTCGAGGGGACGTACCTCCTCGGTGACAGGGTCTCCGGAGTGGCTCACATCGCAATTGCTCAGGAGATGTTGTGCATGAGCGCCGCGCGGGGCGAGCAGATCGACCCGAGCGGATCGATGATCCTGGTCGCGAGCGGCGCCGTCGATCTGATCGTCGACGACGTCCGTCTCGATACGGTGCTCCCCAATGAGTCGTTTGGCGAGACGGAACTTCTCGGTGACCGCAGCTTCGGCATCACCTACCGAGCTAAGAAGCGCACGACCTACTACGCGATCCATTTTGATACGCTCCGCCAGATACCGATCGTACGCTGGAAGCTGCTCGAACAGTTTAACCGCCGCGTCCGTACTTACTCTAGTCTCAGCGGAAAATCCGCGGCGGCAAAATGATGGACACACACAACAATCCGGCGTTTATTGCGGCGACCGCAACCGTTCGTCCGTACGGGGTACTCAAGCCGCGTATCGCCGCCGGGGCTATCGTGATGGACGGGGTTCGCATCATCGGCGACGTTTTGATCGGGCCCGCGGCCAACATCTGGTACAACTGCGCGATCCGCGGCGACGTTCATTCGGTCAGAATCGGCGCCGAGACCAACATTCAGGACAACACCGTTCTCCATGTCACCCACGATCGGTACCCGCTCTCGATTGGCGACCGGGTAACCGTGGGTCACGCCGCCCGTCTTCACGGGTGCACGGTGGAAGACGAAAGCCTTGTCGGAATCGGCGCGGTGGTGCTCGACGGAGCCGTCGTTCAACAGAACGCTATGGTTGCCGCCGGTGCGGTCGTACCGCCGGGGTACACCGTTGAGACCGGTACGCTCGTCGCGGGCGTGCCGGCGCGCCCGATTCGCGCGCTTCGACCGGAAGAAGTTGAAGACCTCTACCACAGCGCGATGCGCTACGTGGAGTACGCGCAAACGCATTGCGCCGAGATGCCCGGCAATCCCGTCGGCCGTCCGTTCCGCGCGTAGGCCGGCTAGCCGACCCGCCGGGCGACGATCAACTGCGTACCGCTCGTTTTGCCGAACGCCGTTTTGTCGTACCAGCCGTATCGCTCGACAAGTTCGAATCCGGAACGGGCGAGAGTCGCCTCGATCTCATCGGGGAAAAACATCCGCAGCGCGTACTCGAACTTGTGTGTCCTATCCTCCGTCTCTACGTACCACACAAGTCTCAGAATCTGAGTTTCGTCGTCGTAGCTTGTCGACTCGTACACCGTAACGCCGTCCCCGCCAAGCGAGAGCTCGTAGAGGGCATCGGGATCGCGCGTCAAAACCCGCGGATCAGGATTGTGTACGGCAAATGCCAGCCGGCCGTCCGATACAAGACTTGTCCGCACCGCAGAAAGACAGCGGTCAACGTCGGAACGGGTAAGGAGATGCGACAGACTGTGGAGAGGAACGAGCGTAAGCGAGAACTGCGCGGGTCGAACAAACTCCCGCATATCGGCGCGGATAAACTCACAGTGATCGGCGACGCTCATCTCACGGGCACGCGCGGTGGCGGTTGCGATCATCGCCTCGCTTAGATCGATTCCGCACGTTGCATATCCTGCTTCGGCAAGTCGGAGAGAGACCCGACCGTTCCCACAGGCAAGTTCGCATACCCTTCCCTCCTCAGGTCCGAGTAGATCCCGGTAAAAGGGAATATCCTCGGTAAAATCACCGTAGAGACGGTCGTAGAGCGTCGGTTCGTCGTACAACACGTTCTTCCCCCCGAGGTTGCGTCGTAGTATGATTACGTCCTGTGACTACGACAAGCGCACCGACTAACGTCATCATCGTCGGAGCCTCCGGCGATCTTACCCGAAAAAAGCTTCTCCCGGCGTTGTTCTCGCTGTTTTGTAACGAGCTGCTCCCCGAAAATTTTAGCGTTTTTGGTTTTGCCCGTTCGGAGAAGAGCGATGCAGAGTTTCGCACCCAGGTTGCGGAAACGCTCACCTGCCGCTACGAACCGGAACCCGATCAATGCGACATAAAAATCGGGCGGTTCCTGCAGCGCTGCCACTACCATACCGGACAGTACACCAGTGCCGAGGACTTCCGCGCCCTCGGGCGTCGCATCACGGAGCTCAACGGCAAGGACGCCAACATGCTGATGTACATGGCGATCCCGCCGACGGTATTTCTCGATACGGCAAAATCGATCCGCGAGGCCGGGCTGGCCGAGGAAAGCGCCGATCGCTGGGCTCGAGTCGTTATCGAAAAACCGTTTGGTCGCGACAGCGAGAGCTCCGCGGAACTCACGACGGCGCTCGGCGCGATTTTCTCCGAGGGTCAGACCTACCGGATCGATCATTACCTCGGTAAAGAGCTTATTCAGAACCTCATGATCCTGCGTTTTGGCAATCGCATCTTTGAGCCCCTGTGGAATCGTGATCACATCGAGTCGATCTCAATCGAATTCTCCGAAAAGATCGGCGTTGAGGGACGCGCCGGATATTTTGATCGATTTGGTATTATCCGCGACGTGCTCCAGAACCATCTGTTGCAGATGATGGCCCTGGTAGCGATGGAGCAACCGATAAGTCTCTCCTCGTCCGAGATCGCCGAGGAGAAGACCAAGTTATTGCGGGCGACCGCTCCGATGACCGTAGATACGACGATTACCGGCCAGTACGACGGATACCTCAGCGACGACGGCGTGCCGGACGATTCGATAACCGAAACGTTTGTCCGTACGATTCTCAACATCAACACGCCTCGATGGTACGGTGTGCCGTTTGAGCTCAGCGCCGGAAAGGCGCTCGACGAGCAAAAGACGGAGATCGTCATTCGATTTCGCGATATTCCCTACTCGATTTTCCCCGGTATACAGGCAAACTGTCTCCGTATTCGGGTACAACCAAATGAAGCGATCGAGATGGTCGTAAACAACAAGGTGCCCGGTATGGAGCTGGCGTCGGCGGCGGTCCGGCTCAACATGCTCTACAATCAGGAGTTTGCCGAGCGTGAAGTCCCCGAAGCCTACGAGCGGCTGCTTCTCGACGTCCTTCGCGGCGATCGTTCGTTGTTTATCCAACGCGAGGAGTTAGCGGCGGCCTGGAACATCGTGACTCCGTTGCTCGCTCAGATTGAACAAGATCGCATCCAACCAATCGTCTATGCGTACGGTTGTCCGACCGGCTGCTCGTTCGCCGAAGTCTCCGGGTAGATTCAAAACACGTTACCATCGAGAGGAAATAGCGTGCCGATTCAGTTCCGACGATTCACCAGCGAAAAACAGGCCACCGATACGGTTTTCAACGAGCTACGTCGCTACCTCAGCGACGGCCCCGGCTACCATTCGCCGGAAGAAGCCGAAACGGTAGGTAAACGCCGCGCCACGGCGCCGTTTGTCGTCATGCTTGCCGGCGGATCAACACCGCTTCCCGTTTACGAACGTATCGCTGGTGACATTCCGAATCGCGTACATCCCGCTGTTCATCTTATGCTTTCAGACGATCGCCACGTGCCCCATACCGATCCTCGCTCCAACGCCGGAGCGATCGCCCCGACCGTACGCGCCCTCGGTTTACCGGAGGAGCGTTTTGTTCGCGTCGATACGAGCGGTACGATCGATACAGCCGTAGAGGCGTACTCGCGAGAGATTCACGACTTGGCAGGTCGCAACGCCATATTTGCGCTGGCGCTCCTTGGGATCGGCGGCGACGGACATACGGCAAGTCTGTTCGACGCCACAATGATCACCGCCGTTCGACCAAATGACGGTAATAAGCGACAGACCGACTCGCCGGACGACGATCCGAATAATGACCTGCAGCCCGGACCGGGAGACGGAACCCTACTTATCCCGCCGACAACTCCCGCGGCGATGGCGACGGGCCTATACGGCGGTACGCAGCGGATCAGCGCCAGCCCGGAGGTACTGCTCTCGTTTCGAAAGATCGTCTTTTTCGCCACCGGACACGGTAAGCGGGAGATCTTGTACGAGTTGAGTCGGCGACCCGAGGACTACCCCGCGGGCGCGCTGCTGCTCCGCCACCCAAATGCGGAGATATGGACCGAGGAGGCCCCTCTTGTCCGATAGCGGTGATCTTTCGGCGAAAGCGGAACATTGGGCCTCTATCGCCGTTGACTGGCATCGCCACTACGCGGGGAAAATGGAGACGACACCACGATGCGTCGTTCGAGGGATGGACGATTTTTCGGTTTGGTACTCGCCGGGCGTTGCCGCCGCATGCCGCGCTATCGAAGCCGACCCCGAGCTTCTCGACGAGCTATCCAATCGCTGGAACACGGTCGCTATCGTTTCCGACGGGAGTCGCGTTCTCGGTCTCGGAAACATCGGCGCAAAAGCGGGGTATCCGGTGATGGAGGGCAAGGCCCTTCTCTACAAGTACCTCGGGGGCGTCGACAGTGTCCCTATCGTCCTCGCGGATCAGGATCCCGATGCTATTATCCGTACGGTCCTCAACCTTCAACCAAGTTTTGGCGGAATCAACCTCGAGGATATCGCCCAACCAAAGTGCTTCCGAGTTCTTGACACCTTGAGAGAGCAAGCGGAAATCCCAGTGTGGCATGACGACCAACAGGGAACGGCCACGGTCACGCTGGCCGGTCTTCTGAACGCCCTCAGCATCGTGGGTAAATCGCTCGACGCCGTAAAGATCGCCTTTATCGGCGCGGGAGCCGCAAGCGTTGCCTCCGCGCGGTTGATTTTTGGACGTGGCGCCGACCCCGGCCGCTGCGTTGTGTGTGACAGTCGCGGCATCCTACACGTCGATCGCGCCGATCTCGCCCGCAATCGCAACGAGTACCCCGAGAAGTGGCGCTTGGCGGAACAGACCAACGCGGCGGGTCAGACCGGCGGAATGGAAACCGCGATCGAAGGCGCCGATGTCGTGATCTCACTTTCCAAACCGGGACCGGGGACGATCAAAAAAGATCTGATTCGCCGTATGAACAGCGATGCGATCGTTTTTCCCGAAGCCAACCCGACCCCGGAGATCTGGCCGTGGGACGCGCAGGAAGCGGGCGCCGCTGTGGTTGCGACCGGGCGGAGTGATTTTCCAAACCAGGTAAACAACTCGTTGTGTTTTCCGGGGATTTTCCGCGGCTCGCTTGACGTCGGCGCACGGACGATTAGCGATGAAATGTGTTTTGCGGCCGCAGACGCGATCGCCGCGCGCGCGCGTACCCATCCGGAGTATGGCCCTAAGCGCATCGTTCCGACGATGGAAGAGTGGGAGCTGTTTGTGGATATCGCGGTGGCAGTCGGTGTCCGGGCTCAGGAACAGGGGCTGGCACGCAAAACGATGGACCCGCGCGCAATCGCCGAGACCGCCCGTCGCCGTATCGAGCGGAGCCGAAAGATAACTCAGCTCATGATGGAAAGCGACGTGATACCCGATCCGCCCAAGGGGGTTTCCGATGTTTGATGTAGCGATCGTCGGCAGCGGTCCCGCAGGTTTGGCGGCAACGATATTTGCGGTTCGCAAAGGTGTCGACTGTCGCCTGATCGCGGGCACGTTTGGTGGTAAAACCTCGTTGAGTGTCAACTTTCCGGACATGGACGACTACGTCGTGCTTAAGGCAAAGGAACAAGTTCATGTCTACCGTGCCCAAATCGAATACCTTTCCCATATCTGGGTACAGGACGTCGTCGATCGAATTGTCGACAATGGTGATCACTTCCTCGTTCACTTAGGTGGCGGCGAACCTATCAAGGCGCAGTTCCTCATCGTCGCCACAGGCGCGCGTCCCGAGCTCTTGAACGTACCCGGTGAGGCGCGCTATTTTGGTAAGGCGCTCGGATCGAGCGCCATTAGCTACTCACATATGCTTCGCGATCGTGATGTCTGTATTCTCGGAAACTCCGATCGGGCGATAGAGGCGGCTGTAGAGTGTTCCGCTCAGGCGGCCAGAATCCACCTTGTGATGGAGCCGCACGCCAAATACTCGCACGAGACCCTCGCCCGCGCGGGCGAGCGCGAGGAGATTGCGGTACTCAACGGCTATTCGGTCGCCTCGTTTGAGGGCGACGATTGGGCGCGGGAAGTCGTGGTCTATCGTGGGGATTCTCGGGACCCAAGCGCGCGCGAACGCAAGATACCCGCCGATGCCTTTTTTGTGGAACGCGAATCTCGCCCCAACTCGGAACTCGTCGCCGATCTTGTTCGTCTGGACGACAGAGGGTCGATTATCGTCGATCGCGACGCCCGCACCTCACATCCACGGGTTTTTGCGGCGGGCGACGTCACATCCTCCGGCTCGGAGCAGATTCTGATCGCCCTCGGAGACGGGACACGCGCGTCGCTCGCGGTGTACCGCGAGCTGACCTACGGACCATCCTTCTAGTCCGGGACGACGCGCGCAAAATCGCGATCTCGCCCGCGCGTTAGACCTCACCCGAGGACGGAATCACGATTGAAAACGTCGCCCCGCGGCCCGACGTCGACCGTACCGACACCTGCCCGCCGTGGGCCGTGACGATCGCCCGCACGAGACTGAGTCCGAGGCCGAGCCCCTGCGCGTGCGGCTGGACCGGTCCTCGATACAGCCGATCCCAGACGCGCTCGAGTTCACTCTCTTCGAGACCGACGCCCTCGTCGTGAACGGCGACCTCGACTGCCGTTCTCCCGTCGCGGGCGCTTGTCAATTGACCGACGATTCTCACCGTACCGCCGGGCCGCGAGAACTTCACGGCGTTATCCACAAGATTGGAGAACACCTGCCGTAGTCGAACGCGGTCGCCGACGACGGTCAGCGCGGGATCACATTCAATTTGGAGCGCAACGGATCGTTCCTCGGCGATGAGTTCAAATAGATCGACGATCTCCTCCGAGAGCGCGCGTATCGCTATCGTTTCGTGGTGGAGCTTCATCACGCCGCTTTCCGCCTCGGTGATATCGAGCAGGGTTCCAACCATGCGGAGGATCTCGTCGCTTTGCTCCACCGTCTCGGCGAGCGCGTCACGTGCATCCGCGGTTTCATCACTCCGCAGCGCGAGTTCGGCACGCGCGCGCAGGCGCGTAATCGGTGTACGCAGATCATGGGCGACCATCTCGACGGTGTTTTTGAGGCCGCCAACCAGGGAGTCCATACGTTCGAGCATCTGGTTTATAAGGTCGACCAGTTGGGTTAGCTCAGCCGATCCGGTACCTCGCTCGACGCGCGCGTCGAGTCGGCCGGTTTCGACGATCTGACGGGCAACACCGGTGAGCCGATAGATCGGCCGCAACGCGCGACTCGATATCACCAGACCGACCACGAGGCCAATCGCAATGATCGTGACCGAGAGAAGCACAAAATTGCGCCGAAAAAGGGCGAGAAGGCGGGTACGATTTTCGCTCGAAACACCAAGCTGTAAAAACCGCTCTTCGCTGAGCCAGATTCCGGCTACCTCGAGATCGTACTCAAAATCGGGTGAGCTCAGGACGTGGATCTGGGCCGGATCGAGCGGCATAAGTTCGAGACCGGTGACGTTGAAGCTCTCCCAGATCGTCGGGTAACTAAAAAAGAGCGTTTCGTTTGCCCGGCTCGCCACCCGGACAAAAAAGGGCCGCTCGCCGATGAGGAGATTGTCGACGTTGACGTCCTCCTGAAGAAGATCAAATCCGCCGGTCTGGTATTGGGCCCAATAACTCAGTAGCTTGCTTTGCATCTCCCGAAGATCGTCCTGTTCGAGAGTTCGGAATAAAGAGAGAAAGGAAAACCCAAAGAGAAGAACAAAACTGAGGATGCTCACGGCGGTATACACGAGCGTAAGGCGGAGACGAGTACTCAATCCGGGGGCGTTTCTCACAGCTGTCCCCCGGGGCGATACGCATATCCGACGCCCCGGACCGTATGAATAACCCGGGGTTCAAAATCGCGGTCGATCACGGAGCGAAGACGGGAGACGAGAACGTCGACGACGTTTGTCTGCGGATCAAAATCGTAGTTCCAGACGTGCTCGAGAATCATCGTCTTGGTGAGCACCTGGTCCGGGTGGCGCATAAATAACTCTAACAAAGCAAACTCGCGGGGACGGAGCTCAACCGACTGCCCCTGCCGGCGTACCTGCCGCGACAGAAGATCAAGATAGATATCACCCTCCTCGAGCCTGGTTACCGGACCGGTACGGTTGGCCCCGTCCTCCTCGTTCATGCGCGTCCGGCGCATCAACGCCTCGAGTCGCGCCTGGAGTTCGGTAAAGGAGAACGGCTTGGTGAGGTAGTCGTCGCCGCCGGTGCGCAGGCCGGTTATCCGATCGTCGACCGATTGGCGCGCGCTCAGGATCAAAATCGGGGTCGTCCCGCCGCGTTTTCGCAACTCCTCAATAAGCCATAATCCATCATGGTTTGGGAGCGTGAGGTCGAGAATCAGGGCGTCGTAGTCGTTGAGACCGGCGGCCCCGAGGCCCTCCTCGGCGGTTTCGAGGTGATCGACACGATAACCGGATTCCGTAAGACCCTTGCGAAGAAAGGCGGCGATTTTGGCGTCGTCCTCAACGATCAGGATGCGCACGCGGGTATTATGCCGGGTAAGCGGGCCAATGGAAAGCAGAAAATGCCGATGGTATATTTAAGGAAGTCAGATGGCAGGTAACGATACGCGATACTTTACCCTCACCGCTCTCATCGCCGGGGTCGCGGCTACGGTCCTTGTGTTTGTCGGGTGTAATACGGGAAGTGACTTCGACGAGTTTTCGGGCGTCAACCTCATCGCCTCTCAGAACTTTGAGAGCAACGAGTGGTCCTTTGCCGACGGACTCCTCACCGGCACAACCGACCCCGTCACCGGTGAGGTTGCCGCGATCGACCACGTTGCGTTTACCGCGACCGCGGAAAGCGGTCCCACCGGGGTCACCGATACCGTCTATCGACTTGAGGTCCGCAACCTCCTCCCCAACGGCGATTTTGAGGACGGCACGCTTGTCCATAACGGGACGCCATGGGTCGAAGGTACCACAGACGGATCGGTTGCCTCGGCAAACGCCGCGCTCGCGGGTACGCCTATCGCCGGAACCCAATCCCTGGAACTGGCGTTTGATTCCTCGCTCGTCTATTACGCCCTCGATCTGACCGGCGCGCTTCTCGACGGATTTATCAGCGACGCGTCTTACTCGTTCCGGTTCCTCACCAATACCAACCGGGAAGAGTTCAACATGGAGATGAATAACGCCTCAGGCGCAGGTGACGCATCTGACGCCGATACCCAGAACCAATTCTCGGTTGTTATCCCCTTAAGCCTCGAGGACACGACGACCAGAGTTCCGATTGTCGGGGAGTCCGGTGCCGTGCCGACGATTAACACGCAAAACGAGATTACGGCCAACGCGTCATTTGTAAACCTCTCCTTTGGCGGTTATTTCACCCAGGTTGCGTCGATCGCCGGACGATTCGACAACATCGGCATCGTCAGATCGGACAAAAACTACTACCTCCGCCTGCCCGTCACGCTCGGCGCCACAGGACGCCCCAATCTCGCCTCGGCGGGAAGCTACACCGTGAGTGTCTGGGTAAAAGAAGACCCGACGACGAGTTTTACACCGTCCCACGTCTCCCTTGGAATAGACAACACGCCCGACGGCCCGGGAGGCGAGTTCGCGACCGAAATCGAACTCACCGGCGACCTGACCCAGTGGCAAGAGGTCTCGACCTCATTCAACGGTTTCTCGTTTGACGCGGTCGGTGCGGTCGACAGCACGGTCATTCTCGAGGTTTTGATTGAGATTGGCGCGAGTGAAGGCGACTCGATTCTCACCGAACCGGGGTCACTGCTGGTCGCGGGTCCGGGCCTCGAATGGAGTTCAGATACGCTTTAACGCTCAGGCTTTTGCCGCTCAATCGCGGGCGACGATGACCTTGCGGTACTCGTCGATACCCGGTGCCACTACCCGAATAAAGTAAATACCACGCGCGACGATACGATCGCTGTTGTTACGCCCATCCCAGGTATAGCGGTACGATCCCGAGGCCTGCCGTCCGCGATGAATCGTCCGTACCACACTCCCACCGAGGTCAAAAACGATCACAGTTGCCATGCCCGGTCTGTCGAGATCGTAGGTAATGACCGTGCGTTCCTCGTTTTCCGGATAGATCACGTTGTTGAGAATTGTCACGCCGCCGCGCTGCTCGATAAAGCCGCCGGTTATCCCAAAACTCCACGGCGCGATTGAAGTTAAGTCGTCCGGTGTCGACAGGCGAACTGCGGGAATCGGCCCCAGATCAAATACAAACTCAAGGGTGGATCCACTGGCAAACTCCGGATCGGTCCCCGGGATGATAAATGACCGGAGCAGGTTTACCTGTTCAAACGGGAGCAACGACCGGGCCTCGGTGTTCGGCGGAACGTCCACGTCCGATAAAGGCGCGGGAATCGCCTGGATGTCCCAGAATCCATCTACCTTGACGCTGTCGGGTACGTCTATGTCGTAGGCGAGTCGGAGCGGGAAGCGTGTTGCATAGGTGTCAACGATGCGAGCCTGGAGCGTAATATCGATGTTATCGAGACTCTCGCTCCCGTCAAACGTTCGAATCGTTCGAAAATCGCTGTTTCCGGCATCGTTGGTTCCAAACGCGTCGGTCGCCCATACCGGCTCCACAATACCGATACCGAGATCGCTGAGCCGCCGTTCCGCGGCTGCGGTCATCTCGTTGTTGGCGTTGTCAAACGGGCCTCCGGCAGCAGCCGGACCGATCCGCTCGGTAAAGATCGCCTCGGCAGTAAGCGTGCCGTCGAGGGTCAGACGGGCGGCGGTCGCGCCGTCAATCGTGCCCCCGCCCTCGGCGGAGGTCTGGAGTATCTCCAGATCCGTAATCGTGTAGCCGCCGGTCACGATCTCAAGCAGACTCTGATCGATCGCCACCGTCCGTAAGGCGTCGCCCCAGACGGGTTCGGAAAACTGAACAAAGATCTCGTTCCCACCGAGTTGGGCAATCGCAAGCTCGATCTCGGGCGGTGTCCGTTCAATCGCCCGGATCGGAGCCGCGGTTGTCCGTAGGAGATTGCCCGCAAGATCGGTAATATACGCGCCCGTCTCGTCGTACGAGACCTCCAGGATTGTGAGCACTCCCCACGGCGGCGCGCCGGCGCCGTCGACGATGTCGAGCCGGAAATACGAGTCGTCGGCGTTAACACCAACGGGTCCAAAGAGCTCGTTGGACACGGTGTCGGTCTCAATTGACACGTTAAAGGTTGAGACCGGGGTTCCCGCGACCTCGGTCACCGAAAAGGCCAGGAACTCGGTGATACCGTCGCCCGGATAGTTGAGCGTCGAATCGCGTAAGCCCTCGAGGTTGCGGACGTTGGTATGCTGCAAGTTGGGATCGACGCCAATCGTACTGATCGACTGTGGATCCCAGTACCCAAAGTTGTTTGGCTCGTTCGGGTCCTGACCGCCTACGTCCTCGTCGAGACTCGCGTAGTCGATCGCGCTGTTGTCGAGAACGTGAAAGTCGAGCGACGTCACCAACTCGGAAACGGGGTTGATGATCGAAACGATCTCGTAGTCAAGCGTGACGTTTGGGTCGGAGACAAAATCGACGGTAAAGCTCGAGAATACCGGAGAATCGACGTCCCATTCGTCTATCCAGTCGGCGGTAACGGCGGGGCCCGGAGCGACACCGGCGGGATCGGCGTTTAGGCCACCCGGGGCGTCGAGAAGATCATCGACCTGATTACCTGCGCCGTCGACGATCGCGCCGTTGGCGACCACGTCAACGGTGACTCCGCCCGCTCCGGGATCGGGTACGTCGGCGTGGTAGCCGGGGAAGAGGTCCAGGCCGCCCCAGGCGCCCGGAAATGGATAGTCCTCGTTGTACCCCGAGAGGTAAATCCGCAGTTCCTGCGCCGGATTGTCAAACTCGCTCGTGCCACCGGTCGGGGCGAAGGTATCGTCGCGGTAGAGCGCGTTTGCCGGCCCGCCGCCGGTTCGCGATCCGCGCGTAAGCGGTCCGACCCCGAGCGGATCGGTGTAGCTAAAATACCCCTCGACAAGGACATCGAAGCCGGACATCTCGATGTCGCCTCCGCGGTTGTCCGTATCGCCAAGCACGTCCTCAGACCGCAGGTTCTGGGCGATCGGAGTCGCCGCCGACATGTTCGCGTTGGCGCCGATATCGACCGCCTCCGAGTAGAACAGGTGAAAGTAGTTGTGCCCGTTGTACGGCGTCGCCAGGGTATTGTCGTTTCCGCCACGACCGTACTCGATCGTGTGCAGAACCGGTCCCGCCTCATCGGTGGCGCCTGTAAACGCGGCGCCCGAAATTTCCCGGTTGTAGTTAATAGCCGGATTGCGTCCGCCTGCGCTGTGGAACGTTCCCTTTGTCCAACTGAGGTTTGGTATCTCCGCCTGACCCGTTCCCGTGCGATCGGTACCGGTCCCGCCCGGCGAGGTGCTTGTGCTCGTACCGGTAGCATCGGTGTTCCAGCGCGTGTTTGTCGTATACAGGAAAAAGGTTTCGAGCCCGACGGCGGGCGCGGCGTTTGTCGAGGCGGCAAGAAGTTCGTCCTGGTAGGCGGAGTCAAACGCGAGCGTATCGTTGTCGTAGTTAACAAGCCCAGTTTGCGCGTCGATCGCCCCGCCGACGTTCGTGATTTGTAGCGTGAGATCAAGGAAGAGTACGTCATCTTTACGTGTCGCCACGCTCTGGATCTCAGGAACCAGAAAATCCCAGCCGGGAATCGGCGCACCGGCGTTCCAGTCCCAAGCCGTATTTCCGGTACCGTCGGTCACGTTGTTGTTGGTGTGCCCCGGCACCGGTGCTGCCGCACCGATCGAGCCCGAGCCCCCGGCGATCGCCCCGGGGACCTGTGAGTTGGATACGGTGCCGTAGAGGAAGACGGCGTAGGGCGAACCCCAACGGTAGTTGGCGTCGGCGTTTGGATCTGCGGCGCTGTTGTCGGCAACGGCGAGATCCCAGGTCGTCGCGTTCAAATCAAGACCGTTGACGTAAAAATCTCCTGATACGTCGATCTGGGCGTTGTTGAGATTACTAAACGCAAAGGTCGGCGCGGTGCCAAAAGTAGCGTCGGCGTTGTAGACGCCGCCGGCGGGGAAATAGGCCAGCGCCGCGGCATTCTCTTTGAGATCCGGATACTCAAAAAAGGTGTTATCGGCGCCCGCAAAATCGAGCGGATCGGCGGGATTATCGATCGCGTCGAAATCGACATCGTCGGGTTGATACGCGGCCCCAAAAAGGGCGAGGTCATTCCCGACCGTGAGGGTTCGGCTGTTTAGGTTCCACGATCCGCGATAGCCGACAAGACGCCCGGTTACCGTCAGATCGGTCAGGAGAGTGACCGTCGTCGCCGCCGCGTCGAGGTAGAGATCCCCGGTAAACGTCAGACTCGATCCGGATAGCTCGCTGGCCAGGGTCGTAGTAAAAACGGTTCCCTCGGCGCCCGAGGAATAGCTCTGCGCGCCGGCGGTCCGGTAGTCGTTGGTTCCGGTCAAGGTAATCCGCGCGCCGGCCGTGACCTGGACGCCCGCGGTCGCACCGGCCGCGCCGCCGTTCTCTATTCCGTTGAGGGCGACGTTCTGCGCGGTGATTGTGAGGGAATTACCCACGCCGTCGCCGATCGGCGTTGTCCCGCCGATCAGTCCGCTCAAAGTCACGTCGCCCGTACCCGCGTTAAGCGTGAGGTCACTGCCGCCGTCGATCGTCGCGGCAAAGGTTATATCGCCGGCACCGGCGGCCGTCGATACGGTCGCGCCCGCGCCAGCTCCGATGTCGATCGTGGTCGCTGAGTTAAAATCGACGTTGGTGTTTGTCGAACTGACGTCGGCGCCGAGGAGAATCGTACCAGCGGCGGTAAGATCGACACCGCCGTCGCCGATTAAGGCGCCGTTGATATCGACGTTGGCGCCGGTCTGGGCGTCGAGGGTCACTATTCCGCCCGCGTTGACTCCGCCGGGCGCGCTCACGGTGAGCAGGCCGTCGGTTACGACGTTGAGGGCGCCGTTTAAGGTCAGACCGCTTTGGACGACAAAGGCCAGGCCGTTGTCGACGGTAACGTTGTTTAGCGTGCCGGCAGAGGCAAACGTGACCGCCCCGGCGTAGAGATTGTCGACCGTGTTGAGAAGGATCGACCGGTTATCGGGCACGGTAAAACTGCTTGTTCCCGTGACCGAGACGACGCCGCTGTCGGTAATCGCTCCAAAGGTCGATTCAATGATAAGATTGCCGCCGATAGTGGATGCGCCAAGATCGACAATTGCGTCTTCGATCACCGTGGCGTCATTAGCGGTTAGTTGAAGTGTGCCGTAGCGATCCGTGTCGGCGGCGTCGTCATCAAGGACGATGTTTCCGGCGCCGGCATTGGCGGTGAGACTAACGACACCCGACACATCTATCCCACCGCTGTCGGTAATGTTACCGCCGGCGCCGATCGTGAGGTTGCCGTCGATATCGGAGTTGCCAAGATCTACCACACCTACAGCGTTGGTTATACTGGCGTTTCCGCCGCCGCCCGAGTTGGTGTCGATGAGGATCGCGCCGGTGTAGGTATTGCCGCTGTCCAGGTTGATATCGGCGCCGGTTGTCACGAGAGTCGTTGTCCCGCCGACGGATAGGACGCCGGCATCGGTGAGCGCGCCCCCCGCCGTCGCGGAAAGGTTGCCGGTTACAACGCTAGCGCCAAACTGCAGCGCGTTCGCATCGCCAACCGTCAGGTTATTGACCGATGTGACGACAACGTTGGCCTGAAAGTCGATCGTCCCCGCGTTTTGTATGCTCAAATCGTTGCCGGCGCCCATGTCAACGGTCGCCACACCCGCAACGCTCAGATCCGTTGTCGCGGCTCCACCGGGATAGACCGCGCCCGCGTTAAAGGTAACCGTCTGCAATACAAGCGAGCCGCCGGCGGCCGTGTCGGAGACGGTACCGGCGATAATCGTATTGGTGTCGACCGTCAAATCGTTTCCGTCGACATCGAGAATACCGGCCGGCGCGCCGTTGTTGATCTGTAGGTTGTTCACCGCTACCGGACCGCCGAGCGTTACCTGCTCGGTAGCGTCGATCAATAGATCGGCATCGTAATCGATATTTGCGAGAGTAATCGAACGCCCGTTGAGATCGATATCTGCGGCCGGTGGCACTGAGTCAGTGTAGGTTGCCGTTCCCGCACCGCTTGTCTCGCGAATCGTCACCGCGTTTGTGTCGTCAGTCACCTGGATGCCCGTTGCGCCGCCGTCGTTGATGATCGTCCCTGTGTCTGCGACACCGAGGATCACGGGCGCCGTCGAACCGTCGAGCCGCAGAGACGTGGTGGCCGCGACGTTCAGATCGATAACGTTTATCGAACCGGTGAGATCGACAGCTTTGCTTGGGCCCGTCGTTGTAACCGTTACCGTACCAAAGCTCTGCGCGTTTCCGTTGACTTGTGCCGTTGTGGTTCCCGTGAGGTCGACGACGACCGCGACGGCAGCGCCATTTGTGACCGTACCAGCGGTCACGTCGTCAAAGAACTCATGAGTCGCCGCGGCGAGGTTGAAGTTGACCGTACCGCCGGTCCAATCCGCCGGACCGGTTACCGTAAGGTCGCTGCCGTTTGTGGAGAGGGTACCCGCGCTAATCGTTAACGCGGCGCCAACCGTGGTGTTGGCTCCCATTTGAAAAACATCCGCCGTGCCGACGGTACTGTTTATCGTCAGGTTGTTGTAGGCGTTGCCGGCCGCGAGCCCGAAGGTATCGGCGACTCCGTCGCCGTCGCCAACGTACTCTGCCGTTCCGCTATCGGTGTCAAAATCGATGGCGAGCGGCGGCGAGTTACCGTTAATCTCGAGTGCCTCTCCTCCTTGGAGGCGAATCGTCCCGTCGTTGGAGAACGCGCCGTTTATCGTGAGGTTAAATCCGGAGAGCGAGAGCGTCGCGTCGTTGGCGTCTCCGTTACCTTGTATCGTCACGTCGTTAATACTCCGATTGGCGGCCAGTGTCACGACGTAAGTAAAGTTGTCCGGAATCGTAATATCGTCGATCAGGCCGGGGACACCCGCCGGATTCCAGTTATCGGCGGTGCCCCAGTCCGTTCCGACGCCGCCGTTGTCCCAGGTGTAGCTCACCGGCGCGGCGACGAAGATCCAGCGTGCCGCGTCGTTCCCCGGGTCCGCGGGTTGCACGCCCGCCATATTAAACGTGTCGTTGTTCCCGCTGTCGACCGAGTCGGTTGCGCTAATCGTACCGGTGTTAAGAACGTCACCGTCGGTAACGTTAAGAAAAGCTGCGGTGACCGTCGTCGCCCCCGTTACGTCGAGGTTCCACTGGGTCCCCGGCGTCCCCGATACAAGGACAACTCGATTGGCGGCGTCTTGTCCTTGGACATCGAACGTTCCGGTGGCGGCGACCGTTTGCGTAGATCCCGCGGTAAACTCAAGGGTTTTCGCGCCAACGGTGTTCGGTACCACAAAACCAAAGAACGTCGTATCGCCGGATATCGTCGAGGTAAGCGCGTTGTCGAGAAACCGGACCTCGCCGGTCGCCGTGTAGGTCCCGCCGGCGCTGTTATCCCAGTTTCCATCGAGAGCGACGGTACTCCCGCTATCGATAAGCGTACCGGCGCCTCCAAACGTGAGGTTGCCGCCGATCGTCGCGCCCCCGGCCGCGTTTAATACGAGGTTCCCCGCGGTGATCGTCAGATTTCCGCTTAAGGTCAATCCGACCGTAGCCGTGACCGTCGGTGTCCCGTTAGTGTTGTTGACGGTGAGATTTGTCAGGGTCGCGCCGGTAAAATCGACGTCCTGCGTGTTTGCGGTGCCGTTGAGATCGACCGTACCGGTACTTGTGATCGTCCCGGCGGTGTACGTTACATCTCCCGCTACCGACAGACCGTTGGCGCCCATCACGAGATCGCCGGCGGTGCGGGTCAGATTGCCGCTCAAAATGATTCCCGATAGCGCCGTCACCGTCGGTGTCCCGTTGGTGTTGTTTATCTCAAGATTGCCGAGCGTAACGGTACCGGTATCGATGTTCTGCGTATTTGCCGTACCGACGAGGCTTATGCTGCTGTTTGCCGGCGTCGAGAACGTCCCGCTAATCGTGAGGTCTCCCGTCGCCGAAATCGCATTGGCCCCGGTATTGTTTATCGTTCCTGTGGAGTTGAGGTTTCCGACCGTGAGCGTACCGGCGGATAGGACGACTGTTCCGCTGTTTGTGAACGTCCCATTTGCCTCGGGCGAGGTACCGTTGAAATCCACCGTGCCGCTGGTGATCGTGAAGTTAGCTGTACCGTTGATCGCTCGGAGGTTTCCTGTCGCCGTATACACGGCGCCGCCACCGCCGTCGTCGATAACGACATTCTCGAAGTTGGTAGCGGCATTTACGGATATAGACACGGCCCCACTCGTCGCGCCGCCGCTTGGATCGGTAAAGCGGGTTGTCTCGGCGCCGATGAACGTTGTCGCGGTAATTAAGAGATCACCCCCGATCGTCAACTGAGTCGCGTTGCCAAGCAAGGCTGAGTTTCCGCTCGCAGTAAGGTCGTTAGTAACGGCGATATCAGCCGCCGCGGCTGCTTGGGCGAGAGCACTGTTTGAGATCACAAGGTCGTAGTAGTCGACGGCTCCAAAATCGATCAAGGTCTGCAGCGCGCCGGCCGAGTAATCGATCGTTCCGGAATCGGTATCGTTAATATTGATCGTCCCGCCACCGGAAAGGAACACCGTCCCTTCGTTTGAAAAAACACCGTTAATCGTCAAGTTATCGCCTGCAAGGGTAAGCGAAGCGGTTGAGTCGATAGAAAGATCGTCGATGCTCCATACTGCAGGGAGTACCGGATAGTTGGCGCTCGTTACGATCGGAATAACGATCGACTCGGTACCGTCGTTGGCACTCGGTGCAAGGCCTCCCGCCCAGTTGGTTCCGTCGGTCCAAACTGTACTTGTCCCGCCCTCCCAAACAAATACCGTACTGGTCGTCAGGATCGAAGTGATATTGTCGTCGGTCACATCACCGGTTGTGTCGCCGTCAAACGAAAGCGCGAGGTTACCCGCCGCCGGTGTCGCGCCGCCGGCGTCGATCTCCAACCCTTGAATTACCGCGGTCTCGCCGGCGCCAAATGCTCCGGTCGCATCGAGGAACGCGACGGTGTTACCCGCTTCGTAGGTGATCACCGCTCCAACCGGTCCCGTCCCACCGACGACCTCGGTGGCCGCCGGATTAAAGGTTGCGCCGGCCGCAACCAGCTCAGGCGGAAGGACGATACGAATATCAAGGGGGTCCGTAATGCTTCCACCGTCGACGTCGGTCACCGTAACGTCGGCTAGTGCAAATGTCGTTCCTTCGTCACCGGAGCTGTTGGTGGCGGAGCCCACTTCGGGGGCCGGATCGGTGAGGAAATCGATCGACACGGTTGCAGTGGTATTTGGAGCAAGATCAGCCTCGGTCCCCGAGGTACCAGGCGCGACAGCCCCGTTTGTTGTCACGGTCACCACAACGCCGAGGTCATCGGTCAGCGGTGTGCTATCGGTGATAGATAGCAGCGCCAGACCATCACTCGTCGTCGTGACGTAGCTAGACGCGGCCGGGAGCCCGCCGGTGTCTCCGTTGATACTGGCGATCCGCGCATCACCCGAAACTTCAACAAACACCTCGAGAATCGACGCGGACGGATCTCCATTGGAATCAACGACGAGCAGGGTTACCGCTTCGGAGCCATCCGCCGGCGCAGTTCCGTCGTCGGCGTTAACTGCGATTCGATCGGGCGTCGGTACTTCGTATAAAGCGGAGTATGTCCGAACAATTTCAAAGACTTCCTCGGTTCCGTTTGTATCCGCATCCGCCCCCGCTTCGTACGCTGGACTAATGCCGGGGACGTAGAACTGCTCGGCGTTTACGGTCTCAGTCAGCGGCGCCAGCCAGTTCCAGAACTCGGCCGGATTAGAGGTAAACGTCGTGATACCGCCCGCGTCAGTGTAAGTCATGCGCCACGTGCCAGAGTCTTGGTCGGCAGTTGGGAGAAGACGGGTGTTGTTTGTGACCGCCGAGGCGCCGTCGGTATCGACAACAGCGTCCGTTAATGCGTCGAGTCCGGGTAACGTATTATCGTAGGCCCGGCTCTCGCCCGTGACGTTAATCTGCGCGTCCCCTGCGCCTTGTGCATTATCTACATCGTTGTTCGACGCAATCAGCGCGTAGTTCCCGCCGTATCCTTCGGCAACAAACGGATACAACTCATACACGCGGTCCGTCCCGCCCGCGGCATTCCCATTGCTGTCTCCGAGCAGTCCGATCGGCCAACTATAGGCGAAGGCACGAAACTGGTCTGATCCGCTTGGATCCCCGGAAGTCGAGAAAGAAACATCCAGGCGAAACGAGTTGCGGTTGACTACGGCCGCATCGATACTGAATACGACGCGGAAGTAGTATTTATTACCGAGTAACTCGCCCTGAGACGGAAAAAACGGTCCAACATACGTCCACCCGGCATTGTCGTCGTTGTCGTAGGAGGTCGACGATAGAAGTGTCCCGCCACTTCTCGCTTGGTTTCGATCGGTATACGTCAGTCTTCGAGCGACTGGGTCAGATAGAGCTCCGGTCCCCCCAACGACGTCGAGATAGCTACCAATCGTGTCCGCTACTAAAATGACGTTTTCGTCGTTGGCCGAGCCACTGTCGGCGCCGTCGATTGCAATAAAAAACGGGGTCGAGACGGTAGCTTCCACCTCGTAGAAAACAACCGCGTGTGGGTCGAGCGTTCCTGCGCCGGTGCTATTCGCGACTTGGAGAAATGTATCGTAGGTAGCCCCACCTAAATCGGTTGGTATCTGACTCGATGTCTGCGCATATACTACGCTCGAGCAAAAGAGAAATGCGAGAACCGCATATGGTAAGGTAAAGAGCTGTAGCTTCTTATACATAGGGACTCTCGCTCAGCTACAAGTATATATCGCCAAGCAAGGAGTCACTATACACAATTGACTCTGGTCGACAGCTACGGAATGGGCATTACCAGATCGTCAACCGGAAAAAAGTACCAATCGGCTGTCGGGAATCCATCCTCGTCAAGTCCACCGGCGGCATCGACCCAGTCCTGGAAACGCGGATACGCATCAAGGATGCTGGTTACTTCCTTGGGCGGAGCAAAGTTTCCGGGGACAAGTAATACTCGTGGAAACCCGTTCCCGTCGCGATAGGTCTCGGTATCCGGAAGCCGCGACCCGGGGAGCGGCGGTTGGTCGATCAGATGAACGTCGTAGCCGGTGTTCTTAATGTACAGGTACGGATCGAAAGGAGCGGCCGGGAAATCGCTAAGCGACAACGTCAGGGATGTTGCGACGATAGAAAACGTCGCCTGCGCGGTTTGTGCTCCGTTGTTCGTCGCGTCGGTTGTGCTCGGAAATAGTGGGACGCGCACCTCGTCTCCCACCACTTGTCCCTGAATCTGGTCAACGCCGTCAAGCGTTGTAAATAGCGATCCTTCAAAGTTAGGTAGGCGAAACATCAATCCAAACTCGTGATCGTATCCGGCGACTTTGGCGCGCGCCGTTGCGTTACCTTCAATCAGGGCGACAAAAGTCCCGGTATCTGGACCTAGGTCAACTGGTGTGATCGTTAGATTGTAGTTGACGACAAAGTCGTTGTAGTCGCCGTCCCCGAGACTCGGAAAGTTATCTTCAAATGCAACGGTAAAGACCTTTGATCCGTCCGCAGGAAAGTCTATCTCAAACGCTATGGTATCGTCGTTGGGAAAGGCATCGTACACATCCGGTACCCCGTCGCCGTCGCTATCTACCGTACCGGCGATGAGCGCGGTTACGCCTTGGGCGCGGACGATTTGCATGCTCCGGGTAATCGACTCGAGCGTCGCTGGTTCTTCGATCTCGACCTCGCGCGCCACTAAACCCGGGCCCTCGAGTCGCAGAGTCACCGAGGACAGCGCCGTTGAGACGCCGAAGAACCCGCGATTTCCGCCGTCGGCTCCAATCATCCCGGTATAAAGAGCATTGCCCTCCGAGTCGGTGACTAAAAGAGCGATCACGTCGTCGGTCTCGACATCACGAACGTGACTACCCTCGATCACTTCGACCGAAATATCGAGATCGACGGATACGTAGGTCTCAAACGCAAACGCGCCGCTCGCCCGGACGACATCGGCAACGACGTCGGTCGGTTCGAGCTGCATATCGGGTGTGGCACCCAACTCCTCGGCACCGGCGACGCCCGGATCCGAGAACGGGTCAAAGCAACCGGCGAGAACAATCGCTACGGTGGCGACTAGAACCACTCCTAAAACTCTACTTTTCATACTGGCCCCACTTTTACTATACAACCTATCTCGCCGTTTACCGATATTCCATCAAAACGAGGCGGCGGCGGCGAATCGAAGCGGGCTTATTTCTCGTCGCTCCGAATCCGAACTTTTTGTCGGTCCTCGCCGCGTAATCGCGCAAGTAAACGACGGTATTGCGGATAGGTTTTCCAACCGATAGCCATTCCGGCGAGGAGTGTTATTCCGATGTATCCAATATGATCGAGAAAGATCTGCATGCCTAGAATATCGCGCTGTCGCGATAGGCTTGGCAACCCGTCGGGAGAATCAGACTACCATACAACGGTCGGATCGAGCTTGATGCCGATCCATCCACCGATGTCACTCATCTCGGCGGCGATTTGGCCGATCGCTACCTCGGCGGTGAGTTCGGCCACAAGCCACTCTCTGTTCTGAAACGGGAAGCGCGCTCCCTCACCGGGAACGTCGACGCCAACGAGGGCGTGAGAGTACTCGCGACTCACCATGAGGATCGCGTCAAAACCCATCTGTGTGAGAATGATCGCGTAGGTGAGACCGAGCGAGTCGCAGTCGCCGGCAAACTCAGTGAGGCACGCCCCGGGGCTCATAAGATCGCTCAGAGAGCGCGTACGTTCGTAGCGCGCCTGCTGGAGCCAGGAGAGCACGGTTGCAGGGATCTCATGTCGCGGGACGTCGCTTCTCGCCAAATCCTCAAACAACGCCGCCGTGACCGGCTCCAATCGAGCAAAGTTGTCGCGATAGATCATGCGGAAGTACCGCCGCCAGGCCTGCGCCCACGGCGGACCGGGCTCGATGGCGATTCGCGGGCTCGATCCAGCGGGGGGTGCGTACAGCGACAACATTCGGGCTTCACGTTCGATCAGCACGTTTGCAGCGTCCTGCATCTCATCGGAGGCCAACACACTCGGGAGCTCAAAACTCCGCCCGCTCGGCAGGACGAGGTCCTGACCGCTGACATCCGCGCGCGCAAGCGGTTCGGTGAAAAACGCACTCACGGGTCCGGGTTGGGTGCGAGTCGCGACGTCCATCGAAAATGAGTCAACGGCAGATAGCAGAAAATCGTGATACGGCTCGTAGTACTCCTCCGGCACGGAGGTCATCACGGCGTAGTCCGTTTCTTCACCGTTGAGAAACACCATGTACCCTCGAACGACCATCGTGCCGGTGGAGTATCGATAGTCGGCAAATATCGCGGGCGTCTCGAGATAAGTAAAAGGTGCGGCATCGCCTTCCGCGGAAAATTGCGTACGAATAAAGCTGTCGATCTCTTGAACGGTTACGAATCGACTCCCGGGAAAGGCGACGACCTGGAAAACGGCTCGTCGCTGAGGATCCGAGAAGCTGATAAAGTCGCTCTGTGTCCCGTCGATAATCTGCCAGCCAACCGGGATATCGACGACGTAGTCGTAGTCCGGATTGCGAAAAACGGTCTGAGCGGCGAGATTTGTAGCAACGACCGCAACAAATCCGATTATCGATAGGCATACGCGCCTACGCAGAAACAAACTCATGGTTATTTGTCGGCTCTCTCATCGCTCGCCATTATTGTAAAGGTATCTCCACGCGTGTCGCCGAACAAGTTTACCGGGAGCCACCGGGCATTCAAAACTGCACGCGAGAGCGTTATACTCCCCAACACTGGGAGGATACCATCGGCGATCAAATCGTACATCCGCTAGACAATGCGAGCAGCAACCGTCGATTCGTCGAGGTGCCGTCCTCAAAATCTCATTCAATCCGTGCATTGCTCGCCGCGGCGTGGTCATCGGGCCCAAGCGTGATTACCAACGTACTCGACTCGGCCGACGCGACCAGTTGTATCAACGCGATTGAACGCCTCGGTGCCACCGTTACGCGCACAGGAATCGCGGCGACCGGCGGGCTTTCCCTCCGTGTTGACCCGATTCCCGAGAAACGCTTCCCCGAGAACCCGACTTCGATCAACGAGTCCGAACTGCGCATCGACGTAGGGAATAGCGGAACCTCGCTCTATCTCCTCACGGCTATCGCGGCAACGAATACTCGGCGAGTGTGTTTCGACGGCGACGAATCGATACGACGGCGGGAGGCAGGCCCGCTTCTGACCGCCCTACGCGAGCTCGGCGCGTCTGTCACGGGCGGTCCGGCCGCCCCTTACTGCGTTGCCGGTCCGATCGGGTCCGGCCGTATTTCACTCGCGAGTCCAACCAGTCAGTACCTCTCGGCACTATTGCTGGCCGCACCGCTATCGGCCGGCGAGGCGATTACCATAGATCTTATTGAGCTCAATGAACGCCCCTACGTCGATATGACCTGCTGGTGGCTCGACCGTTTGGGGGTACGTTACGAGCGCGAGGCGTACGAGCGTTTTACCGTATGGCCGCTCGGCACCCGCTATCCCGCGCTGTCGAGCGCGTTGCCCGGAGACTACTCCTCGGCAAGCTTTTGGTTTTGCGCGGCGGCAATCACCGGTAGACCCGTAACGGTGGGCGGTCTCGACCCGACCGACGTGCAGGGCGATCGTGCGGTGCTCGATATCCTTGCCGAACTCGGCTGTGCGATCTCGTGGAATGGCGATGAGGTAACCGTTTCGGGCCGGGCAACGGGAGAGGGCGTATTTGATCTCAACGCGATCCCGGACGCGCTACCCGTCCTCGCGGTTACCGCGGCCTACGCCGGTGGCCCGATCGAACTGGGCAACGTTCCCCAGGCACGCGCCAAAGAGACGGACCGCATAGCGGTAATGGCCAACGAACTCGGCGTCCTCGGTGTCGCTACAAAAGAGAAATCAGATGGCCTTGTGGTATTCCCGACGAAACCTTCCGGCGGGACGGTATCGAGTCACGGCGATCATCGGGTCGCGATGGCCGCGGCTATTGCGGCGCTCGGCGCAGGTGGCCCGATACACATCGCTGACTCAGACGCCGCGGCGGTGACGTACCCACGGTTTTTTGATGATCTTGCCGAGCTATTCCCGGAGGCAAGAGAGGCTGCGCGTGAACGATAACGGCGGTCTTGCCGACGTTCTGTCGGTAGCACGGGCGCACATCTTTGACGTCGACCATACGCTTCTCCGGCATTCAACCGGGCGTCGGTTTGCCCAGGCAGGTATCCGCGCCGGCGTTTTTCCACGACGTCATATGCTCCAACTGCCGTGGTTCTATCTCCGCTATCGCCTTGGAAACCTTACCGTCGCCGACCTCGGTCGAGAAGTAAAAGTACTCCGAGGCCGGTCCTACGAGGAGCTCGTCGCGATAGCAAACGATGCATGGGAACGTCATGGTCGTTCCGACCTTTACCCAAAAGCGGCCGAGTACGTCGCGGCGTGTGGCGCTACGGGCGCGACAACCGCGTTCGCCAGCACCTCGTTTCGGCTTATTCTCACTCCGATCGCGCGCGAGCTCGGCATACGCGAGATCGTGGCCTCGGAGATCGAATTCAAGAACCAAATCGCCACCGGATGGATCGCATCAGATCCCTGCTACGCCGAGGTGAAGGCCGCTCGCGTTTCCGAGTTTCTGGCGAAACAGGGGATATCTGCCAAAGAAACTGCGTTCTACTCGGACAGCTTTCACGACCTTCCACTTCTTGAGGCCGTCGCGTATCCGGTTACAGTCCATCCCGATCCGGCGCTGCGCCGTATCGCCCATCGCCGGCGCTGGCCGATCGTCAACTGGCAAACAACAGATTGGCGATCCCCATAAAAAACGGGATCGTCACCAAGGACACGAGGTAGGTGATCAGTATCATTCGACCGACGTAGTGAACCGCGGCCTCGTTGCCGACCGATCTGGTCACCACCATCGTTTGCGTAGCGGGAGGTACGGTTGCCTCAAGCACGAGAAACGCACGGATCCCCCACGAGAACGCGGGTTCGGAGAGACCGGGCCACGGGATCGCGGCAACCGCAAGCATCGCCGCCGGATAGGCGAACATGCGCACGCCGACAAAGAGTATCTGCTGGCGTTCGATCCGCAGTCGCTCATGAATACCGGCAAGCGCACCGCCGAGCGCAATCAGAATCATGTCGAGGGCGATCGATCCGACGATACCGGCCATGCGATCGACGCTTTCGGGGACAAATCGATACCATCCGGTCGCCGCTAGCACAAACCCAGCGATCATGCTTGCCAGCGAAGGGCTCAATCGAAAACGAAACGATCGGAGCGAAAATTGGCCCTGGTGGATGATCGGAGCAGCGATCGACCAGAAGACGAGGTTAAAGGCAAAGAGGTAGAAAAACGTCGCGATGAGAATCGATTCGGGGACGATACGTTCGAGAATCGGTATCGGCAGAAATCCGGCGTTATGGAGCGTTGCCAGAAGGACAAACTGCGTCCGCATCGTAACCGCGCGCGGTGCGCGTCTGACGGTGATGATGCCAATCCCGGCCTGAAGGGCCATCATGACCAGACACAAAACAAAAAACCCGACGATCACATACGGACCGAGCACGCGTGTTGACGCCCAGCCGTTGGGAATTCGCTGTACGAAGTATATCGGGAGCATCACGTTGAGCGTGAGATAGATAAACCGCGGATAGACGTGTTGTTGCGACCAACGCGGCCGAAACACCAGGAAGCCGGCTCCGGCAAGGACGGTAAGCCGAGCCATCGTCATCAAAAGCGTGCCAAACATATCGCCTTGGAGCGTATCGACCGGACGACAAAATGTGTATCCCTGGTGGTTCAGCGGGTAAGGCGTTATCTTGACGATATGGATATATCGACGACGGTACGCCTCAACAACGGAGTGACGATGCCGATCCTGGGGCTCGGCGTGTTTAAATCCAAACCCGGAGAAGAAACGAAAAACGCGGTCAGCGCGGCGCTTGCTCACGGGTATCGCGCCGTTGATACCGCGGCGTACTACAAAAACGAAACAGACGTGGGCGCGGCGATCGCCGAAGCTCATGCGTCGGATACCACCTTTGTTACTACCAAATTGTGGCCGGCCGACTACGGATACGACGCGGCGTTGCGCGCGTTTGACCAGAGCGAGCGCTATCTGGGCGCCGTTGATCTTCTCCTCCTGCACTGGCCACGCCCCGAGATGACGGCCGATACGTGGCAAGCTCTGGAGACGATTTATAACGACGGCCGCGTGCGAGCGATCGGCGTAAGTAATTTTGAGCCCCATCACCTCGAGGAACTCGCCGCTACCGCCTCAATCGTTCCGGCTCTAAACCAGGTCGAACTCCATCCATACCTTCAACAACGCGACGTCCGCGAGTACTGCGTGGCCCATGGAATCGCCGTCGAGGGATGGAGCCCGATCGCCAAAGGCGCGGTTCTAAACGATCCGGTTATTGGCGCCATTGCCGAGGAGATCGGCAAAAGCGCGGTTCAGGTTACGATTAGGTGGCACCTTCAACAGGGATTTGTCACCATTCCCAAGTCCGTACGTGCCGAACGAATACAGGCAAATGCCGACGTGTTTGACTTTACCCTGAGCGACGAACAAATGGCTCGGATCGACAGTCTCGACAAACGCGAGGAGGGACGCATCGGGCCGCATCCTGATAGGATAAACTTTGGTTAGCATACGCGGGAGTTAGAGATGCGCTTACGGGCAAAATTACTCACGACGTTCCTTTCGATCGCCATAATAGTCGTGATCTCCGGCGCGGTCGGCGTCGCGCAGATCTGGAATTTGGCGGGTGCAGCGCGTGCGGTCAGCGACGACGCTACGCCTCACCTATACGGAGTTCTCGAGGCGCGGCTAGCGGTTTTTGAAGCCGACGTCGGTGTGCAACAGATCATCGCCGGATTCCTTCCCGTCTCTGCCAGGGAATCCGTTGAGCGTGACCTTGATCGAGCCGGAGAATACCTCGCCGTCCTGATCGACGGCGGACAGATCGGTGAGGTTGAAATGCCGCCGGTTCCGGACGGCGAGATCAAGGACCAGATAGAACGGATGACCGCGACCCTGGCCGATTTTCGGGATATTTCGGACGAACGCATCACCGGTTTTGCCTCCGCGGGGCGTACCGATCTCGGGGCCGACGGCGCCTATAGAATTGCCCTCACCCTCTACACTGATCTGGCGGCGACCGCATCCGATACGATCATCGACGAGCTAAAATCACTATCCGATCAGACGCAGGCGACGGCGCGGCGCGGGATCATCCTTCTCGCCCTCACGACTCTCGCCGGTTTAGTTGCCTCCGTTCTCTTTGCCCTCACGCTGGCAAACAGCGTCGTCAACCGTCTTCAAACCGTGATGGAGATCTCGGCCCGACTCGCCCGCGGCGACTTCAGCGCCACCCTTGAGGCACGAGGTGCCGACGAAATCGCAGATCTGAGTACGAACATCGCCGAGGTAATCACGAGCCTGGACGGAATCATCGGTACGGTTGTCGGACGGATTCACGTCCTCGAAGAGACGCGATCTCAGCTGGCGACAAGTACGGCAACAACGAGCACCACCGTTTTAGAGATGGCCGGCCAGATGGACTCCAGTCGTGAGGAAAACGACGACCTCGCCGCCAACGTTACCCAAACCACGGCGATCATAGAGGAAATGGCACGCAGCATTGAAGCTCTCAACAACAGCGTCCAGCAACAAGCAAGCGCGATCGAAGAGAGTTCGGCATCGATCGAACAGATGATCGCGTCGATTGAAAATATCGCCTCGATCTCAACAACCGCTCGACAGCAACTCGGTCGTCTCGACTCCGCCTCCGAGGCAAGTCGCCAGGTCCTCGAGGAGCAGGAAGAACTCGTCTCCCAGATGTCGAACGCCAGTGATCGTCTTCTCGAAGCCAACGAGTTGATAGCGGGTGTTACGGAACAAACGGATCTTCTCGCCATGAACGCGGCGATCGAGGCCGCCCATGCGGGAGACGCCGGGCGCGGTTTTGCGGTTGTCGCCGACGAGATCCGCAAACTTGCCGAGATGACCGGCGAACAGTCACGCCAGGTCGACACTGATATCGCGTCTATACGAAACCTGATCGGTCGCCTCGTTGTAGGCAGTCGAACGAGCAACGAGGGATTCTCGGAGATTCAGTCCGCGCTTGCCGACGTGCAGAACGTGTTTCAGGAGATCAACGAGGCGATGCAGGAGCAACGTAGCGGCGGATCGGAGATCCTCGACGCGTTGCGCCAGATGCGCGACCTGACGACGACGGTAAATGACGGCTCAAGCGAGATGCGTGCCGGAAACGAGCAGATGCTCACCGCGATACGTAACGTAAACGAAATCACCCAGCGTTCTCGCGAATCGATCCGACGCGTAAACGACGGTATCACCCGCATCAGCGGCGAGATGGAAGAAATCAAAAACGTTTCGGAACGCAACACGCGGCAGGTCGCCGAGATTATGACCGCAACCGACCGGATTACGCTCAGCACGAGCCACGAAAAGACCGCCGGAACGCGAGACGTCGCCAAAACGGATAATTACTCGACGGGATTGATGCCGGCCGACGGAGAGGTTGTACCGTCATACCTCGAGAGCTCGTCGTAGATCTCGTCGGGGAGGACAACGAGGTTCCAGACGCGACAGTCGTCGAGCATCTGTCCGCGGTGCAACCGACGATCCTCATTACGAACGAGCCCGCATATGTTTCGATACCCAATGCCGGCGATCGTATCGTAGATCTCGCGCCGATCGTACCCGGCGTTTGTGCAGTTGACACAGGAGTACTCGACGATGAGTGCGGGCATCGCGTTGGTGATTGTGGCGGTCGCTCCCCGGAGGACATCGCGTTCGGCGCCCTCGACGTCGATCTTGACGATCGTCGGTTGAGGGAGATCGAATTGACGCACCAGCCCGTCGAGCGTTTCGACGGACACGTTCTCCGCTCCCGCCTCGACGAGATCGTAGCGCGTTTGCTCGTCGGACGGGCGCTTGTACAAACTGGAAAACGTGTCGTCGGAGTACAGGTTGAGCGTGAGCTGCGCGCGCCGGGCACCTAAGGCATATGGGAGGATCGTCATCCCGTGCGCGACGTCGCGCTGTGGCGTTTCCACGACGGCGATTCCATGTTCGGCGGCACGCGTCGCCAGACGCGCCCGAGCTTTTGAGGCCGGCTCAAACGCGATCACCGGAGCACCGGCTGCGGCAAGCGGAATCGTGAGTTCACCATCATTGGCCCCGATGTCGTACACAATCGGCGGCGACCCGCCTCGAGAAAAACGATCGGCGAGCAAGGAAAGCCAGTAGCGAAGGTTGGCGTGGATGTCGCTATAGCCGCCGACCGCACCGGCCGCGCCCGATCGTTGACTACACATCTGGACGAGTGTAGCAGAGCCGTTGCCGATTGCCAAAGCAGGGACGTTACCCGAGAATGGGGACATGGAATCCTGGGATGTACCCGCCATTCGTGATCTTATGCTTGAGGCGGGAAAAATAGCATTGGGCAGTTTTGGAAAAACCGCGGTCGAACATAAAGAGGACCTCTCAATCGTGACTGAGGCCGATCGTGCCGTCGAGGAGCACTTTGCCGCGCGTCTCGTCGGAACGGACAAGTCGGTCCATCTCCTCGGTGAGGAAAGCGGCGGATCGGGAAATCAGAGCGATGTCGATCTCCTCACGACGACAACGTCGTGGGTCGTGGATCCGATAGACGGGACCGCTCCCTACGCCAACGGACTCCCCAACTGGGGCATATCTCTCGGGCTCGTCCGCGACGGAAGATTTCTCGACGGCGCGCTTTTTCTCCCCCGGACGGGAGAGCTTTTTATCACGAGTGGGAACGAAGTCCTGTACGAACGCGGGGCGCGTGACCCCGATTACTGGCGCTTTGACGCGCTCGCGCCGCTCGCACAAGTGGACCATCCCTACCGAAGCCACGGCATGGTCAGTCTGCCGTTTGGCTCGCGAAGAGGCGGCTACTTCTCCGGTACCAATCCGGCCCAGGCGATCGGAAGCGCCGTCTATTCGGTAGCCAAACTCATTCTGGGGTCATATCTCGCCTATATCGCCGGCATAAAAGTTTGGGATATCGCCGGCTCCGTCCCGATTCTTCGCCGCCTTGGATTTATCCTGCGATTCGCCGACGGTCGCGACCTGGGAGATACGATATCGGAGCGCGATTGGATTCTCGACGCGGCCAGTCCGCGATTGTACAAGTGCGTGGCGCCGTTGTTTATCGCGCAGAGCGAAGAGACCTTTGCGTACATGGCTGAGCACTTCTACGACGGGTCTTCGGCCGCCAGCAAGATCGACCATCGGTAGTGCCCACCGCCGCGTTTGTAACGGGCGGCGCAATCGGGTCCACAGGCGGCGGTTCCGAGACCCCGATGAAAATGATCGACGATAAGTATCGTCTCGGAGCGCGGCTCGACCTGCCAAGTATGACTCAGCCGATCGATATCCTCGGGTGCGGTGTGCAACGCCGAGTAGTGAAAGTGCTCGCCGGGCGGGGCCGCGACGAGGAACCTGCGTTTGCGCTCCTCGCCGAGGACAAGATAGCGCGTATCGCTGTGGCCGCCGTGTTCCTGTGGAACGATATACGGAACGTACTCGGCACTCACCGTCGAAGACCACCACCCAACGCGATATCCGTTTGATCGGTCGGGATAGCTTTCCTGTGGACCTCGTCCATACCAGGAAAGCTGTTCAAATCCCGGGGCGAGATCAAACCGGACTCCGAGACGAGGGAGGTCCGTAATCGCCTCGTCGATCGTGACGTCACAGAGCAGCTCGTGCCATCCGTCGCGACGGGCAATACTCAACGAAACGTCGCCTCGGGTCTCGCCGCCGAGAATCAGCGGTGAAGAAAACTTCTCGCCCTGGTCCCGCCAACGCAATTCAAGATCGTTTAGTTTGTCGCGGTACCAGCGATGCGCCGGCTTTTCCTCCTGGCCGTCGAGACCACGGACGAGATCGTTGTCGGTTGGCGCGCGCCAGAGTTGGAGACGTACGGTTTGGGCGAGGACCGACTGTGCGGTGCGTAGCTGCAGTCCGTCGTCGACCCGTTCGAGCGAAAGGAGCGCCTCGTTCTCCGGGGCGAGAGGGCCCTTCCAGCGCGTCGATCGTGGTGCTACCGGCGCATGTTCGGCCTCAAGGTAAAACTGATTCCAGGCGATTTCGGCTCCGCCGCGGACGAGGCTGACCTCGACGATGTACTCGGCGTCATCGCGACCGCTCTTTGGCGGACCGGCAAGCGTGACCGTCGCGGTGTCGTCGGGTTCGACCTCGGGGAGATCGCTCTGTCCGCTCGAGACCTCGAGACCGTCGGCGAGGACTCGCCAGGTGAGGGTGATGTCCGCAGTGGTCACAAAGTCCTGCCGATTTTTAACCGCTATCGCGAGGTCTTTATCCCTCGAGAGCACGATATCAAACGCTTGAAAAAGGCGAGCAAACTCGTAGACCGCCGGATGAGGGGTCCGATCGGGCCAGAGGAGCCCGTTGATACAAAAGTCCCTGTCGTTGGGTTCATCGCCAAAATCGCCGCCGTACGCCCAGAACGGGCGCCCGTTTTCGGCGGTTTGGAGAATACCCTGGTCCACCCAATCCCAAATAAAACCGCCCTGCAAGCCCTCGACCGAGAAGAAGGCGGACGCGTAATCCTCTAAACCTCCGTTCGAGTTACCCATCGCGTGGGAGTATTCACAGAGGATCAACGGACGAGGATCGGCCCTCCCCGCCGCCGACTCGGCCCAGGAGACTATTTCCTCGACGGGAGCGTACATCGGCGGGATAACGTCCGTGACACCGGCCCCTCGATAAAACTCGTAGCGCCCCTGACCCCATTCGCTTCTCACCGCACCCTCGTAATGCAGGGGCCGTGAGGGATCAACCCTACGCACCCACGCCGCGGCTGCGTCGTGATTGGCGCCATAGCCGCTCTCATTTCCGAGCGACCACATGATGATCGAGGGGTGGTCAAAGTCACGACTTACCATCCGCGCGACCCGATCGACGAACGCAGCGGTGTAACGAGGATCGCGGCAAATCTCGTTGTAGTAGTGATGGGCCTCGACGTTGGCCTCGTCGACGAGATAGATACCCCATTCGTCGCAGAGGTCGTACCAGTCCGGATGATTGGGATAATGGGCGGTGCGCACAGCGTTAAATCCAAACTCTTTGAGGAGTCTGAGGTCGGCGATCATGCTCTCGCGACCGATAGCTTTCCCGCTCTGATGATCGTGCTCATGACGATTGACACCGCGGATGAGTATCGCGCGATCGTTGACGCGAAGTTGCCGATCGCCGATCTCGATCCGACGGAATCCGATGCGTCGACGATAGACACCGATCACGGTACCGCTCGCGTCGGTCATTTCGATCGTGCAGTGATAGAGCGTCGGCGTTTCGGAGCTCCACGCCGCGACGGGAAACGGACCGCTCGCCAACGATAGGCGGTCGGCGCGGTTTGCCCGTTCGTGCACGTGTCCGTCACTTGTCGGTGGCCCGCTTACTTCAGACGTAACATGCGCCTGTCTCATCTCTTCGCCGTTTGAACTAAAAAGGCGGACGGCGACGCCGATCGGCGGGGTAAAGGCGTCCGTCTCGAGCCCCGCTACTTCTACGTCGACCTGCAGCCGACCCGTGCGATTGTCGCGTTCCAGGACGGGCAAGATGCGCAGTGCGGTCGGGTAAACGGTCGGCCGATGGGTGAGGTAGACGCTCCTGTGAATCCCGGCCATCCACCACTGGTCCTGATCTTCGATAAAGCTCGCGTCCGAATAACGGACGACGAGAACGCGGATCTCGTGGTCACGGCCCGGTGCGAGCGTATCGGTAATGTCGAACTCGCTCTCGAGCCGGCTATCCTTGGCGATTCCTATCTCGATTCCGTCGATCCAGACAATCGCGACGCTCTCGGCGCCCCCGAGATGCAAGACAATTCGACCCTCCGGTCGGTCGATAAGGCGGAACGTGCGACGGTAGAGCCCGGTCGGATTATCCGACGGTGGCACCGGCGGCAGATCGGGAAACGGCATTTGCACATTGGTGTAGTGGGGCTTGTCCCAGCCCGCGAGCGTCCAGTTCCCGGGAACACCGATACTCGACCAGGTAGCCGGTTTGCTATCGAAGAGCGCCGCGTATCCCTCATCGGGATTATTAAAAAAACGAAAATCCCACGTTCCATCGAGATCGACAAGCTTGCCGCGATCAAACGGATCTGCGGCCAGCGCTTCTTCGACGGACGGATACACCGGAAGCTGAGGTCGCATCGGCAGGCGCCCGACGCCGACGATCGTCGGCTCGTGCCATGGCCGGGGAACACCTGCGTTGGTCATTTCTCGTTCTCCGCAAAATCGCGATCTGCCTCAAAGCGCCACCAATACGCCTGGTAGTCGCCCTGTTGCGGACGGACCGCTACGCCGCGATCGCTCAACCAGGCCGCGTCATAGACTCTGCCGCTATCGATATCCCGATATCGCGTATCCGCAGGCAATCCCGTGAGACGGAGGTAGTCGACCCCCGGTTCGTTGGCCACAAACGGCCTGAACAAAAACACGACGACGCGAGCGCCGTCATGAGAGATTACCATCCAGGCGTGATCGCCCTCGAGCCGATCGTGAAACACCGGACCGCGGTCACTTGGTCGCTGCGCCAACGGACCACGAAGGCGGATAAACCGGCCCTCCATGACCCATTCCCGCAAATCACGATAGCTTGCCGCGCCGGCGCTGTACTCCGTGCGTTCAAGCTCGGTCGCCGCCGCCGGATCAAGTTCAAATCCAAAGGAGAACGGCAGCGCCGTGAGAACGCGCGTCCGGGCCGGTGTCACTCGACCGACCTGGTGGTTCGGGACGACCGAGACGTGGGCGCCCATCATCTCCGGGGGAAAGATGATGCTTGTACCGTATTGAATCGGAAGGCGCTCGACCGCGTCGGTCTGGTCGCTCGTCCAGAAGCGCGGCGAGTAGCGCGCAAGGCCTATATCCATTCTGCCGCCACCCCCGGCACAACCTTCGATAAGTACGTTTGGAAACGTCGACGTGAGACGCTCCAGGAGCTCGTAGAGACCGAGTATCGCGCGATGCATCGTCTCACCCTGACGCTCGGCCGCCAGGATCGACGATCCCGCTTCGGTCATCCGCCGGTTCATATCCCATTTTACGTAGGTCGCGCCGGTCTCCGTTAAGATCCTGGAAAGCGTCGCAAAAAGGTACTCGCGAACGTCCGGCCGGCCGAGATCGAGGACGAGTTGATGGCGTGATGTCGTCGCGCTTCGCTCGGCGATGTGAAGAGCCCACTCCGGATGACTCCGGTAGAGATCGCTATCGGGAGAGACCATCTCCGGCTCAACCCAGATTCCAAAATCGAGACCGGCCGCGCGAACCGCGTCCGCGACCGGGCGCAGCCCCCCGGGAAAGCGTTCTTCGTTGGGCCACCAGTCGCCGAGCGAGGTCTTATCGTCGCGACGACCGGAAAACCAGCCGTCGTCGAGAACGAGAAGTTCGGCACCGAGCTCGCGTCCACGCTCGGCCAGTTCGCGAATTTTCTCGGTATTGACGTCGAAGTACATCGCCTCCCAGCTGTTGATGACGACCGAGCGGGGACGTTCGCGCCAGCGGCGAGCGATCACGCCGTCGCGCAGGAACTGATGAAATCCGGCGCTCACGCCGCCGAAACCACAATCGCTCCGCACGAGAATGGCCGCCGGAGTATCCCATGACTCGCCGGGCGTGAGGTAGGCGCGGAGGCGATTGACGCCGATCGTGGCCCGACAGGAGGCGTAAGCGTCCCGAGTAACGGTTGCGCTGAAGTTACCGCTGTACGCGAGGGCGGCCGCCCAGACACGCCCGCGTTCCTCGTCGGCAGCGGGATCGCAGATCGCCAGAAAGGAGGCGGCGAGATGACTCGTCGAGCCGCCGCGGCTGGAGATCTCGTGTCGCCCCGGCGAGAGCGGCGAACGATGGACGTGCCGTTCCCGCCCCCAGGATCCGGTAAGCGTGACGGACTCGTATCGCCCCGGCGGTAGATCGACCGACGCCGAGGCTGGATTTTCGACGGTAATCGGATCCTTCCCGGTATTCTCAAGCCGTGCCCAGCGGAGCAGGCCCGCGCTCTCGGCAAACACGACGTAAAACAGGGTAACTGTCAGATCGCCGCGAGGATCGGCAAGGCGTACCCGCAAGGTCGCGGCCGCACCAAGATCATGATCGCGACGGATCGGTTCCATGCCGGCAGGCAGGGCCGCATGGGCGAGAATCTCGGTGGCGACGTACTCGAGACGTAGCGCCTCGCTACCGTCGCCCAGATACGCCCGCACGGCTCCTTCACGATGCTCGCCGGTTCCCCATACGGGGTACTCCTGAGGGAGAAAGTCGAGCGAAATGCGCCCATCGCTTAGCGGGATCGCGGCGAGATAGTCAGGCGCGCGTCGTTCGTCAAAAAGATCTCGGGGTATCTCTGAGACGGGCGCCCCCCAATAGAGATGGGCGAGAAAGCGATCGTCGACGATACCCACGGCGTAGCTGTAGAACCGCGTGCGCAGATGGATAATCCGGTTATCCGGAGTTCTGGTGATCAACATATCAGACATCGAAAGTACCGAGTTTCGCGTTGCTGTACAGCCCCAAGCGCATGGGACGACGGCTACTCTTTGACCCCGCCAAAGGTGAGTCCCGCGATAAACTGCTTCTGCAGGACAAAAAAGACGATCACCGATGGAATCGCGGCGACGACCGAGCCCGCGGCGATCAAGTTCCAGGATATCGACCATTGTCCCCGTAGAGCCTGGAGTCCAAACGTGATCGGTCGGGCTTTGTCACTTTGAACCAGGGTAAGCGCCCAGAAAAAGTCGTTCCAAATAAAGGTAAAAAGCAGGACGCCGAGAGAGGCCAACGCCGGACGAATCAACGGCATGATTACGCGAAAAAAGACGCCCATCTCGGTCGCCCCCTCGATTCGCGCGGACTCGATCAGCGCGATCGGCAAGTCGGCGATAAAATTGCGCAGGAAGAACGTGGCAAAACCGATCTGAAACGCCGTATGGAAGATGATCAGCGCAATCAAGGTATCAAGCAGATCCAAGTTGGCAAACATCGTGCGAACGGGAATCATCAAGATCTGGAACGGCACAAAGTTACCGGCGATAAATATCGCGTAGAGGAGGATTCGGCCGCGAAAGCGATGGATCGCCAGCGTGTAGCCGGCCATCGCGCTGAAGAAAATCGCCATCGCCACCGAGGGCAGGGTGATGACCACGGAGTTGATAAAGTAGCGCAGCATGGGACTACGCGCTGGGTTAAATACCTCGGCGTAGTTTTCGGCGAGGTTAAACTCGGTCGGCCATCCCCAGTAGTTACCGGCGATGATATCGGCGTTCCCGCGTATTGAGGTAACGAGGATTGCGAGCATCGGCAGCAGCCAGCCGATTAACACAACCGGAAGCGCGACTTTGTAGATTATTCGAACCGGAGCACTGGTTTTTTCTATAGGAGTTGGAAACATCTCAGCCCCTCTCGTTTTGAACGACCGAACGCAGGAAAAATGCGATAAACACCGACATCATCAAGAAGAGAATCACCGCGATTGAGGCGCCGTAACCCATCTTGAAGTTAAAGAGGGCCTCCTCGTACATCAGGTAGGCGAGAACGTTGCTCGTACCCCATGGACCGCCGGCCGTCATAATCGCGATGAGATCAAAACTTCTCAGCGCCCCGATTACCGTCACGACGACCGCGATAAACGACGCTCCCCGCAGCTGGGGAAGGACGACATGGCGAAGCATCGTCCATCCGTGCGCACCGTCGATCCGCCCGGCCTCAACTACCTGGGCGTTCATACTCGTGAGTCCGGTGAGGTACAAAATCATGCAGTACGCCGTTTGCGGCCAGAGCGCCGCAGCGATAATCCCGTAGGTCGCGAGGCCTTCGGTCGCGAGAATCGGGACCGGTTCGAGACCGAGCCGGGTAAGAATTGCGGCGAGAATACCAAGGTCGGGATTATAGAACCAGGAAAAAATCAGGCCGATAACGACCAAGTTGATAACAAACGGGAAAAAGAACAGCGATTTGGCAAACCGTATGCCGCGAACGTTCTGATTGAGAAAGAGCGCGATAGCCAGACCGCCAACCGGCGCGAGCATCATAAGGGCAAGCCAGCGAATGTTGTTGGCGAGCGAAAGCTGAAAGTCGCTGTCCCTGAGGAGAACGCGATAGTTATCTAATCCCACCCAGGTCATCGGACCAAATCCGCTCCAATCATGAAAACTGATCCAGATACTCTGTACGATCGGCCAGAGGACAAAAATCGAAAAGAGGATCAGGGCCGGCGCCAGAAAGTAGACGGGGGCGAGTTTAAACTGCAGTCGGAGCCAACGATACTCTGTGGCCTGTTTCACGGGGACGCTCCTCGATATAAAAACGGAGGTGGCAAATGGCGCCACCTCCGGATCGGAAAACGGTGTTTCCTACTGGAAAATTGCCATTCGCTCCTGCTCGAGGCGCTCACGAATCGCGTCGACTCGGTCGGGATTCACCATAAACTCCTGAAAGCCTTCCATACCGGCGGCGGCCATCTCGGGGTTGGTGTCGCGATCGTAGAACTGGGCGAGACCGTCCGCTTCGTTGAGCATGTTAAATCCCGCGACGGTAAACCGGTCTTCGGGAGCACGGCTTTCGCGATTTGGCGGGATGTTACCGACCGAATAGGCAAAATCGGCGAGTACATCGGCGCGAGAGGCAAACTCGAGGAACAGCTTGGCTTCCTCTACGTTCTCCGCTCCCGAAGGCACAAGATAGGCCTCAGTCGGTGCGTCCTCGTATACACCAATCGACGAATCGTAGATCGGAAACTGGAAAAATCCGATGTTGTCGATGACGCCGGCCGATTCGAGGTCGGGGACGATAAAGTTACCGATGAGGTACATCGCCGCCTGACCGTTGATAAGCGGAGCCTGCGCTTCCTGCCAGGAGTAGGTTGCGTGATTCTCGAGGAAAAATCCACGATCGATGAGATCGGTCCAGACGTCAAACACGTCGTCGAGCCGCTCGTCGGTGTATGCGACCTCTCCGGCGGTCAGATCCATGTGAAAGTCGTAGCCGTTTACGCGCAAGTTGAGGTAGTCAAACCAACCTGCGGCGGTCCAGAGAAACTTAGTTCCGATCGTTACCGGAGTAACTCCGTTGGCGACGAGGGTATCGCCGACTTCGAGAAACTCATCCCAGTTCTCCGGCACGTCCAAACCGTACTGATCAAAGATGTCGGTGCGATAAAAGACGCCCCACTGGTAGTAACCCCAGGGAACTCCGTATTGCCGGCCGTCGACGGTAAACGCCGCACGACTCGAGGCCATCGTATCGGTAAATCCGGCGTCATCCCACAGGTCGCTGACGTCCATAATAAGCCCCTCGTCGACGAAAAACTTCATCCGGTTACCCGCAAACCAGAGGGCGACGTCGGGCGGATCCGACGCAAGAAAGTTTCGGATCGCGGTTTTGTACGCCTCATGGTCAAAGGTATTGAGCGTAACGTCGATTTCCGGATATTCGGCCTCAAACGCGCTCACGAGCGTCTGAAACGCCTCTCGCGGCGCCGGGTCGGAGAGGTTTGAGTTGATGACAAGGGTCGTCAGCTCAGCTTCTCCAGCGTCGTCTGCCGCAGCCGCGTCATCGGCAGCTTCCTCGCGGGCACATCCGGCGAGCACGACGAGAGCTACAAGGGCAAAAAGCCATATCGCTTTTGTGAACTTCATGAAAATCTCCTTCTTCGTGAGTAGTTCTTCTTTTTCAATTGTCCACCCGCTACGAACAACCGTCAATTTCAACTTTTTCGCCTGCTTACGTGCTTATTCGTCGATGTTTGTGTTCTCATCACCGTCGGTAGCGAAATAGCCGCGGTAATCGATCCGTACTTTCGTGATTTTCAGCAATGTATTAACATATTAGGGTGGTAAACCAGCACGATGCCGGTCGTCGCGAGGGAGACTTTGTCCTCTACACACCAACCGAGGTTGAGAACGAGCTACCGTTCCAACTCCTTGGCGCCGGTGTTCATTTCTACCAGTATCCGATCGATCGCCCCTTCGGTTTTCCTTCGTATCAATGGATCCAAACGATAGACGGCGCCGGTCGCCTAATGTGGGATGAAAACGAGGAAGCGGTAGCCGACGGATCGGGAATGCTTCTCTTTCCTAATGAAAAGCACGCCTACCGAGCGACAACGGAGCCATGGCACGTCCATTGGATTACATTTTCGGGTCACCACGTACCGAGCATGCTCCACTACCTCGGTATGAACTCCACCGGGGTATACCGGGCGTCAAATCCCGAGGCGATAGCCAGTCTCATCGCGAAAGCGCTTTCGACCTTGCGAAGCGACTATCCACTTCGTGGTGTCGACGGATCAGGTCTCGTCTATCAACTTCTCTTGTCCCTGCTCAAGTACGTCCGAAACTCCGATTCGGAAAGCCACGACGCGCGTATTATGCGACTCAAACCGGCGTTTGATCTGATCGAGAAGCGGCTCGACCGCCCACTGTCGCTCGATGACCTCGCCGATTCGGTGGGGGTAAGTCCGCAGTACTTCTGTGATCTGTTCCGGTCGTTTACGAGTCGTCGACCGGTCGAGTATATCAACCAACGTCGAATCGACCGCGCCAAGGAACTCCTCGTCGGCCAAAGGTCTATGCGGGTTCACGATATCGCCCGCCGCGTCGGTTTTGAGAGCGACAGCTACTTTTCAACCGTGTTTCGCCGTTTTGAGGGCGTAACTCCCCGTCGGTATCGTGAGATAAACGCGGCGCAGGACGTTCCACACCTGTCTCATCGATCCTGATTTGCCGAGCGGTCGTATATGCTCGACGCGCGCTATCCAATTTGTCAAACCGAGTATAGGCTACAAGTATGAACGTACTTGTTGCCGATGCTCTCAGTCCCTCCGCCATCGAAGCGCTCACCGCGTTTGGTTGCTCGGTCAGTTCCCAGCCAAAACTCACCGCAGGGGAGCTTGCTGAAGCGGTTGCCGGTTTCAACGTGTTGATCGTCCGTTCAACTCGCGTTGGCGCCGATGTCTTTGAGACCGCGTCCGATCTTGCCCTCGTCGTCCGTGCGGGAGCGGGTGTCAACACGATCGATCTCGAGGCGGCCGATCGAGCGGGAGTGTTTGTTGCCAACTGTCCGGGGAAAAACGCCCACGCCGTTGCTGAGCTCGCGATCGGTCTTGTCATCGCAGCGGATCGCGGGATCGCGGGCGCGACGGCGGACCTCACGCACGGTCGATGGCGCAAAAAGCATTACGGAAAGGCCCGTGGTCTCTACGGCCGGACGATCGGCATACTCGGGTACGGAACGATCGGTGCACTCGTTACCGATTACGCGAGCGCGCTTGGGATGAACGTACTTGTGTGGAGTCGGAGTCTCACGCCGGAGAAGGCGCGGCTCGCGGGCGTCGAGCGGGTGTCCTCTCCGGTCGAACTTGCGGAGCGGGCCGACGTTGTTTCGATCCATTTGGCATCAACGCCGGAAACTCAGGGGCTCGTCAACGAGCTGTTTCTCATGGCGATGAAAGAGGGCGCTATTCTCGTAAACACCTCGCGCGGCGATATCGTCGATCAGAACGCTCTTGGTCAGGCGATCTCCGCGCGATCGCTCAAAGTGGCGCTCGATGTCTACGCCGAGGAACCGGGATCGGGCGAGGCCGAGTGGAAACCCGACGAGATCGATATCCTGTCTGCGGCGACGCCCCACATCGGAGCTTCAACGGCCCAGGCAGCCGAGGCGATTGCGGCCGAGGCGGCATATATTGTGCGGGTATTTAAAGACACCGGAATACCGGCGAACGCGGTCAATCTCAACACTCCCGGACCGGGACGTATCGTCCTCGTCGTTCGGCACCGCAACAGAGTCGGCGTGCTCGCGGGAGTACTCGACGCGCTCCGCGAGCAAACGATAAACGTAGAGGAGATGACCAACACCGTGTTTCAGCGCGGCGAAACGGCCAGTTGTAGTTTGCGTCTCCCGCAGGCGCCGGATACGGCAACGCTCGAGAGCATCAGGAATCAGGAACACATTCTTGCGGTGCGGGTCGAAGAGATCGCTAGCGAATAAGGGCCACCGTAATGGCAATTTGTCCCGCGTAGTAAGTCGGCATAATCCATAATTCGAATCCGGGCAGAGGTCGTCGGAAAAGGTTGTGGGCGATCAAGCTATCGGATAGATAGATCATCGCCGCGCCAAAAAGCAGAAGTCGCCGACCGGCGACGTCGAACGCAT
Organism: Alkalispirochaeta sp.; assembly: GCA_965601745.1. Classification (GTDB taxonomy): domain Bacteria; phylum Spirochaetota; class Spirochaetia; order DSM-27196; family Alkalispirochaetaceae. The sequence continues at coordinate 2,684,928 of OZ271836.1, forward strand.
CGGCCGACCCGCCGTCGGGAGTGCCGACCAAGAGTAAGGCAGCGGCGAGAAGGTTTGCCGCGATACACACGTACAGCGCGACCGGTACGCGCAATCGATCTTCCAGACGCCGTAGCGTGAGGTACTGTACGAGGCTCACAACCGCGACGGGCAGGTAGCCGGCCGCGACTGCAATCGGTACCGACAAAAAGGCCCACGGCTCGGCGATCATCAGCACCGCGACCCCGTACAACAGGTAGGCCAGCATAAACGCCGCCAATCCAAACGCAAACGTCCGGCTGTTGTCGACGGGAGCCAGAAACCAATCAGCCAACACCGTCACCGCGAGCCCGGCGACGAGAAACAGGCGCGCGTGATCAAGCCCCATTTCCCGGGCGCGGATCGTCGTTACAGCGGCGACAAACAATAGGGCGGTGACGGCGGTCTTGACGATCCGTACTCCGCTAATCCCACGATGACCCATAAAGATCGCCGGAACGCTGAGCACGGCCGCCAACACGACCAGCGCCGCCGCAAGACTCAAAATGCGCGACCCATTACCCTGTTGAGTCGTTGTACAAAGTCGGCGGGATCTTTAAGCATAACGCCCTCCACGAGCATCGCCTGGTCGAGGAGGAGAAACGCCGCGTCGGTAAACTGGTCGTCGTCCTCCAGCTCCTGCATCCGTTGAACGATCGCATGATCCGGATTTACCTCGAGAATCGGTTTGACCTCGGGGAGGTCCGCTTGGCCGAGCGCTTTCATCATCTGAGCCATCTTCATCGTCGGATCAGACTCGTCCACGACCATGCAACTGGGACTGTCATCCAAACGCACCGACGGTTTGACGTCCTTAACCCGATCGCCGAGCTTCTCTTTGATTCGCTTAAGAAGCGGTTCGATCTCTTTCTCGCGGCTTTGATCTTTTTTGTCCTTGAGATCGTCACCGGCGTCGGATCGGTTTACCGCCTTGAGTTCGATGTCTTTGTACTTACCTAAAACGGGTACGACCAGCTCATCGATCTCCTCGTCCATGATAAGTACCTCAAGATCGTTCTTTCGGTACGCCTCAAGGAGCGGCGAGCGTCTCAACGTCGCCTCGTTGTCTCCGGTGATGTAGTAGATCGCTTTTTGGTCCGGAAGCATTCGCTCTTTGTACTCAGCGAGGCTCGTCCAGCCATCGGCCCCCGTGGACTTAAATCGAACGAGGTCCATCAAGGTTTCGCGGTTGGCAAAGTCCGAATACAACCCCTCTTTGAGCGGCCGATTAAACTCCTCGACAAATGTCGCCCATTTCTCCGGCTCCTCGAGTGCGACCCGAGTAAACTCGCTGAGCAACTTCTTGACCGAACTCTCCTTGATTTTGGCGAGGACGCGGTTTTGCTGCAGTATCTCACGACTCACGTTCAGCGGCAGGTCCTCGGAGTCGATAACACCGCGAACAAAGCGGAGGTAACTCGGCATGAGCTCCTTGTCGTCATCCGTAATAAAGACGCGCTTGACGTATAGTTTAACGCCGGGTTTGTAGTCGACCTGGTACATATCAAACGGTGCACGCTGGGGAACGTAGAACAGCGTCGTGTACTCCATCGTTCCTTCGGCACGCGTGTGGATGTAGAAAAGCGGATCTTCGCCGCCGTGACTTATCGTCTTGTAGAACTCGGTATAGTCCTCGTCGGTGAGTTCCGATTTTGGACGTTTCCACAGCGCGCTGGCGGTGTTGATCTGATCGACCGTCGCCGTCGTCCCCTTCTCTTTACCCTTATCGTCGTACTCTTTTTTCTCGTAGTGCAGGTAGATCGGAAACGCAATGTGGTTTGAGTATTTTTTGATTACCTCTTCTATACTCCACCGCGTGGCGTACTCCGCGCCGTCGTCGTTCAGGTGGAGAACGACGGTCGTCCCCGAGTTGTCGCGATTGTCTTCCGCGATCTCGAACGAGCCGCGCCCGTCACTCTCCCAGTGCCATGCGGTATCCTCGCCCGCCTTTCGCGTGGTCACCTCGACCCGATCCGCAACCATAAAAACCGAGTAAAAGCCGACGCCAAACCGCCCTATGAGATTGGAATCGGCCTGATTGTCGCCGGTGAGGTTGTCGAGGAACGCGCGGGTCCCGCTCTTGGCAATGGTACCGAGGTTCTCGACGAGATCGGTCTCGTTCATACCGATACCGGTATCTCGTACGGTGAGCGTTTTGTCACTATCGGAGAACTCAATATCGATTCGCGGCTCAAACGCAAAGTCTTTAAACGCCTCGTCGGTGATCGTCCGATACTTCAGCTTATCGAGGGCATCACTCGCGTTTGACACGAGCTCGCGCAAGAAGATTTCTCGATGCGAGTAAAGCGAATGAATGATCAGGTGTAGAAGCTGGTTTACTTCCGTCTGGAATTGATGTGTGGCCATCTCTATTCTCTCCCAATGATGTATGCCGGAGATCAAGTTCGTGCGTGACGAAATTCCGGCTGAGCCGAAATATACCGAGGGATGACCGATCAGGCAACGGATGAAAGACGATAGCGGAGGATTATGCTATTGCGCGTCAGATTGTAGCTGCGTTGCTTTTCCTCGGGAAGCTCGTCGATCCCGACGCGGACAAAACCGATTCGCTCAAACCAGTCGCTCGTCTGCGTGGTGAGAACAAAAATCGAACGGAGCCCGCGACGCGTCGCCTCCTCGATCAGGTACTGAACGATGCGCCGTCCGATCCCAAACTCCTCGTACGCCGGGTCAACCGCGATCGCCGCGATCTCGCCGCTTCCATTTGCGTACTCGTGGAGGGCGCCACAGCCATGTATTCGCCCGTCGGTTTCATGTACGACAAAGTCCCCGGCAACGGCCGCGATCTCTTCCGGCTCGCGACGAACCAGAATTCCCTTATCGACCAGAGGCTGCATCAGTCGAAGTACCGTCGCAATCTCGCCGGTCTGCATCGGTCGAATGCTCTGATACGCGTTGGCGTGCACCATCGTACCGACCCCGGAACTGCTAAACACCTCCACGAGAATAACGCCCTCACGTCGCCCGTCAACGATATGGACGCGGTTGACGCTCGCGCCCGCGGCGAGAAACGCGAGGCGGAGATATTCGAGTCGTTCACGAAGCCCGTCGTGATACCCGCTTGGCTGCTCGGCGTCTATCTCGGCGCCGTGTATGCCGTTTACTTCGAGTAGCTCGCCGGCTTCCTCGACCGAAAGGCGGCTGATTCGTCCGTCGGATTCGGCCTCGATACCGTCCGGCAAGCTCAGCTCCGCCGCCGTGAGTTCGACCCGGTCGGTCACAAAAAAAAGCTTATTCGCCTCCATCGTGAGCGCAATGCGAAAGGCAAGCTCGCGGGACGAGATGTTGTACGGCTTACCGGAAACGCTCCAGCCGATACACGGGAAAATGGGAATAATTCCCTGATCGAGAGCACCGCGAAGCATCTCCGTCTGAATACGCTCGACGACGCCGGAATGGGCAAAATCGACGCCGTTGATCACGCCGATTCCGCGGGCTCGTACCCAGTTGCCGACCACCGCATTGGTGTGGCGCGCCGTGAGAATCGTCATAAAACGGTTGGTAACGTCAAACGCCGCCATCTTGATAAACGGAATCGCATCCGACGAAGCGATTCTAATACCCTCGACGCGGCGTGAGGCTACGCCGTAGCGCCCAAGGACCTCGTCGATTCTGAGGCGCGCGCTTGGTACGAGGATGATTCTGATGCCGGCCTGGTGTAACAGAGCAAGATCACCGACAAGACTGTCGAGGCGCCCGTCCTCGAGCGCTCCCGTCTCTACGTGAATAACAAAGGTGCGATTGCGAAATCGATGGGCGTAGGAAAACACCTGTCGAATGAGGTCTACCTGATCTACAATCTTGGTCGTGTCCATTTAGTCACCGTCAAACGCTGGAATCGGTCTGATCACACGGACCGCGGGTGCGGCGGCATCGGACCGCCCCAGGTCGGGGGAAAACCCGTTATCGATCGCCAGACTCTCATCGATCATGACCAGATACCCGGGTCCGTTCCCGTTGCTGCTCGTACTTGTCGCAAATCCACCGGCGATGAGGAGTCTCGGACCGGGCAGGAAAAACGCGTCGTACACCGGTCCGTCGACCGTCACTGGAAAGTTGACGTCGAGACCTGCCTCGGAGTACGCGGCGACAAACGCCTGGGGGACTGCGGCGCCGAGGGGAAACTCGTCGATCATCGTAAACTCGCCACCGAAAAAAAGACTTCCGTCGGGGGTTTGCGATACGACGTTGACAAATCCGTCGAGCTCGCTGAGCTGGAAACCCGTCGGGTTAAACTCGCCGGGGGCGCCCGGGACGCCGGCGCCGATGGCGATTGCGGTAAGCTCATAGCCGTCAAGAATTACGTCGTCGTTCCCGCTCACAAAAAAATCAGAATCGTCGCCCGACGGAGTCACGTAGTTAAAACGCTCCGACAAGCCGGCATCGGCAAATGCCGCGGGATCCGAGATTCTGGCGACAACCTCGCCGTCGCCATCGATCGCCGCGGCAAACGGGGCGGTGATCCCTCCCGCCTGGACCAAGTCACCGGCCGCGAAAACGCGCCACCCGGATGCCGAACCAGCCGCCGCCAGGTCATAGACCGTACCGGTAACCTGCGGGGCAAATCGTGTGACGGCGCGTCCGTCGGACAGTCGAAGTTCGGCCAAGTTCGAGTAGGCCGTATCAACCACCGTTCCGCCGACAGCTACCGCCCCGTCAAACAATCCACCAACAACTACCGTCCCCCGCTCGGGCACAACGTAGAAATCGTAAATCGTCCGTGCACCCGCTCCGCCGATCGCCGGTCCGAGATCGGGCGCAAAGCCACTTACGAGAGTTCCGTCGAGACGGAGCAGGGCTACTCCCGGTACGGAGACCCCATCAACCGTCGAGAACTCCCCACCAATAAGAACGTGCGTCTCCCCTCCCCGATCGAGCGTCGTGAGCGCGTGGATCGGACCGTCGACAACCGGATCAAAGGATCGGACGCGACGCCCGTTCTTGTCCAGACGAGCGACGTAGGATTGGGCGGCGCCGTCGACGAATTGGAAGTCGCCGGCAATGAGATAGTCGTAATCGCCGGCGGCTGCTTCGGCAAACGGACCGACTACCGCGGTGGAAAAGAGATCGCAGGACAAAAACAATCCCGGTATCGCCGCAAACAGGACAAGAGCGACGATTTTGATACCGCCTAGCTTGAGCATTAGAAGCGAGCTCCTAGTCCTACGCCAAATCCGAGCCACACATACGGTTCACCGTTCTCGACGAGGACAAGCGTTTGGACCGAGCTCGACAACCGTAGCGGTCCAACGATTCGATACCCAAACTGAAGCCCACCGCTAAAGACGGGTGAGCCTCCTCGCGCGTCGAATCGCTGTCTATTGCCGTCAGCATCGCGATACTCGAAGTCGGACGCAGTCGCGGCAACGCCGGCGCCCACGTGGATCAGGGCATCAAAACCGGCTACCGGTCCCAACACCCCACCCGTGGTCAACAAGACCGGAGTAACGTCGAGTTGACTCGAGATCGAATCTTCCTCGTACCAGGTGCCGATATAACCGGCCTGAAGACCGACGAGGTGGCCACGAAACAACACGTCGTTAAACGCGGCGGTCGCCAGTCCGATCGCCGCCTCCATGTCGACGACCTCGGAATCATCGAGAAACGGAATCGCATACAGCGCCGAAATGTCAAAGAGGCGTTTCCAGCGATCTTCCGGACTCGCGAGGCGCAAGTAACCGGGGACGGGTGGCGGAATCTCCTCGAGCCGAAAGACAAGCTCGTAAAACGATTGGCGGTCGAGTTGGATAGTGCTGCGACCGACGACATGTTCGAATCCGTCGTCGCGACGTCGGATCTCGATCTCGTACTCGCCGACGAGCAGCTCGGTCGCCGCGAGGTTTGCACCGACGTACTCGCCATTCGCGAAGATAAAATAGTCGATCGGGGCGCCGTTGGCGACAAAAGAGATTCTTCCAAATCCGGGATACAGCGCCGCGAGCTCGCGCTCGAGCGCGGTCGCCAACGCGTCGACCAGAATGACGCGGTCATTGCCGTCGGGGAGGTCCTCTTCTGCCGACCACCGATAGGCCCCGCTATACCATAGATCCAGTTCAACACGGAGGGATCCGTCGCGACGCGGGGCGAGTCGAACGAGGATGGCGGCGCTGTCGGCGCTATCCCACGACTCTTGAGAGCCCTCGAGGTCGCCGGAAACGGTCGTTCGCGACAGTCGATACCGAAGTGCGGAGCGGATCCGTCCCTCGATCGCGGAAGCGGCCAGACGGCGCGCCGCGATCGCGCTGTCGGCGAGCTGGTCGTCCTCGGCCACAACGGAAAGCACCACAGCCGGACGAAGTGAGGAACTCTCCTGTCCTGAGAGCGGGGCAACCCAAGCCGATGCCAATACCAAGACGAGGAATCCGCTCTTCGTTGCGCCTCTCATAGCGATGGTAACGAGTGTAGCACAGCGAGGTGCCCTTTGCACTCGCTCCCGGGTGGGGTGTACATTTACGAGGACACAATGAAACGAACAATATCTCTCGTTTTTGTGGTGATATCGTTTCTTTCTCTGATGGGTGGCTTGGTCGTGCTGGTGACTCGGAACCGCGAGTCGCGGCCGCATCCGGTTACCGAGGTTCGCCAAGAGATCACCGATTTGCGGACGCTTATGCTGGCCGAGTATCGCTACCGCGAGGTCGTGTACTTCTTTGAGCGAGGTCGGATTCTTGGCGTACCCGCTGGACGCCGAGAGGTTCTATTTGCCGTCGAGATCGTCGTGATCGCCGGTGTAGACCTGACTCGCGGATTTGACGTGTCCTTGAGCGAGAACCAGGAGGCGCTTTTTGTAACCTTGCCTCCCGCCGAGGTTCTCACCATTGACGCCGATGAGGAATCGATCGAACAGTACTTCGCGACCGAACGGCTCGGACGCCTCGATTGGCTTGACGTCGGCGACCAACTCGCGCTGAGCAAAGAGGCCAATCGGAAAGACGCAGTCGGCCGCGGTCTGTTAGCCGACGCCGAAGAGCACGCGCGCCGCGTCGTTCGAGAACTTGGGCGGAGTGCCGGATACGCGGAGGTAAACGTTCGCTTTCGCCCTCAAGACGGAATACGCGGATGAAAGAAACAAAACGTCGGGATATCCCGTTGACGGGTGCGACCGCGCTCCTTGTGGTTTCGACGATCTTTCTTCTCATCGTTCTCACGCCGTCGCTACAAAACCGGTTTTTTGAATCAGATGCGATAAGCGGTTCCGCGGGATCCTTTCTCGGCGGCGAAACGACATCTGAACTCGAAACGCTCTCCTGGGTTCGGCGTACAGTATTCCCGCACGACTTCTACCTGGCTGAGCTGTCGTACAATGAACTACTGACGCGCGATATCGACAGTCTTTCTCCCGAGGAGTACGGTCATCTCCGGGCCGCGTCGCTCGCCTGGGATACACGACTCGCATTGGCGCGTACCGAGGGCCCATTTGTTGTGCTTACGACCGTCGTGACGTTCTACTACGACGTGGACGAGATCGAGTTTAGCGTCGACGAGCAGCGGACCACGGTTCGGCTTCCGCCTCAACCGCGATACCGCACGGTGATCGAAGATATCGACCGCCAGAATTATCCGTATGGCCCGGTAGCGATCGACGCCGCAGAACTGCGTTTGATATCCGAGTTTGTTCACGAACAGATCGGGAGCGATCCGCAATTGGAAGAGCTAGCCATGCTCGCTCGGGACAACGCGGTGAGCATTCTGGAGACGCTTCTTGTCGGCGACGATCGTGCGATCGTCTTTGCCCGCTAAAAGCTTGCCATTATCCTTTGATTTCCTTAATTTCTATATATAATTTGTTAGATCGACAGGAGAAGTAATGACTGAACATCTGACCAAGCAGTCGTTCCAGGAAAAAGTTTACAACTTTGAAGAGAACAAAGAGTGGAAGTTTGAGGGGGACAAGCCCGCGATAATCGATTTTTACGCCGATTGGTGCGGTCCTTGTAAAATGGTTGCCCCGATTCTTGAGGAGTTATCCGACGAGTACTCGGATAAGCTCAATATCTACAAAGTCGATACGGATGCCGAGCAGGAGCTGGCGATGGTTTTTGGAATTCAGAGCATTCCGTCGATGCTTTTTGTACCCGTCGGCGAAAAACCCCAGATGGCGGTCGGCGCGCTACCCAAGGACAGCATCGTTCAAGCGATGAAAGAGGTCCTCAACGTCGAATAGCGATCGCGAGAAGAAAAAAAGCGCCGGGAAACCGGCGCTTTTTTATTGCCCGAATCCGTTCCATGGAATAGTCTTTCGAACGGAACCACGGTGAGTATACCTCTTTCGGTCGGTCTTCTTTCCTCCTTTATCGTCCTGTCCGCTTTTTTCTCGGGCACCGAGTCGGCGTTTACGTCGTTGTCCCCGGCCCAAATTGCATCTCTGCGCGGTCGTAAAGACCCGCGGGGACCCCTCGTCGCCGAACTCGCCTCCCGCCCCGATCGCCTCCTCACGACAGTTCTGATCGGCAACAACCTCATGAACATCGCGGCAAGCGCACTGGCCACACAAATAACGATACGCGTATTCGGTAGTACGGCGATCGGACTGATGACCGGCGTTATGACGCTCGTAATGCTTATGTTTGCCGAAGTAACCCCCAAACAACTCGCGATCGCCTTTAACGAGTCTATATGTCTGCGCACCGCCCGGATGATCCGCGTTCTTTCGATCATCTTTCACCCGGTTATTCTCTTGATCGCGGGATTCAGCAGGACCGTCGCCCGACTTAGCGGCGCCCATGGACGGCGATCGCTGACGCTTGACGGCATCCTGCACATCGTTCGCCACGCTGAGAGTCTTGGGATCCTTGAGGCCTACAAGTCACGACTCGTAAAGAACCTGTTTCGTTTTAGCGACATTTCCGTCGGCGCTATAATGACCCATCGGACCGACGTATCTAGCCTCGAGCGGAACACCAGTATCGGCGATGCCGCCCGATCGGCCGGTGAAACGGGATTTGCCCGAATACCGGTTTTCAAGGACGATCCCGAGCAGATCGTCGGAGTGGTTTTGACCAAGGATCTCATTCGCTATCTTGATCGAGCCGACGATCCGGTCCGCTCAATTATGCTTGAGCCGTTGTTTATCCCCGAACAGAGACGAATCGATCAAGCGATGACGCAGCTCCTCCGCGAAAAACTAAATCTTGCGATTGTCCTCGACGAGTTTGGCGGCGTCGCCGGTATCGTCACGCTTGAGGATATCGTTGAAGAGATCATCGGAGAGATTTACGACGAGAACGAGTCTCGCGAGGGTACCAAGATCACTCGCCTCGGACCGCACCGTTTTTTGATTCGGGCGGACATACCGTTATCGGTGATCAACGACTTCCTCCCGGACTCGCTCGAGACAGAGAGCAACGATGTCCATACGCTTGGGGGATGGCTCGTTGAACAGCTCGGCCGGATCCCAAGCCCATCCGAGGTGATCAGCTCACCGTCGGGTGACTTTACGGTCGCCAGCATCGAGAAAAACCGAATCGTGCAGGTAACATACACGCGACGCACATCTGATTGACCGCGTCCTCGCGCGAACCGTAACATTTAGATATGAATCCAACGAACTACGTGATTACCGGTACGACTCGCGGTATCGGTCTGGACCTTACGCGCACGCTCGCGGGGCGCGGGAAACGCGTGTTTGCGCTGGCGCGCGATCCGTCCTCGCCGGCACTCGACGCACTCGCCCGGGAGTACCCCGATACGATATCGCCGATACGCGCCGACGTTACGGACGAGCAATCGCTGTCTCAGGCCGCGGCGGTTATTGGTGAAACAGCCCAGGAGGGAATAGACGTTCTGGTTAACAATGCAGGCGTGCTCCTCTCGCGTGAAGCTCCCGATCCACGGCATTTTCCGATTGCGGAGCTCGAACGCACCTTGCAGGTCAACACGGTCGCGCCGCTGCGTGTCGTCCAAGCGTTTCTCGGCCAACTCGAACGCCGCGTCGGCGAAAGCAGCAACGGATGGCGCCCCCGGGTGGTCCATATCAGCTCGATCATGGGCAGCCTCTCTGGAGCGACGGGTCGGCGAAACTACAGCTACTCGGTCAGCAAAGCGGCGCTCAACATGCTCGGAAAGCTCTTGTCGTACGATCTCGATCTATTGGGAATCGACTCGTTCTTGCTCCACCCTGGATGGGTCAGGACTGACATGGGTGGTTCTTCCGCGCACTTTTCGGTCGAGGAATCCGCCGCAGGAATCGCCGATCGAATTGACAAGTGGCGGCGCGGCGACGCGTCCTTTCTCGACTTTCTGGGAAAGCCGCTCGAGTGGTAGGTTACGGCCTACTCACCGCCGATCGCAAAGTTGATGCCCGTTGTCAGGCGCGATGCCGCGTTAATCCAGTCGTCTCCGCCGATGAGCAGGTCTTGTTGGTACTCGAGGTACCAACTCATAATCGGATGAACGCGGAGACGAAATGCACCTTTGACGTACGGACCCATGAGGAACTGGAACTCATCCTCGTCTGAATCGGGATCTGAATTAAAGACGGGAGTGATTCCGGTACCAAACAGGTATACGACGCGCTCGCGGGGAAAGGTGAAGTTGAGTCCGAGGTTGACGGGAATGAGGAACTGCGGAACAGTGTCGCCGTCCTCGTTCTCGTCGGTCGTGATCCCAAACTCCGAGCCGATATTGAGTTCTAAACCGGGTTGCAACTCCTCGAGCCAGGTAAGCGACAACGCGGTAAGGTACCCGGTTTCATAACGAAAGAAGTTGTAGCCGATACCGGCGGAAATCGATCTATCGGCGGCAAGCCGTCCGCCACATAAAAATCCAAGAACAAGAAGACTAATGACGCGAATCGTCCCACGTCTGTCCATATATGTGCCTCCCAACGTTGATATAACCGAACTAGAACCGACCGTAGAGGGTAAAATCGCACGATGGGCATCGTCCGCCGATCGTATGATCAATCACCCGCCCATTTCGCTCGACGCAGAGCCTACCACAGCGCGGGCACGCCGTCCGTAGATATTCGGATTGTCGGCTATTCCCGACGTAGATAAAGGGAATATCGTTATTCCAGCGCTCCCGCACGCGCTCGACGGCGTCTTTGATAAATCCCTCGCTGGTCCGCGGTTCGTCATGCATTTTCCAGGCGGGGTGAAACCGGCTGAGATGCCATACTTTTACTCCGGCGCGGGCGAGTTGGTCGGCGAGGCGTTCGAGTAGATCGACCGAGTGCGTCGACTCAATGAGCATCGTCGTCACCTCGACGTGACGAGTCCGTGCGATACGCTCGGTCGTCGCGACGACCGGATCGAAGTGCGCGTGGCACAACGTGCGATAGAAACGTTCGTCACCTTTGAGATCTATGTTAAATGCGTCAACGACATCGACCAGTCGATCGGCCGCCTCAGCGGTGAGAAATCCATTGGTAACCATCGCTATGCGGGCGCCTTCTTCAACCGCCGGTCGAGCTGTGTCGAGAAGAAAATCCTGCCAGACACCGGGTTCGCTGTAGGTGTACGCGATCGTCGGAGAACTCGTTGACCGCCAGGCGGAGAGCAACTCGTCGATCGTCCACCGTCGGACGTCGCGCTCAAAGAGTTCGGGGAAGGCGAGCGACGCATTCTGGCAGAATCGACAGCGGAAGTTGCACCCCGCGAGGGCGACCGAGAAAGCGGTCGAGCCCGGGTAGAAGTGAAAGAGCGGCTTCTTCTCGATAGGATCAACGGCGGCGGCTACTATTTGTCCGTAGGTCGTCGTAAGCAATGTACCACCACGGTTCTCGCGGATACCGCATCGCCCGAGCTGTCCCGGGGCGAGCACACAGCGGTGAGCGCAAAAATCGCAGCGGATCTGCTTATTCTCCAAGCGGCTCCCCGTAGTGTTGCGACTCAAACACCGAGAAGTGACATCGCGGCGATCGCCACGCGTCGGCTTGTAACCGCGCTTTCTGCGAAAGGGCGGTCAAGGTTTGAGAGAGGTCCCAACCTTGTTCGGCCGCAACCTCCGGAAGAAAGAGGGCGCGATGCCGGTCGAGTTCCAGGATGATTCCGTGGCGTCCCAGCTCTATCTCTTCACATGTATCAACACTCCGCGTCGGCGAGAGAATCGAGTGCTCGATCCGAATCTCCGGGAGTTCCTCAGCTGACAACGACGCAAATCGGGGATCGTGAAACGCCGCATCGACGGTGACCCGGGTAAGCGTTTCCAGCAGCCGCTGATTTGTCTCGATCCTGCCGATGCAACCGCGCAGTTCGCGGTCACGACGGAGCGTGACAAACGCTCCCGTCCGATTTTCGAGAAACGGCGCGTTTGTCGGGGGCTCCGGATTTATCGTCCGCGTGAGGCGGGCGCTCAACAGTTGTCGGGAGTACTCCAAAAGCTCAGCCCGGCGATCGTCGGGAATCACCACTATCACGACGCGGCACCATACGCGATCGTCGCGTAGCACACGTAATCACGATCGCGGCCATTTCCGGCCACATCGACGGAGGAATAGTAGTCCAGGACGCGACCAACGGCCGTGTGATGTGGATCAAAGCCGTCGAGTAGCGCCATCGCCAGAGCGAGCGCGTATCGTCCGCAAATCGTGGTTTTGCGCGTCGTAATGAGATCCCAGTACCGTTCGATCTCACGGGCCGCAGCGGCCCCGGCAACTTCGAGATCTACCGCTTGTACCGCGGGCAGCGTTTCCGCCGCCGGGCCGCTTCCAAACGGGGCGTAGTTAAACCGCCGACCGTAATGAGTAAAGTCGGAGCTCACGAGGATAAGCGTCGTCGCCGGATCGATCCAGTCTTCGATGCGACGTTGCAGGTCCGCCGCCATCGCCAGCAACTCGTCGCGGGATTCGATGGCACTCAGGATAATAGCCGTGACCCGTGGAGCGCGAGATGCATCAGCAAAGAAAAGTGCGGCGATCGGGAGCATAAGCTCGACGGCGTGTTCGCGTAATATCGCATCGGGAGACTCGCTCGTCCCGATCGACGGTGCGCCCGGAAAAGCGAGCGGCGCCAACACGTAGCGGTCAAACAACGCTCCGACAGTTTTATTATCCGGAAACCGTTGGTAGTGGGACGGAGCGATAATCAGGACGTGTTCGATATCGGCGATACGCGCCGGCGCGATCGTTCGCCATCCCGCCATTTGTCCGCGGGCGGAGAACTGTAATCCCGCGTGAGGTAACACCAGAACGTTTGGTACGGAATTGGCCCGGCTTACCCGCGAGTCCATCTCGCGGTCACTCTCCGACGTGCGGTCGTATTGCTTGACGAGCCTTTGCAGCTCCCCAGTATCGGAGGGGTACCAGGCGCCGGCAAAGGACGGTCTCCATTCACGCGGCATCTTCACCATTGTACGCCGCGATTGACGGCGCTGTGAAGCAGACGGTACCATGCCGCGCATGAGTAAGTACCCCTTCCGCGAGATCGAAAAACAGTGGCAGCGCTACTGGGAGGAGAACAAGACGTTTCGCGCCGTCGAGGATCCCTCCATCCCAAAAGAAAAGCGCCGCTACGTGCTCGATATGTTTCCGTACCCCTCCGCGGCAGGTCTTCACGTCGGACATCCGGAAGGATACACCGCGACCGATATCTATTCGCGGTATCTACGGATGAACGGGTACAACGTACTCCACCCGATGGGTTTTGACAGCTTTGGTCTTCCGGCGGAGAACTACGCCGTTCAAACGGGAACTCACCCGCGGGTCAGTACGGAGGCCAATATTGACCGCTTCCGCGAGCAGATCAAGAGCCTCGGATTCTCCTACGACTGGGACCGGGAAGTCAGTACCCACAAGCCGGACTACTACAAATGGACGCAGTGGATTTTTCTCAAACTGTGGGAGAAAGGGCTCGCCTACGTCGCCGAAATCCCGATGTGGTATTGCGAGGATCTCGGCACCGTCCTGGCAAATGAAGAAGTCCTCGCCACTGCCGACGGACCACGAAGCGAGCGCGGCAGCTTTCCGGTCGAGCGCCGCCCGTTGCGGCAATGGATGCTCAAGATCACCGAGTACGCTGATCGGCTGCTCAACGATCTCGAGGATCTGGATTGGCCGGAATCGATTAAGGCGATGCAGCGTAACTGGATCGGTCGCTCGGAGGGTGCCAACGTTCGCTTTCCCCTCGCGGAAGCGCCGGCGACGGCAGGTGAACAACACATCGAAGTGTACACGACGCGTCCGGATACGCTATTTGGCGCGACCTACATGGTGATGGCGCCGGAGCACGAACTTGTTGCCGCGATAACGACCCCGGATCGTGCGAATACCGTCGCGGAATACGTCGCGGCGAGTCGCCTAAAGAGCGATCTCGAACGAACCGAGCTTTCCAAGGAAAAGACCGGAGTCTTTACCGGTGCGTACGCCGTTAATCCGGTTAACGATCAACGCATCCCTATTTGGATCGCCGACTACGTTCTCGCAAGTTACGGAACCGGCGCGATAATGGCGGTCCCGGGACACGATGAGCGCGACTGGGAGTTTGCAAAAGCGTTTGAGCTACCGATCGTCAAAGTTGTTGCCGGAAAAGACGAAAAGGACCCGCAATCGCCGCTGGAACAGGCAACGCCGGATCCCGGTATCGCGATCAACAGCGGCGAGTTCGACGGCCTCACCACAGCGCAGTTTAAAAAAGCGATCGTGACCTGGCTGGAGGAACGAGCTCACGGCGAGCGAGCGGTCAACTACAAACTGCGCGACTGGATCTTTAGCCGCCAACGCTACTGGGGCGAGCCGATTCCGTTAACGGAGTGCGGCGGTCGTTACATTCCGATTGCGGAGCAGGACCTTCCTCTCGAGCTTCCGGAGGTCGAGAGCTACAAACCGACCGGGACAGGAGAAAGTCCGCTCGCCGCGGTCACCGAATGGGTTGAGACCGACTGCGGTGACGACGCACATGGGCGACGCGAGACCAACACGATGCCGCAGTGGGCCGGAAGTTGCTGGTACTACCTGCGTTACCTCGATCCGACAAACGCAAACGAGTTTGCCGGCCGCGACAAAATCGACTACTGGATGCCGGTTGACCTCTACGTTGGCGGGGCCGAGCACGCCGTGCTCCATCTGCTATACGCGCGATTTTGGCACAAGGTCCTTTACGACATCGGTGTGGTAAACACAAACGAGCCGTTTATACGTCTGGTCAACCAAGGCATGATCCTCGGCGAGGGCGGCGTCAAGATGTCCAAGAGCCTCGGAAACGTGATCAATCCCGACGACATCGTCGAGGCGTACGGCGCGGACAGTATGCGGGTCTACGAGATGTTTATGGGGCCGCTGCGTCAGGAGAAGCCCTGGTCGACCCAGGGATTGGTCGGCGTCCATCGTTTTCTCGATAGAGTGTGGCGTCTCGCGGAACGACCGGTAACGGACGGCGATGCACCGGAAGACATCAACAGGCTGCTCCACAAAACGATAAAAAAGGTTGGTCACGACACTAACGAGCTCGCCTTTAATACCGCGATCAGTCAGATGATGATCTTTGTCAACGAGCTGTACAAACACGAGGTGATCTGGCGTCAGTTGTGGCGGGACTTTGTTCGCCTGCTCGCTCCGTACGCTCCACACCTTGCCGAGGAACTGTGGTCGATGTTGGGAGAGAATCCCCCTGTTTCGTTGGCGCAGTGGCCCTCATTTACCGAGGACCTCACGCACGACGAAGAGGTGGAAATCGTCCTTCAGGTGAACGGAAAGATCCGGGCCCGTATCACGGTCGCCGCGGGGACGAGCGTCGAGGACTTAAAGAAGCTCGCCGCCGAGCAGGAACGGATAGCCGAGTTTATCGACGGCAAACAGGTCGTCAAGGTAATTGCGGTCCCCGACAAACTAGTCAACTACGTGGTTCGTTAAGAGAGCGGTCACTCGTCCATCGTGATCTGTCGCAAGAGTGAGAAGAGCGATCGAGTTTTCCGCCTCGTCAATCGTCCAATATCGCTGTACCTCGCCGCTTATCACCGGTAACGCAGCGACTGAGACCTCACCGGCACGAACGCTCGTGACGGGAATCGCTGCCGGATCATCGGATAACCACAGTTCCGGCAACGCGCATTGTCGACGGAGCTCCCACACCTCGCCGTCCCGGCAGCAAACATCGCTCGCCCGCATCTCACGCGCAAAGAGGGCCGCTGAGATTCGCGTCGTGTCGAGATAGCGTGTTGTCGTTGACGCGCATTCCCGCAGTATCAACGCCAACAGGCGTTCAACGTTGACAAGCGCCGGATCGAGTCCTCGCTGCGCGAGCCCAAGGAGGATCTCGCCAAGTTCGCCGCAATGGCGCGTGAGTGCAACGCTGTCGCCTCGCGGCGTCGCCCATCCGCCGTATGGTGCGAGCGGAATGCGGACGCCGATATCCACGACGGGGCGGGCGACGACGACGGCGAGCGCGGCACGCCCCACGGGAAGCTCGACAACACTGTCATCGGCGTCGACGAGTCGCTGCCGGACGGAAGAGCCGTCCCACCACGATATCTCCCAATCCAGACTCAGCGCTTGATAGTCCGGGGCCAGCTCGGGGAGGACGGTCGAGATCGCCCGGTTCCTGCCGAACATCACGCCCGAACATGACCCGACGGCGCATCCAACTATGATCGTTAAGGCAATTCTAAAGATGATGTCCACACTCTGTTGTAGCAACGCCCGCGGATGATCGATTGCGGTAGCCGTCGCTTGCGTCTGAAAAACCTAACCCGTATCATTGTCGGATGGCCGAATTAGACGACTACGTTGAGGAACTGGCCGAGGTTCTCACCGTAAGGCGTGCTGATCTTGAAGAGAACGTGACGCCGAAACTCAAGGAGCACTACCGGCGGATACGATCGAGTTTCGAGGCGATTTTCACCGTTCTATCCAAGAAAGGCGTACTCAAGGACGATCCCTACGGTTACGAAGAGCGAGTATCGGAACTCCTCGTCCCGGATGACGTTCCCTTTCTCGAGAGCGAACGCGATAAAGCGCTCTCCGAGCGCCTCAACTTCTATCGCTCACGGATCGAGTATCTCACCGAATCTGTCGATTTCTCGCTTGATGCCCTGACGCTCAAGCAACTTCGCCAATTTGTAAAATTCGCACGCTTTTTACAGTGGGAACGCATGAGTGAGGCTTCGACCAAACCGACGACCCGCAGCGTCGCCGAGATGATCGCCAAAGTAAAACGGAGCACCGATCAGTTTTCGGCAAACGTCGTTGCCGACGGACAGGAACAGCTCAATCGCATTCAATCTGAGCTACTTGGCGATCTCAAGTCGATCACGAATTACATGCGTGAAGAGTACAAGTATCGCGTCCGCAAAGAAGTCCTTGGACCGCTGGGTCTCAATGTGGCCGTTCCCGAGGAGCAACACGAAGTAGCGGTCCAGAAAATTCGACGCGGAATGCCGCGCTATCTCCCCGGTGAACCCTTTGCCCGCGAGCTTCTCATCGAGATTTTTACCGAAAACGACCCCGGGGCCGGTCCGACGGCGCGCTCGGCGGTACTTGAGTCTATGGCGGTAAAAAAAGTCGAAAAGCCGGTCGAAAAGAAAGGGCCGGATTTAAAACAGTCGCTCCTCGGAGCCGCCCGCACCCTCGCCGGAAATAGCAGACCACTCGAGCTTGGTACCCGAAAACTCAGCGACAATCTCGTCGTTCTCGATAGTCGTAAACTCTCGTTTGGCGAGATGCTGCGAAAGATCTGGGATCGGATGCGCGGAAAAGACGGCGCGGATCACATCTTTATCGTCGAATACGTCGACGAACAAACAAACGGTCGCCGAACTGAGAAGATCAACTTCGACGAGTTTCTCGCGGATATCTCTCGTCGGGTACGAATCTACAACGGAATCCTCAGTAAGGGAGGTACCGGTTGGGTCAAGCTTGAGGCGTCGTCGGAGGACGAGATTCTGGCGTTTGTCACCAAGGAAGCTCAGTCGCTCACAGCGACGATCCGGCGTTTTGAGTCGATCGACACCTATTTTCGCACCGAAGTGGCGCGCGAACAACGACCTCAGCTTCGTCCAATAAACGCCGAGGTCTTAAGCATTCGTGAGAACATCGTTCGGGCACGAAAAATGGCTCACGAGTATGTAGCCAAGACAGAAGAGCGGGAACAGCTAAGACGATTAGGTATCAAGTAGAAACGCCGCCTACGCCCCGTACCCGCGGGAACTTCGAAACCGCCCGAGGACACGCAATCCCCGCGTTGTTGTCTCCAGTTCTTCGATAACGGGGGCGAGATCGGCCTCGCGCGGCGGCAACTCGACGTCAACGTAAAACATATATCGCCACGGTTCACCCTGGATCGGTCGTGATTCGAGCTTTTTTAAGTTCATCGATCGCTCGGCCAGAATCCTCATCGCCTCGTAGAGAGCGCCCGGTTTGTCGGGAGTCGAGAAAACGAGCGTTGCCATATCGGGATCGGCGGTCTCGATCGTCGCTCCGCGTGATAAAATCGCAAAGCGCGTGTAGTTGCGCGGGTTTGTCTCGATCCCCTCGCGGATTACCTGCATACCGTAATAGCG